>NZ_JABWPQ010000006.1:0-190255 GCF_013366255.1 Pseudoalteromonas sp. McH1-7 | reverse complement strand
GATTTGAACCCTAGATACGCTATTAACGTATGCCGGTTTTCAAGACCGGTGCTTTCAACCACTCAGCCATCTCTCCGCAGCGGGGCGAATAATAGAGAATCCCCCTGCGCTTGTGAAGCTTTTTTTTAAATTTTTTGACTGTTTGCGTAAATTTCGCCCCTTTCGGATAATTAGCAATCAAAATTAAGCTGTTTGCTGTGTTTCTGCGAACTTATCACAATATTCAATGTCTTAAGCTAAAAAGAAACTATGATATATACAATCACATTAACAGCGATATTGATCTAGAAACCATTGCCCCAACATATAACTATTGATACTCTTGTCCGAGTTATTTTTGGGACAGCATGTCTTACTAAGGAGCTTGAATCATGGCATTCAATCATTCATACAACACTGCAAAACCGCTAATGTCGACAATGGAAACCAATAAAGTGTTGAAAAACACTTACTTCCTGTTGGCTATGACATTGGCATTTAGCGCCGTAACCGCTGCAATTTCTATGACAATGGCACTTCCGCCAATTACGGGGATTGTATGTTCACTTGTGGCTTTTGGCTTGTTATTCGTAATAGGTAAAAAGGCAAATTCTTCATCCGCGATAGGTTTGGTCTTCTTGTTCACCGGTATTCTGGGTTTTGGTTTAGGTCCGATGCTCAACCATTACGCAGCATTACCAAACGGTGGTATGCTAATCGCACAAGCGCTTGGTACGACCGCACTCATTTTCTTTGGTTTATCCGCTTATGCACTAACAACCAAAAAAGACTTCTCGTTTATGGGTGGCTTTTTAACGGTTGGTTTAATCGTGGTTATTATCTCAAGCCTAGTAAACTTGTTCATTGGATCGAGCATCGCGTTTATGGCAATTAACGCGGCAGTTGTTTTATTAATGTCTGGCTTTATCCTTTATGATACAAGCCGAATTATCAACGGCGGCGAGACAAACTACGTGCTTGCAACTGTGAGCTTGTATTTAAGTATTTATAACTTATTTACCAGTATCCTTGCCCTTTTAGGTGCGTCGGATGACTAACTCAGAATTTCTGATAAAATAAGCCCCATTACGGGGCTTTTTTTATGAGTAAAATTTGAGTCAAATAGCCATATCAGTGCACTTTGGCGTAGCTGCACAATCAAAGTTAACTTTACTAGAACGGTATGTCGATGCCGCTATTAAAAGTGACCATCAAATCGCGTGTATCTTTCTATACCAAGATGGTGTTTATCACGCCAGTCAAAATATCATACACGCTTCCGACGAATTGCAACTAAACGCACTTTGGCAACGCATCAAAGATAAAGGGATCCCCCTGTTGCTGTGTGTCACCGCTGCGGAAAAGCGCGGCGTTAACATCGAAGACGTTAGCCCTTTCACCGTTGCTGGCCTTGCGGAGTTTGCCATGATCTCGAGTAAGTCTGATAAGTGGGTGCAGTTTAAATGAGTAAAAACGTGTTAATTATTTCTCAAACCAGTCCATTTGACCAAAATAGTCTGAAAGAAGCGCTCGATGTCGCACTAATCTATGCAGCGATTGATCAACAAGTAAGTTGGCTTTTTACCGGTTCTGCTGTGCTATCGCTCCAGAAAGCCCTTAATGCTCCACTACTGGGTTTAAAAGACATGTTTAAGCAATTAAAAACTCTGGAAATTTATGATGTCGAGCGGGTTTATGCCTGTCAGTCAGCGATGGAGGAGTTCAACGTATCGGCACACTCCCTTGCTGTTGCTACTGAAATCAAAAATCAACATGAAATCCTTGCGTTAATCAAACAACATGACTTTGTGGTGACACTATGAGTACGCTACATATTATTTCTAGTATCGAAGCATGCAATCAGCTGCAGTTTGTATCCCATCACGACACAATTTTATTATGTAATGATGGCTGCTTTGGGCAAACGCGTATCTCAGCTGGGGATGCAAATGTGGTGATGCTGCAAACTTGCGCCAGTGCCAGAGGTATTGTCCCAGAAGCCGGAGTAAAGCTTATTTCTGACAAAGACTGGGTTGAGCTGACCATTACGATGAACAATTCAATTACTTGGTAATCATCATGCTAGAATTTAACAACCACACTATAGAGACAGATAAACAAGGCTATTTGCTAGATCATACTCAATGGACTAAAGATTTAGCACCCCTTCTAGCCGCAGAAGAAAATATTGAGCTTTCAGATGCACATTGGGAAGTCATCGAGTTTGTAAGAAGTTTTTACCTAGAATACAACACCAGCCCCGCGATCCGCATGCTGGTAAAGGCAATGGCTAAAGCACTAGGCGAAGATAAAGGTAATAGCATCTATTTATATAAGCTATTTCCAAAAGGCCCAGCCAAACAAGCAACAAAAATAGCCGGATTGCCAAAACCCGCCAAATGTATTTGATAATACTTGATAAAAAATATGAAGCTTATTACTCCATAAGCTTCATATTTAATCATAATAAGTTAAAATTAGTTTGAAGCAATTACCCCATCAAAAACTTTATCAATCATTACTTGAGCCAACCGTTCATCTATAGACAATGGTTCAGGCACTGCATAATCAATATCCACAACGCCATTGTCCGTCAATACCAACTTAGATGCTATTTGATATTTTGACAAGCTTCGTGAGCTATAGTCATAGACATAAACCTTTTCTCCTAATTGCCCCGTATGCGCTCTAATTGCCTCACTTTGTTTTTTTAAATCGGAGCACATATGACAGCTGGTTAAGACATTATATTTAGCTTGAAAACCACAGTATGCTATAAAGCTCACTAATGAGAGAAATATTAATAATAGCCCTAAAAGATATTTTTTCATATTGGCTCCTAATTAAGCATTTGGAATCAGTTCTCTTAGTACGTTTCCAACACGTTATGCTGGCTATCGTAAGCATTAAGTACTTTAAAATCCTCGCCGTCACTTTGCTCACTTTCAACCGCAAGCACATAACTTCCATCGGTAAACACTAATTTATGAAGGAGCTTTAAATCTACAAGTTCATTGGTATCCATATCCAAAATATCTCTAATTGAAATTAGCAAAGGCTTGATACGACTTTTTAGATTAACAATAATTTCCTTATTTAAGCTACTTCTCATCGCCGATGTTAAGATAAAGTCATTTGCATTCTCCTTGCTCCAATCCCCTTCAACCTGGTGAGCTGCTATCAAGTAGGGTGATTCGCTCAAATAGCTACCATAATTCAAGCTTTCCAGAAATAATGATTCTAGTGGTTCAAGCGCCATTGACTCTTTTTCAGTTAATGAAAGTACTCTGTATTGCGGTATGTAAACTTGCTCACCCTCAACACTCGCTTTATCATGATAAATTTCGACCTTGCTCAAGTTTCTATTTACAAAATCATAAATAAAAACAATGCCATTATTGCCTATGCCTAATATTTCTATTGCAACACTTCTAGCCTCAATATCTTGGCATCCATGACAACCACCTAATAATCTAAATTGATTACTACTCATTTTCTCTGTGCTTGAATGGCAAATAAAACTGAAAAACAAGATAAATACAAATGAGATCTTAAAGTTAATATTCATAATTATTCCTTTTTATATATAATATTAATGAGTTACAAAGTCACTGACTAACTACAAGACGCTAAGCAGGTCATCCGACTATTGTCAGAGGAAATAGTGCAACTCGTCTTTATTCTCGGGCAAGAGCGAGACAATTCAGCTTGTCGCATTCTTAGGCCTAGCTCTGACACATACTCTTTGAAATTTTCATAACGAGCCCATTGCCTATGCTGATAATACTGTGGTGTATTGGGGGGCGTGACAGGGATGGTGTTGCCGTCTCCATCTTTAACTTCAACTATGTTATAGGTTTGTCTATGTAGGTTAGGTTCAACTTTTACGTATGAGCCATCTGGAAAAATTATATTAAAATCAAATTTCTCTGAAAAGATCGCAAATCTTTTTATGTTAAGAGCAGAAGTAACCCTATTTACTAAGGTTGAAACTCTATTATATCCAAGCCGAAAGTGCGTATCAAATAATTCATCTCGCATTTGTGAACTCCGAACAAAGTCATAAGCGTTGTTACCATAGGGACTTGAGCTAACAACTATATCAGTATGGAGAGAGCCTCGGTTAACTTCATAGGTTAATGAGCGCTCTTTAAAATCATTAAAGACTTGAACAATATTTTGCCCATACTCTCTTTCTCTAGATGATAATACTTCAGCTCTCACTCTTTTTTTGGGACTCGCAGGGTAGGGTCAACTTGGATCCACTCATAATATACATAATACTTTTTAAGTGTTCATGCTGGGTAATTAAATACGAAAATAGTGCCACTTTTCCCAGGTTCCCATGTGTCTTTAGCGGCAGATTGACTATAGCTTTCGCTACATCCATGGCAGGCTGTCATATTATGTTTAAGATCAGTGTTTAGTTCAGAATTAGCCTGAGCATTACAGCTGAAGACTAAGGCAAAAGCAAAGTAGATTATAAAATCATTTATTCCAAATGTTCTTTTCATATATTTATCCTTAAATATTTACTTTAAAACCAAGGGTAGTTTAAAAAACAACCAAAATCAACATTAATAAAAAGAGAATTTTAAATGTTTTAGATTATTATATTTTAAACAACAATATAATTAAGATAGAGATTTCAACTCAGTGTGACGGTGCCTGATTAATCTCAACCTAAACTTCGCTATATACTAGTGAAAAAAGAAACAGGCGCTAAATGCGAGGCCGAGAAAATTCCTAGGGCTTAGGCAATCAGCCGTGATATTTCGATGAATTAAGCAAAGCAGCCTAATTTAACGAGAAGTACGCTTCGGGCTTGAATTCACGAGTACATAACCTGTTTGAAAAATAGCAACGCTATACAAAGCTATTTATAATTTAAAAAGCCTAAAACCTTAGACGATTTTAGGCTTTTTAAGCTATTCTTAACTATATTACTTCGTATACGCTCTTGGCATATCAGAATCTGTCGTATATCTGTCTCTTAGTTTATCGTGGCGTGACTCGGTAGACACTTCCTCGCCATTGATCCAAATCTTATCAATTGTAGTGCTAAATTCAAAAGGATCTGCGCTCCACATCACAATATCTGCGCGCTTGCCAACTTCTATTACACCACCATCAATACCAAGCGCAGCCGCTGGGTTTGCAGTAATTGCCTTTAATGCGCCAGCATGGCTCATACCATTTGCTACAGCAATACCTGCATCAAAACGCAGCTGGTAAACATTGTGACTTCCATCACCACCAATGGACAAAATAACTTTCACCCCGGCTTTTTCTAGCTTTCCAGCATTATCAAGGCTTGCGTGCATAGAATCAAAACTAGAGGGTAAATTTGACACCGCACTGAGGATAACTGGCACGTTAGCTTTAGCTAACTCGTCAGCGACTAATACAGCATCATTAGCACCTTTAATGATTAGGTCAAGGCCAAACTGCTCCTTAACTTTAATCACTTCTAATATATCTGAAGCTCGTGATACCGAAGCAATAACTGGCATTTCGCCCGCTAACACTTGAGTTAACACCTGCTCTTCAGCGGTTGGTTTAGCTTTGTCTTTATCATCCTTTTTATTTTGCTTTTCTTGGTGCGACGCAAGCTTTTTGACGACATTATCTAATGACTTTGCACGAGACCCTTCGCTTTTGGCACCCAAGTGAATAACTAAAGCGCTTTGCCTATCAGTTACGCTATCAAACGTACCCGATAAATCAACCACAAAGCCAAGCCCTGCGAATTCACTTTTGCCACCCCAGGGCGTAACTAAGTTTTGTGTAACACCACCCTTTCTTGCGTACGCGATCAAGCTACTACGAGGGTTAAATGCAGTACTTGCATCAAAGTCTATACCAGCTGCGTCATCACCGGCGTCCCGAGAGGCTGCGACTGCCCCCACCTCAACCAAACCTAGTTGGTTCATGGAGCCGATAAACCCTGGCGTGATAATTTTACCACTGGCGTCAATCGTCACATCAGCATTTATGTTATTTGGATTAATCGCTTTTATTTTACCGTTTTCAATTAGTAGCGTGGCCCCCTCAATCACCCCTTCAGCCGTCGCGGTGTGTAGAGTAGCATTTGTAATTGCAGTGACTTCTGCAAATGCAGCCGAATGAGCAAGTAAAGCGCTAGTGATCATGGCTAATTTCATGGTTTTCATCTCATCAACTCCTTACTTTTGACCTAACATAAAGTCACTAACTGCTTGGTATTTTTCATCGTTGCGGTCATAAACTTTGCCACCATCTATAAATACCTGCTCTGCTTGAGAATAAACACTAAAAGGATTCGTGTTCCAGATCACCACATCGGCCTGCTTACCCTGCTCAAGCGATCCAGTTTTGTCTTGGATCCCAAGAGATTTTGCTGCATTGGCAGTGATCCATTTGATAGCATGTTGCTCACTAATATTGAAGCCTGACTGATTAGCTGTATTCATCACTTTTGATGCTTCATGATTTAGGCGCTGGATAGTTGTACCTGAATCTGAGTGAACCACTGCACAAGAGTTCTTCACTGCATCAACAATAGCAACATTCTCCTGAACCATATCGTACGCTTCCATTTTGAAGCCCCACCAATCTGGCCAAAGTGCCGCACAGTTACCATTTTCAGCCAAAAGATCAGCAACTTTATATGCTTCAATACCGTGATGGAATGTCCCTGCGTGATAACCAAACTCTTTTGACAAGTCGATCATCATGGCCATTTCTTCAGCTTTATAACAATGGTTATGAATTAAAATCTCGCCGTCTAACACTCCACGTAAGGTATCAAGTTTGATATCACGTTTCGGTGCATCTGGATTCAAGCCAGCAGCATATTCTGCTTCATATTGTTCCCAAGCGCGCTTGTATTCACCGGCTTCAATCCACGCTTCTCGATAGCCAGCCATATTACCCATACGAGTATACGGTGCGACGCCCTTTGATCCATATACGCGCTTAGGGTTTTCACCACATGCCATTTTGAGGCCGTAAGGTGCATCTGGAAACTTCATCGCTTGCATTGTTGGTGCTGGCACATTTTTCAATGTAACCCCTCTACCCCCAAATAAATTGGCTGAGCCTGGTAAGATCTGTAATGTAGTGATCCCCCCTTCCCGAGCTCGGTTAAACCCGGGATCCTGAGGCCAAACAGAATGTTCGACCCAAACTTGTGAGGTATTTGGGTTAACTATCTCGTTACCATCACTGTGTGACTCTACACTTGGGCTAGGGTAAGCACCAAGATGTGAATGCACGTCAATAATGCCGGGCGTGACCCACTTACCTTGTGCATCTATTGTGGTATCAGCTGTGACGGACAAATCTTTGCCAACTTGTTGGATTTTCCCGTCAACAATAAACACATCACCTTGCTCAATCTTATCACCAGTCCCCGTTAACACAGTTGCATTAGTAATTAAAGTGGATCGTGAAGGTACTGCTTTATACGTGCTCGGATAGGGATTTTTTTCTATTGTTACTTTTTCTTTCTGAGGGCCGTTGTCCTGACAACCCATCAGCGCAGCGGCAATACCAGCTACAACTATGGAGGGAGTATATTTAACCATTTTTGTCATCTCTATTGTTTTTTTGTGACTTTAACTTGTACACCACTAATTTACGCAATTATGCGCTTTAGTGACAAGTAATTACGACGAACGCCCCTTATTATAACGTATGTTTTGACATTCGGGAGAGACAAAATCTAACCATTGATCTGGAATGTAAATTAACGTCAGTATTGACACGTTTTGACATATTTCCGTCCATTGGTTAAAAAATCGCATGCTTTTGTGAGATGCCGCATTAATTAAATGTAAATATTCTTATTTTGATAAAAAAACTTTTCCAAATATGACGGAGTGGAGAAAAAAATACCTTTTAAAACAGGGAAGTAAAAAACAAATACACACTTGTAATACTCTATTACATTCCGAATTACTTGATTTACAGCATTCACGAGGATCTTTGGCAATACTAACTAGGTGTCCAAGAGATAGCCAAGGAGCTAATCATGAAACTGTTCAATTTAGTATGTCTTACTTCACTTTTTGCTGCCGCTAGCGCATCAGCTGCTAATTTCAGTCCCGCAGACGACTCGATCGCCACCAAAGTATGTATGTCTGTCGTTAAAGACAACAAGCTACATCTACATAACACACTAAAAAGTAGCCGTTTAGATAAGCGTATCATTGAAGACAAGCTACACTGTAACGATCTTCCTGTCGGCGAATTTGCAGCCACCTATGGCTTCAATACTGTAGCAAAGTATTTAGGTGCTGATGAAAATGTAAAAACGAGCATCAAAGACATAGCAAAAATCTCTGACAAAACCATACATGTCTCCGGCTCAAGGTAATCACTAAGCCGGCGACCCTAAGTTAGCAATTAGTATCCAAGGCGTAGATACCCTGACTACGCCTTTATCATTATCCCCAGAAAAATGCGGTGACTTGAGCATTAACCCATTGAATAGGTCAAACTAACGCTGTTAGTAAACCAAACGATCCACCGAAAACACCACCCCAAACTACGAGCCAGCCTAAGTGTGTTTTAATCATATTTTGTATAATCTCCTTTACCATCTTAGGAGTCAGTTCGTTCAGTCGTTCATCTACTGCCGTTTCAATCGTCTTGTGAATGTCATCTCCCATTAGTCCAGCACTCAAGGCTTCGCTAACAGCAGCGTCAAACTCGGGTTGTTCACCAAGCTCAATAATAGCGACGCGCATTTTCTCAATAAATGGTTCCCTCAGTGGCTGGACGGCTTCTGTACCACCGAACATCTGTAACATTGCACCAAATTGAGAGGCCTCTATCACGTTGAGTAATCTGTCGAATGCAGGGTTTAGGTCAACTTTGTTCGCTATTGGAGTTAAATCGAATTTGGGATGTTCATTACTTAAAAATTTTTCTAACTTTTCTTTGCTGAAAAACTCACTCAAAATAAGTTCTCGAATAGATGCTTTAAACGACTCAAACTTTATCGTGATAATCCCCGATCCGTATAGGAATGGTACCTTTTCGAATAACATATGTATCGCCAACCAATTTGTCATCGCTCCTGATAACGCAAATAGCCCTATTGAAAACACCACATCCTGCTGCCACACCAGGCCGCATACTGTGATGACCGCCGCAGTCAAATTGGTAATGATATTTTTATTCAATGTACTTCCTTTGGATAAAATCGCTTGACCGATATTCTATTTTTTTTATAAAAAAGCCTCAAGTATTTGTGATCTTGAGAATTTCAACCATATTTTAAACTAAGTGGCTCTGTTGGATCTTACTTATGTGGAACAAGGTCAACCAACAAATCTCTGAATCTCTTCATGAAAC
Organism: Pseudoalteromonas sp. McH1-7; assembly: GCF_013366255.1. NCBI lineage: Bacteria > Pseudomonadati > Pseudomonadota > Gammaproteobacteria > Alteromonadales > Pseudoalteromonadaceae > Pseudoalteromonas > Pseudoalteromonas sp. McH1-7. The sequence goes on along the minus strand of NZ_JABWPQ010000006.1, from coordinate 180,934 downwards.
ATTTGAACTGTCTTCAAAACAGACACTTAAAAGCTATGGCTCTAAAAAGCTATACAAAATTTCTAACCAGCATCATCAATTTCTGGTGAAGGTGGCTCCCATACAAGCGCTTGAGCGTTTTGAGTGTGAAGTAAACAACAGAGAGAAGCTCATTCGCGATTCGGACTTTTTAATCGCAGACACCATTACCCTCGGTACCAGTGTAGAATTTTGCTTTTTGGTATTAGAGTGGCTAGAACTTGATCATCGTAACGAAAATTGGCTTGAATGCGGTGAAAACCTAGCAAAACTGCATCAACGTCACGAGCAAGAGATGTATGGACTGGAAGAAGATAACTATATCCATGAGCTACCTCAACCAAATCAGTGGCACAAAAAATGGGAAGTATTTTTCGCCGAGGAAAGAATCGGCTGGCAGCTTCAATTACTCGCTGAAAAAGGCGTTGTATTGACCGATATAGATACGTTTGTAGAGCACCTCAAACCGTTATTGCCACATCATGTCGCGCCCTCATTGGTTCATGGTAACTTTTGGCATGGCAACATTGGTTTCAGTGAGCGCAAGCCAGTGTTATTTTCACCGGCTTGCTATTATGGGGATAGGGAGATCGATATCGCTACGGCTTCTTTATTTGCCCCACTCCCAGAGGCATTTTATCAAGGTTATAGTTCAATCTACCCACTTGCTGACAATGCGTCGCAAAGGTTAGCAATTTATAGGCTATACCCGCTGTTAGTTCAAGCTAACCTATTTGCTGGCAAATACCTACGGGATGCCGCAGAGCAGGTAAATGCAATACTCAAGTAATTGCCATATTTTCGTCATAATGAACTATAATTAGTCGGAGTACATCTTGGCCAATATTTGTGGGGGGCCAATGAAAAATCTATACCAGCAACGTATCGAATGCCCGCACTGCGGGCACCATATTTTCGTTAGCCTAGATACCAGTGAAGGTGATCAAGACTACTATGAGGACTGCGCAGCATGCTGTAGCCCAATACATCTAAATATGCATCTCGATCATTTGCATAACAAACTTGAGTTAAGAGTTGATAGCGACGATGAGCAAATATTCTGAGTAACTTAAAGTGTAGGCTCAAAGATACGGACTCGCTTGCTTAAGGTTTCTTTTTTGAAGCGAGAAAGTCTTGTCGACAATACAGCTTTCCCTAAAACTCTCGGGCTAGATAAGAAGGTAAAGCAAGTTGTGCCCTGACAGTAAAGAGGTAGAGCACTCCTTCTCCAAACTTCTGGTTAAATAAATGTTTATCGCAATCCGCGTCAGATTCATTCCTTGATATTGAACAAGTATAAAGCCTAGTTGGTTTCGTATCGTCAGCAAAAGTCAAAAAAGCGAAACACCCACGACACCATTTAATCGCTAACATGCTCCAGCAAGGACTGCTTTTTCATGTAATTTTCTACGGTATTTATTATCGTGTAGGTTTGCTGGTCGACCTCAATATTAACAGTATCATTCTCACTACAAGTACCTAAATTGGTTAGCGCCAATGTTTCTGGTATTAGGTGAAGCCAAAAGCCATGTTTGTCCACTTCCCCTACTGTAAGGCTCGCCCCATTTACTGCAATAAAGCCTTTATACATAACATATTTTCGCCATGCTTGCGGTAGAGCAATGTGCATTTTTACATTGCCAGCACTGCGTTTAATCACGCTAATATGGCCAGAAGTTTGAATGTGCCCTGAGATAATATGTCCGCCAAGCTCTGTGCCAAATGTCATTGAGCGCTCGAAATTAACCTGCTCTCCTCGCGTAATATTGCCTAGGTTTGTTAACGTTAACGTTTCATCAATCACATCGAAGCTAACCTGACCGACCACATCATTGTCTAATCGTTCAAAGTGCACTACGGTGAGGCAACATCCATTAATCGCAATACTTGCACCTAATGTGAGTTTATCTAAATATTTGCTGCCAACAGACACCACTAGCCTGACTAGGTTTTCTTCTCGTTTGGCTGATACAACTGTCGCTTTGGTTTGAACAATTCCAGTAAACATATCTACCCTCATGATTTCAGAAACTGGATTGTAACTAAATCAACTGAAAAGGTGTACTCAATATCCACATGATATTTTACCTCCAGTTAGTTTAACTTGGATCGCAGCCCAGACTAGAAAACAATTAAGCCTTCGGATATAAACCGCATGTATTAAACCGCAAAGTTTTGCTATATGTCTTTTGCTAAAATAAAATAACGCTTTATTCCTCAAGCAGTACCGCATCATGAATTTCTCAACTTGGGAAGCTAGACGTTTGTTACAGTTGGCTATCCCCGTTTTTCTTGCACAAGTAACTTTAGTACTCATGACCGTTGTAGATACTATGATGGCAGGCCAGGTAAGCGCTGAAGACCTCGCCGCTCTTTCCATAGCGACGGGTGTTTGGAACCCTTTAATATTCAGTTTGCAAGGTATTTTGCTGGCATTAACGAGCATAGTGGCACACTGTCATGGTGCTAATGACCAAGCTGGCATAAAACAGTTTTTTCAGCAAAGTATGTATTTATCTTTAGGGCTGTTTTCTATCGGGATCTTAATTGCTAATTATACGCCAGTTGTTTTTAGCAACATCGGTGCTAGTGACAACGTGCAAGGTCTCGCACAAGGTTACATCGATTTTGTTAAATGGGGACTCTTAGGCTTTTTAATATTCACAGTTTATCGCAACGTAACAGAAGGTGTAGGACAGACCAAACCCGCATTCTATATCAGTGTCGTGGGGCTTGGTATCAACATCATTGCGAACTACATCTTTATTTACGGAAAATTTGGCGCGCCAGCCCTCGGTAGCGCTGGGTGTGGTTTAGCCACCACAATTGTGCTGTGGTCTATGGCAATCGTTCAGTGGCTTTACAGCCTAAAAAGTAAACATATTCCAGGTAAGGCTCTGATTACTGGGTTTTCCAAGCCAAATCTATCGGTCATGAAGTATATTGCCGCACTTGGCTTTCCCATTGCCCTAGCAACGTTTTTTGAGGTCACGCTGTTCGCTTGTATTCCTTTATTTATTGCGGATTTAGGCTCAATAGCTGTCTCCGGTCATCAGATTGCAGCAAGTGTAACCACCATGTTGTTCATGATGCCTCTTAGTTTATCTATGGCTATCGCTATACGTATTGGAAATTTAACTGGACAAGGAGCAACAGCCAACCTTCGAGTTGCAATAAAAACAGCCTTTACTTTGGCAATCTTAATTGCACTATTTGTCGCGGTGGTGACGTATATAAGTAGAGATAGTATTGTGTGGCTATATACGAAAAATGAGGAAGTTGCTGCTCTTGCGACCAGTATTATGGTTTTAGCATGTTTGTATCAATTACCAGACGCGTTACAAGTCTCTGCAAACGGCGTGTTAAGGGGATTAAAATACACCAAGCCAATATCGTGGGTAACATTTATATCTTATTGGTTAATTGGATTTTCTCTGGGGTATATGTTGGCAAAGACAGACTGGATCACAACAGCGATGGGGCCACAAGGGTTTTGGATTGGTATCATAATCGGGTTGAGTACCGCAGCGGTGTTGCTGGTGACATGCGTGAATAAGAGGGTGAATTTTGAAATTAGCAAAGCAAATACTTAGTCTAATTATCATATTACTTGTGACTGCTTGCTCAAAGCAGCCGTCGGATACGTTTGCAGATTATCAAAGTAGACTTGCTTCAGCCAGTGATATTGAAGTGGTTAAGCCTCAACCACTTCATAACATTGACATACAAACAGTATCTCAGCCGCAAAGCGAGCTGAGCATTTCTGTTTTAGATATTGCCCAAACTGGGCATTGTAAAATAACGAACTTAATTGCAGCTCAGAACAACCAATTAGGGAAAGTAAGTTATCCGAGTGAGCGATTAAAGTATACCATTGAGTTCCTTCAGCATGCTCCCGACTGCATTACTCATCCCAAAACCAAGAAAGAACTCAGCCAAATCTTGATCCAAGCTCTGGCAGAAAAGCGAACGCAACTGCCTTTGTTTTTTCTACATATGATGACTAATGAAAAAGAGCTCGCAAGCCTTGGGTTATTAACTACCTCAGAGATCCCACCAGAACCAACCGCACTAATGGGCGACACATTAGCGGCTGTTAATATACTCGCTGATGTGGCTGTCAATATAAATGATCCCGATCAGATTGCAGCAACCACCATAACGCCTGCATTAAAAACGTTATCTCACCGATTTATATCGTCACTTTTGACCAGTTTACGTAAACAAACACAGTTCAATACCGCTGCCACTTTACAAATGAAAAATCTCAAGCTAGAAGAAGGCGTGTGTCGCAAAGGGAGTAACAGAAAACAGGCACACATTATTAGTAATGTTTTCTCTAAGTACTACCTGAACGATATACAGCCATATCAAGCAATGTTAACATCAATAACACAGCAGCTCATCCGAGACTGGCAACCTATTCAGATAGTGTTTGAAAAACATGGCATTTCTGATCCGCTCATGCTGCAATCGCATTTAGACGAACTCAAAGCTTCTGCTAAAGCGCACGTCATTTGGTGGCAAAATTTTTATAAACTGTGTGAAATAACACCATCATGAGCAAAAAAAAGGCAAACAATCAAAAAATTAGGAAAGGCGCTTGATCCAACCGCTCAGTCACTATATATTACAACGCGTTGACAGGGATTCCCCTGATAAACGTCAGTACGACCGTAGCTCAGTTGGTTAGAGCACCACCTTGACATGGTGGGGGTCGGTGGTTCGAATCCACTCGGTCGTACCAAAAACACCTCAAAAAATTGTACAACCGTAGCTCAGTTGGTTAGAGCACTACCTTGACATGGTAGGGGTCGGTGGTTCGAATCCACTCGGTTGTACCAAAACTCAATAAGTCTTAATATATCCAATACTTCCTTATCTCCATAAAAATTTTTGCAAAATATATGTCTATTAAAATATTTCATTAGCAATATTTTTAAAAAAGGAACAAAGTAATACCAATTTTTTAATTAAGAAGTCGATATAACATCGCTAGGCACTTCAAGGAAAGAAAAATAAATGGATAGGTATACAGTGTATGATGGGTTAAGGGGTTGGCTTCTTATCATTATTACCTGTAATCATTTATATGGTAATTTCATTCCGCAGATCACCCGAGCACCATTAGGACTTGTGTCTGCAGCCGAAGGATTTGTTTTCTTGTCAGGCTTTATTGCTTACTTGGTTTACTCACGATACAGCGAAGACAGCGCTAAACTCAAGACTAAAATTTGGCAGCGTTGTTGGACTATCTATAGCTTTCATATATTAGCTATCACGTTAACCTTTACATTAGTCGGAATATTTCCGATATACGTATCGCAATGGTCAGGATTTTTTAACGCAGCGAACTGGTTTGTCAGCCCCACGCAGAGCTATTTTTTAGCCTTGCTATTGTTAGAGCAACCGGGCTACCACGATATTCTAGTATTGTATTTAGTCCCTATGATCTTACTTCCTTTTGCTATTAGTGCCATCAAACGAGGGAATGCGACTAGGGTTGCAGCCATCACCGTCTTTATTTGGTTGATGTCTCAATTTGTAACTATGCAGTGGTTTACACCGTTGCTTGAGCTATTAGGTTTAGATGTATCAACGAATGTTAGCTACTTTAACCCCTTTTCATGGCAAATTTATTTTTATATGGGTGTCCTCCTTAGCTACTTAAAATATGATAAGAATATAAAGTTTAGCTTTCCCTTGGGCATTAAAGTTTTTCTACTTTCGTTGCTCGGAACTATAGTCGTCATTAAACACACGGCTCCTGAGTTAATGCAGCCGTACGTCTATGGTAGCGGTAGCGCTTCGCTCGTATACCAATTCAACTTATTGCTTGTCATCTATCTCTTTATGTTGTTAATGCGTAGTGTCCCTTTTGTCTTTACGTTGAAATATCCAGTTTTTTTAGGGCAACATGCCCTACCCGTCTTTAGTTTTCATACCATTGTTATTTACTTTTTACAGCCTTTCAGCCAGCCATATACATTAGCATATTGGTATTGGGATCTGCTCACTTGCTTATTTTTTCTGGCGCTACTTGCTCTACCCGCCAAGATGGACCAAATATGGCGGGCAAGCAACCTAAGAAACCAATTTATTCAGTGGTATCGGTTACCAAGTTAACTAACCCACACTTTGGCTATACGATAAAAGCTGATTGATATTAGCATACTCTTACAACGACTTTACCTCGATTCAGATTTTGCTCTAAAAGCTCATGTGCTTGTTCAATATCATCCCAGTGTAGAATTTTGTATATCGGGATCTGCATCTCAGGCTCTGCAAGTCGACTGCTAAACATGGAGGTAAAACTAGCAACTAATTCTGTTTTGTATGCGATTGAACGGTTCCGAAGTGTGCTACCGTGTAGATTAAATCTCTTTGCTAACACTTTTGCGAAGTCTAGCTCTGCGTATCTTCCACCCAGCATTGCCAATAAGATACAACGGCAGTCCATTGCAGCAACTTTTAGGTTGGCTTTAAGATAATCACCAGCTACGGGGTCTAGTATTACGTTTGCCTTTAAATTACGTCTTTTCATTTCTTCAGCAAAGTCAGACTCAGAATAGTTAATCGTATGATCTGCACCTAAGGAGATAGCATACTGGGCTTTCTCTTCACTGCTTTGGGTAGTTACCACTGTAGCACCAATATGTTTGGCGATTCGAATGGCTGCACTGCCAACTCCAGATGCTCCACCATGGCAAAGCAGCACATCATCTGCTTTTAATTGGCCTACTCTTATTAGCGCATCAAATGCCGTCAGGTATATCTCAGCGAGTCCTGCACTATAGCTATGACACATACCTGAGGGGACAGGGATAAGTAAAGCGGCCTCCGCAACCACATATTCTGCATAAGCACCACCTGAGGTTAAACAAAAGACATCTTTCCCCAACAAGTGTTCAAGTGCCCGATCAGCAACTTTAACTACAACACCTGACGCCTCCAAGCCTAATATTTCGCTATCCCCTTGAGGTGGCGGATATTTACCTTGACGTTGAAGAATATCGGCACGATTCACACCAAAAGCATGTACTTTGATTAAAACTTGAGTGCCCATGGGAGCTGGTGTATCCGTGTACTTATTTTGAAATTTGGAAGATGCGTGACAAATGTAACGCATCTTAGCTGGGATTAATCGACTTTTTTCCATACTTCCCTTTCAACAAACTTACCATCTTCATAAAGCTCATGATGCCACAGTTTCCCATCAACTTTATAGTTGAATGACATAGTTCTTCCTAGTAAAGAAGGAATATTCCCATACTCGTACGTTTCAATAAATTGATCGCCTTCTAGCTTATAGCTACCACCCCCCGCATACTTAAACTCGCCTCGACTTTGAGTGATATAACTATGATGAGTTTCTGTGATAAGTTTGGTCGATGTTAATTCGGGAGCTTTTGCGGTGATACGGCCATTTGGCGTTGCATATTCCCCTTCGACAAATTCCCACGTCCCAAGTAGTGGGTTTGATAAGGCAGCAGTACTAACCATGAGTATAACTAATTTCATTAAATTTCCTTGGTTGATGTTTTGTATAGTTTTACACAATAGACTGTTCAGTTCAGTTGAGATAATCTCAACTGAACTATTCAAGTGAACCTGTGCGTTAGTGCTAACCAAAAAGCGATAAACATGAGATTTTATATTTTATTTGCGCTGGCCTGCATTACAAATAATGTAGGTGCAACACACATTGAATTAATGTATTCAAGCTGGGTAAGTAATACAGATCAGAAGCACATCAACACTTGGGTTTCGCACAGTATAGAGGCCACTGAAAAGACATTGGGCGCTTTGCAGCAAACCAAACTCAACATTACGGTTGAGCCTGTTTTCTTAGCTTCCGAGCCAGTACCTTGGGGGCAATAAAGCGAGGGGAATATGACTCAGTGGAGTTACATGTTAAACGTTTCACTTCTAGTGAGGTATTACTTAAAGATTGGACTATTTATCATGAAGTTGCCCACCTCTATCATCCATTACTAGATTATCCTGACTTTTGGCTAGCCGAAGGGTTAGCCACTTACTTACAAAATATCATCATGCTTGACAATGCTGTGTTTGACATCGATGAATTTAACTTACGACTACGCTCGGGATTAAAGCGTGGCAGAGACAATACCAAGGCGGCACCAGGCACTTTATCATCTGTCAGCGAAAACATGTGGTCTTTGAACGCGCAGCAGCGAGTATACTGGAGTGGAGTCGCCTTTTTTATAGAGGCAGATTTGGCTCTATCTACAAAGGGGAAATCAGAGTCTGTCAGAACGTTGATTGCACAATTTCAACGCTGCTGCAAAATGACACACCCTTCAGGACAAAGGCACAGTGCTCAACTATTTATTGCACACCTTGATCGGCTATCTAAAACGACTATTTTTTCTAACCTTTATGCCAGTTACAAACTTAGACGCGATTTTCCAATCATAAGTTCATCTCAGCTAAATGCGCTCCAGCCACTGCGCTAGCATGTTCACGCTTGTTCACTTTTTTGTTTCCCAGATTCAATTGCGCGAGTCATCGCACCTAGCAAATCATGTAACTGGGTATCTATATTTTGTAACTGTTTATTTTTCAACTTTTCATCAAGTTGATGGGCAATTTTATGTATATCAATACAGTCAAACATGGCAGCCGTGCCTTTGATTGCATGTACCGTCTTCGCTAAGGCCTCGTAATCTTGATACTTAGCTTGGTTCTTAATTTGTATGATTTGTTCGTGTAATCCCGATACATATTGTTGTTTCAGCTGATTAAACTCAGCTTCTGGCAGGTCAAGCTCTTCTTCTACTTTAATATCCAGATAGTGCGCTATTTTTTGACTAAAGATAAGTCTATCAATTGGCTTTGCAAGGTGATCGCTAAAACCTAACTTCAAATAACGATCGATTTCATGCTGCATGGTGTTGGCGGTAAGTGCAATCACTGGTGTACTGCACCCTGTCGCTTGAATAAAGCTAAACGCTTGTTCACCATCCATAACCGGCATCTGAATATCAAGCAGAATAAGATCAAATTCATTGTCCAGCACCGCTTGTACTGCAAGTTGACCATTTTCCACAGCAGTAACTGATAATCCCATTCTTTCTAAGATCCGTTTGATTAACTTACTGTTATCGGTATTATCCTCCGCGAGTAACACCTCTCCTTTTAATGCCTGAGTAATTTCTTCTGGCACCTTGATATGCTCTCGTACATCCCCAATTTGTGCTAAGCTTTCTACCCACCTAGTTCTCTCCGTCGTATATAGCCCTAACGACAATGTAAATGCTGTGCCCGAGCCGACCTCACTTTCAACAAAAATATCTCCATCTAACTTATTCGCGAGACTCTTTGAAATGTTTAATCCAAGCCCAGTTCCTCCATACTTTCTTGAAGTAGAAGAATCAGCTTGGTAAAACGCACTAAATAACTCCTTTTGTTCATCTGCGGTCATTCCTATCCCAGTGTCACGCACCGTGATCAGTAACCTTTCATTTTGGCACGCAACATCGATTGAGATTTTCCCAACCGTGGTAAACTTCATGGCGTTAGAGGTTAAATTAAGCAAAATTTGGCGCAACCGCGTGGGGTCTATTACAACAAAATCAGGTAATGGGAAATGATAATTTAGTGCAAATTCCAACCCTTTATCTCTTATCTGCTTACCCAGTAGAGAGTCCACATGTGCAATCGCCTGAAAGAGATTAGATTCAACCAATTCAACTTCGAGTTTATTCGCTTCAATTTTAGACATGTCTAAAATATCATTTATCAAGCCTAAAACATGTCTCGAGTTTTGCAAAATAACTGATATTGCATGATTCCGCTCATGAGGTTTTATATCTCCAAGCATAATGCCATCGGCATAACCTATAATGGAAGTCATAGGAGTTCTAATTTCATGGCTCATATTTGCCAGAAAACGGCTTTTTGCCTCACTCGCATCTCTAAGTTCTGCAGCGACCTGTTCTAACTCATAAGTGCGCTTCAGAACTTTTGCTTCTAGGTTTTTGTTTAGCTCAATATTCTCCTCACTGGTGATCCTAAATTTATCAGCAACGGCAAAAGCCAATAAAAGTGCATCTAGTGCCGAGCCTATCAGCCCATACAAATACAAATTGCTTGATGACTCAGGAAGTAAACTGAGATTAGTAAAATTACCAATCATATTTGGCACAGCCATAGCAACATAAGCAAAAACAAAATAGCGTGCGGGTTGAAACCCTTCAGACCACCGCTTTACCCCAACAAATAAACCAAAACACATTGCAAGACCAGTCACTAAGGTTGCCCAAATAAAGCCAAACCCTGGAAAAAGAATGCAAAATGGTAAACCCAATGCAGCTATCACCCCTAACCAAATTGAAATTGAAACATAATTTGGATGGGCATCTTTAAGCTTTAATAGGTGTATGTAAAACAGTGCGTTAGTAAGCGGTGCAAGTGCAAAGCCCAACCAATGAAGATTAGCTGAATAAAACCCAAACAATTGGTCTGGTACGTGAAAAAAATGACTCCATGCAAACACCCAAACACAAGTAAATAGCGCGTAATAAAGGTGGGTAATATCTTTCGATCCGATATAAATAAGTAGATTATATAACCCCAGCACAATGCCAACCCCAAAGCAGAGTGTCATTATTAAGTTTTCATATACGATTTTGCGTTCAAAGTCCCTGAGCGGCTCAATAGTCAGCTTGACGGGTGTATAGAAGAAATCGCTCTCAAATAGAGTAATAATATAATATTCTTGGTTAGGCTCTAGATGAATTTGGTTTCCATAGTGAAATGCAAACTCGTTTTCGACCACACCGCCGGAAAATACACTGATAACAGATTGGGGCGTGTATATCCGAGACTCAATTTTGCTCAGCACGGTGTTGTAGGGGTATAACACAAACTCACTAAGTGGACTTTGATTCTTCACTTTAGTCACTAAAAAATACCGACCTGAAAATAAAGCTCTTTTCTCAAAGGGTTGTTGGGTGGATTCCCAAGTCTGTATCTCATCCCAATTCTGAGGAAACCGGGTGCTAGATGTTGCCTCATAGATGCGCCCAATATTGTGAAGGTTTTGATAATGCCAAGGTTGTGAAAGCGTCAACGATTTTTGATCAGCAAAACAGGCTCCCGAAAACCAAAAAATACAGAGCAAAATAGATAAAAAGCGCATGCTAACGGGCATCCCTTTTCTATGAGCAGCTTTCTTTTCACCTAATTTGCGCAATTTTATACCTCAAAAATCTAATTACTATTTTTCCACGAATTAAAACTTAAAAGTGGTAGGTAACATCAAGTCCAATTCTTCTTCCTTCCCCTTTAAAATCTTCAAGCATGCCTATAAAGCTACTTAAGTCGAAGATTAAATGACTATATTCTTTATCAAGAAGGTTTTTACCCCACACTCCCACTTGCCACTTATCATATTTGAACTGTAAATTAGCATTCCACAGAATATAACTCGGCTGAGAGGCGTATAGCGACTCATTTTGATCGAAATAGTATTCACTTTGATAATCAAAGCCAACTCTCGCTTTTACTCCGACAGAGTTCCAACTAAATTTATGCTCAGCATGGCCTGCAATATTCCATTTGGATGTGAAAGGGAGCCGATTGTCTGTTAAGGCAACTCCGAGTGGGTCCACAAATTCTTCAAAGTTAGCCTCTGGAATATAACCAACATCTAGTGAAACCTGAGTTTGTTTCGACACGCCCCAAGTGTTTTCTAGCTCAACTCCATAAATAGTCGACTTGCCCACGTTTTTTAATAGTTGATAAGGGGGCGCTCCAGGGATCTCTGAAGCTTGATTCATAAAAACCTGTTGATCTTTATAATCATAATAGAAAGCCGCAAAGTTAGTGCGTAGGTCAATCGGTTCGAACATTAACTTTGCGCCCAGCTCATGCGCAATCAGCTTTTCTGGTCCGTAGCTAGCTCGTAAAGCAGCCGAGCGAGACACCAAGAAACCACCATTGTATCCACCACTTTTAACCCCATTTGCAAGGCTATAATACAAGCTTTTAGTTGATTCGAGCTTATGGATCACGGAGAATTTACCTGATAGATTGGTATCCGATGTTTCACCTTGTATGTCGTATGAAGGAACTAAGATCCCAGCAGTGTTGTCGCCAAAAGGGATGTTCATGTAGGAGAAAGTATCGTAGTCGACTTTTTCATCACTATACCTCAAGCCCAATAATAGCGCGGTTTTCTCACTCAGCCTGTACTCATACTGACCAAAAATTGCATGCGAGGAGATCTCTATATCGTTATCATAGTAGAAAGTTGCTGCACTCGAGCCGTTTTCGGTTCCTCGTAAGTCGCGTAAAAGATCATTGTAGTTATCTTGGTAAATACGCTCTTCAAGTTGAAATAAACCCAGCGTTAAAAACCCACGTGAACTGCCTTGCTCATATCGCAGTTCATTAGTTAACTTTTCAGTTTTTAGCCCTAACTCTCCCTCGCATAGTGAAAAAATACTACCATCGCAATTAAACCCATGTATGCGATCCAACCGATTAAAAGCGCTCAAATATACAAGTTGCGACTGTTCAGCCAGTTGATAAGTTAACTCTCCGGTGACCCCTTTGCTCACGCTGTGATGTTGCTGATAGTTATTCACTCTTACAGCCCAAAAATCGTCGCTGCCGCTATTAAAGCCAAATAGATCGACACAATTACTGCTGCCAAGCTGTGAATAGGCACATCTCGTTCCATCAGCAGGGTTTGCGTAAATACCAATGTTACCAACTGGCTGTACCAAACCATTCCAATGACCATAATCAGCCTTTATGAAAAGGCTAAAATCGTCAAATTCACCAAAATAACTTAACCGAGCATCATTTTGTTCCATACCAGCTTCAGGAAAGCGATCATCAAGATTGTATGTGGTGTAATCGTACTTTTTGTGGCTTCCGGCAAACCTCATCGCACTATCGTTAGTAAGACTCAGATTGATTACTGTCGAGGCACTTGAAAGGGAGTCAGAGCCAATCCCGGCGGTAAGATAAGCATAATCGCCATCCTCAGGACGCTTAGTCCTTAGCAAAATAGCACCACCTGTCGTGTTGCGCCCAAACAGCGTCCCTTGTGGCCCTTTCAATACCTCTATTTGCTCCATATCAAATAGATTAATGATTTGATTATTTGCAGAGCCAACAGAAATTCCATCAAGATATAAACCAATGGGAGAAGTATTCGCGGTGTTATAATCAACCAGTCCCACCCCTCTTATGTTTATCGCAGGTGGTGTACCCTCTGCCGCGTTTTGGCTAATTTTTACATTAGATACGAGGCTTCCAAGCTCAGTTGTATCTTTCACCGCGGCATCTTTGATTAGACTGCCAAAAATAGGTTTGACGGCAATCGCAACATCATTAATGGATTGCTTTCTTTTCTGTGCATAGACTTCGATTATTTCGATATTTTCTGCTTTGGCACTTGCCTCTGAAGAGATAGCAAAAAGTAACGCAAGAGTAACCGTGTTCATCAGCACATTTGAATGTGGCATAGTTTTAATCCCTAGCTATATCATGCAATTGCACTTTCAGTATAGCTGAATTAAAACGACCCCCAAGTAATTACACTTAATTAACCAGAAGTCTCGGTGTGAAACAAGCTAAGTTATTGTTTTTTTTAAATAGCTCCTTCCAGCGCTGTCTCATCTAAAAGTTTTACAGCGACCCCAACATCTTGGTATCAAGTACGGTAGTTTCCGTACCCGATAACCAAAGTTAAAACCTCACACTAATACCGTTATTTGAAATATCGAGTGGTCATGGGTCTCATTTTCCACCGCATATCAGTCAAATGGTGCAAACCCTTGCTCACCACTGATTTGCTCTGGATAACCTGTAATTGCTCTACTCGTTTGCATACCCGCCATTACAGCGGCCTCTACACACCCAGCATTCACTCCTGTTTTTATCCAATCCCCCGTCAGATAAAGATTACTAAATACAGTCTCATTCGTTGCTAGGCGGAACTTACTACTGCCAACCACGCTTAATACATATCGCTCACTAGGATCTACATTAACCCGCCAATATTGTGCGTCAAACCTTGTCGCGCCAGAAGTATTACCTCTATCAAACAACACGTTCCAGTCGAAGTCATCTCCATGGTAAGCTTCTGGCCAAAGTGGCTGCATCTGACTGGTTAACTTCTTTAAACCGTTTTCTTTTACTTCAGCTTTCATACGCTCGGGAAAATAATGATCTGATGGTGGCGGATAATTGGCACAGGTAAATGCACTACAAAAGTAAGCTATATTCCTCGGCTTTTGGTCTTGCCAATCCTCAACTTCAAGTAAATTAGACATCGCAGCCCATGTATCAAAAGGCTTCGAGAAAGCACTCAAAATTGGCCTTTCATCGCTTTGTGAAGGGTCATGAAAACCCAATTCACTGTCTGTTTTAGTCAACCATAGCTGCATCGCTTGCGTGGCTACTGTTTTAACATTTGTTGCTTGTTGCTTTAACTTTTCATCTTGATCCAATAAATTTTCACAAAGTGGCGAAAGTCCAGCCACAGATATTCCAAAAATAACTAAATCAAAATCTACAACACGCTTTAGCGTTTTCCGCGGAAGTGGCTGTCCAAATGTGTGTTGGTATATCGACTCCCAATTGGACCAATAAGATTCCAAGTTCACCTCATGCTGTTGGATCAATTCAACTTGCTGTTGGTCAATTTGCCCCCAAATCGGTTCGCTTGGCCAACATGGCAAGTCTTTCACAGGCATTAATGGAGAATATGACTGCGCTGAATTTAATTTTACCTGTTCAATAATAGTGATTTCATCAACATAATTGCTTTCACCGCAAGTCACGCCTTTGAGCGCTTCAACTTGGTTGAAAAATTCGAATTTTACTCCTCTTGCTTTTAATAATTCGTATATGGGTGCAAAGATAATATCTCCCATACCAGCCTGCATTTTCCACATCACACCGCCGCGGTAACACAGCATAATTCTCAGCATAGCAAGAGAAGCGACTCCAGCTTCAACATTGGGCTTTTCAAAGTCACCATCCTCGTAGCCAAACACGAGGTCATAGAATCCCCTTACCGGAGCGGACTCTACAGACAGTGTTTCATTAGCACCATTACGCCTGAGCCATTGTTTAAAATCATATTTATCAATGTATCCAAAGCCTCTGGAATACACTTTATCGCGCAATAATCCGATAATCATAGCAATACCTAGGTCAAGACATATATATAAACGTCTTATGATCGGATTATCATCAATTAAGTCATTTACCTCTGATTTCAGCCAACGCCTAATTTTACGCACCATGTACCATACTACTAGGTGATCTTTCTTGTTTCCTAAACGATGGTCTGATCCTCTTACTGTTAAAAAAGCATCTAGTTGAGCAATCAATAATTTAGGAGTCGACAGCACTTCCTGAATTTGTTGCTCCGCGTCATCAAACAAACGCTTCGCTTTGTCCTCAATATCATCAAAGAAATTACTGACTTCCTGCCCTAAATGTGCCAATAAACTTTTATCTCTATTTTTTCTTGTTATGAGTTGTGTTGTTTTATGTGTCTTCACGACTTCATCTTCTATATCGTCAACCCATTTATGTAGCCACGCAGCAAGAAGTTTTAAAATCTGCCAAAAATGTAAATCCAATGTACCGTTTGCTGGATTGCCTGGGATAGTTGGAAAGTCAACAGACCAAGTCTGCCACTGCCTATCTATGTATTCTTGAAGTACAACCAAACTATGTGGTTTTAAGGCTTGCTCCCACGTGTGGATGGGCTTGTTACTTGGGCGAGCTAGTTTGTCATACACAGTCTCAATCATTCGAAACGAATTTACATAGGCACCAAACCACACATGTAGACCATGCTCTTCGATGCGCTCACCATGTTTTGGATTGCGTCCACTCGCACCTTTACCTCCTAACCGCCAGCCTTGCTGATATATTGTAATGTCATAGCGTTCTTGCCAGTTTTCTTGCTCTGTCATATATACAGCAGCTGTCATAGCAGAAACGCCGCCCCCAAGGATAGCCACTTTCTGTTTGTTCATAGTTATTCCATTCACGTAACATTAGTTTAATGCACTCAATAATGAGGCTTAGCAATACCGAGAGACCACTTAACAGACGTATATCGCTTTTGAGCTTCGATTATCTGCGTTGAGTTGTTATGCCTGAAGTCGTCGATACAATCTCCTCTACACCCGCTTGATCAAAATCCATTTTTACATAGTACGGAAGTTTTAATTCACTTTTACCGAGTGGGATGCCAAACATCTTGTTTAACGGAAATGAATCTAGGTGTTGAAGATCAAGATGCAGGTCATCCTTTATGAAGCCAATTTTATGAATTTTCTTTACTTCAGACGGTGAGTGTACCACAGCTGAATACACGGCTTTTTCACCATAACCATCAGGAATTTGTTTGAACAGGATTTGATCCATTTGTGGATGTGTGAACCCGGACAGAAACTGCTTCAAAAATTGGCTATCCACATCTAAATCACATACAGAAGCTTTAAAAAGGGTTGCTATTTCGTCACCAACTTCCAACACCTCTTTTAACCAAGATTCACCATCATCTTCTGGATAAATTGATAATAAGTCATGCCAATCCATCTTGGTGCTTGGGTTAAATGTTTTGAAGGTATCTAGAGAAAGAGAAAAGTGCAGTGGCTTGCCAAATTGCTCAGGCATTCGATAACGGCACAAGTATTTGTTGTAACCCCAAATCTCTCTGCCATTGATAAGTGCATTTATGTTATTCACCGCAATAAATGCTGGATACCAATAAAGGTGTTCAGCCTTTCGGGTCTCAAGACTGACCTTGAGTATCGGTAACCAAATAATAATATCCGTTTCCTGCATATATCCATAATCAGAAAACGGTGCCACTTTTGACGCAATATTTTCAATGTCAGTAAACGTTAGCAAACACCAATTAGTTAGTGCCTTGAATGTGAAATCACTACTTGGCACTGTATTTAATGTGCTATCGATATAAGCCTGAATTTTTGCTTTTTCACCTTCAACAAAAAAGCCATACATTTGCGCATTAAGCATTCGACAAGGAGGCTTTGCAATAGGATTACTATAAAAATGTCGATAGTCTGGTAACTCTGGATACATCTTACACTCCTTTAATATAATCAAGAAAAACATATAACTAGTGTCAGGTTTAGTTCCAAATCACCTATGCTTCAAGTCCAGGTAGCATAAAGTTGGCTACTGTGAGGGTGTTAACTCCCCAGTCTTCCAGCTGACTACAAAGTAACAGGTTCAGCCAACACTGGGGTTGAGCTAACCCGTCCTTCCCTTTGGCAAAAATATTGATAATGAGAATATGCGTAAGAATCAAAGTTAGTAGATAGCTTATTCATAAAACCATGTAAATATCTTGTCCTCACGCAACTTACTCCCTTTTTACACCGAAGCGTATCAATAACAGGCTCAACATCAAAATGTGGTTCAACTTGGGCAAAGAATATAGAAACATCACAATTAGGCTTATGCTGTAAGTGATTTCTCAGTTGACTTGGGTAAAAAGCAATCAGATGCTCGACCGAATTGACACTACTGAATTCAGATAAGGCAACCCAAGCAGCTGCGCCGCCTGCACTAAAGCCGATAATTAATTTTGGATTGAGAGCATCAATAGCTGCGACGACTTTTTCGGCAAAACGTTGATGGCCACATTGAGCTAAAAAAAATTGATAGCATTCAGCCTCTGTGACATTCGTTGGCTCCTCAACATAAGGTGAAAGTACCTTTACATCTCTACCAAGGCTATTAGCAAACCGATTAACATGCTCTGTGTGGCCAAATATGTCGGTTACAATCAGAATAGTCATAGATTTTCCTTATAATAATTTATCGTTATTGGTTTGACTGGCTTCCTTACCTTTTTGGTCTCATGATCGTCAAATTAGCTTGCAGTATGCAGAAATGGTTTACTTAAATAGCCCGTGTTGCGCCATAGTAGGCTCGCTACAAAAGCACACTCCCATTAGCTAACTAAAAAACGATTATAAAAACGAGATACTATCTTAGCTTGGTATAATATGCTTTATAAATCAGAACAGTAAAATAGGTCATGTACACAATAGGACATGTTAGCGCTAAACATTTTCAAAAGAGTTCGGCTACTTGCTACAACCATTCTAAAACGTCTATTTTCCCAAAACTAAGACTTTATTTAAAACTAGCACACCCCTCCCTACTGTAAACATTAAATACAAATTAAATATACATTAATTTAATCATCAATAACGCAGGTGATGCTAAGCTTAGTATATGCGCGTTAAGGGCTTTAAAGTTTGATTAAAATCATATTGTTTTTTCTCACAATAACATATGTCAGTATGAGTCATGCTAAGCAAATTACATGGATAGTCATCGACTTTGCGCCTTATTATATCCTTGCCGATCGATTAGAAGGCCAAGGAAGAGATGAATTACTAATTCAACTCATTCAACAATATATGCCTGACTATACCTTCAACTATAAGTTATATCCCGCTTCAAGAGCGATACACGAATTATCAAATGTTAATAACCAGTATTGTGTCATCTCTTTGTATAAAACCGCAGATCGTCAGCAGCACATCGCATTCAGTGACGAGTATTCGACCATCGGATTGTCAACATCAGTTGCGCTGCGCAAAGATGTCGCTCACGCTCTAGGTGTTAAAGATAAGGCCATCAACCTCGCTTCACTGGTGACAAAGCATAAGCTAAATGTAGGCATTGCGGCTAACCGCTCATTTGGTGATGAGCTCGACACATTGCTTACTAATTTACCCAATAAACAAGTGTCAATAAGACCAGGGCGTGATGCTCTGGCGAGCTTAACGGTCATGTTAATTAAAAAGCGCGTTGATGTGATATTGGGTTATCCAAGTGAGCATTACTATCATAAATTACATGTAGACAAACTTGATGAGTTAACTCAGGTTAGGCTTGACCTTACGTCTCAAATAACAACAGGATTTGCTGGGTGCAGTAAAAATGCGAAAGGTCAAGAAGATGCCGCGGCAATTAGTTTGGCTTTAGGGAATGTCCATAAAGACGAGCGCTACAGATTGACAATGTCTCGCTGGCTACCCGAGCAATTTAGACCTCAATTGGCAAGTGTTTTTAATAAGTGAAAACCGCTTAGCGTAGATAGCAAAGCGGTTTATGACATCATTACAAATGAATTAAATAAGACTAGCTCTTAGTTCGTATTATTTGCGGATCCCCTCCAAATGCAGTCCAATAGTCACGTGTGTGGAAGCTGGCCCCAAATCATAGTCAATGCCGTAATCTGCAAGTTTTAGCTGTGTTTCGCCTTCAAAACCAACTCGATAGCCTCCCCATGGATCTTGACCCTCTCCTACTTTTTTAACGTCAAAAGCTATCTCTTTGGTCACCCCATTTAATGTAAAAGTGCCAACAACGTTTGCGTGTGTTTGGTCACTAAACGTGATGGACTCACTTTTAAATATGGCCTTTGGATGTGCTTTCACGTTTAAAAAATCACTGCCTCGTAGGTGTTTATCACGCTCTGCATGATTTGAGTCAATAGAGGCTGTATCAATAACTACATTTATCTTTGAGGTATTTGGGTTTTTGGCATCATAACTAAACTCCCCCTCAAAGTTGTTAAAACGACCATGTAACCAACTATATCCCAAATGCTTAATCTTGAAATTAACAAACGCATGTGCGCCCTTGGTATCAATAGTATAATCAGCAGCACTGGCACTCACGGCCATTGTCAAAGCTGCAATACCAGCAGCTAAATATGGTGTTTTCATGTGTTATTCCTCATGTTTTTTTGGAGTCATAACCTTAATCATGCGCGCTAAGGTCTGATCTTTGTTTATAAAATGATGCTTTAAGGCGCCTAAGATGTGGATTAAAACGACAGCTATTAGCCCCCACGCAACGTATAAGTGAATAGTGCCCGCTATATCGCTTTGACGATCAAATAGCTCACCCGCACTTGCGACGGAAAACCAACCAAACACCTCTATACTTCTGCCATCAGAGGTCGAGATCAGGTATCCAGATAAAAATAAAGTAACTAAGCCTAAGTACAAAACTAGATGAACACATCCCGCCAGAATGTTTTGTAGCCTTTGTAGAGGTGTTGCTGCGCTTAAAGGTTTAACCGCGGGATTTAACAACTTCCAGACCAAGCGCAGTAGTATCAATATGGACAGTAATATGCCAACGCTTTTATGAATGTACAGCGCATCCCGATAAAATGGATCATAATAGCTTAGCTCTACCATATATATGCCAAGGCAAAACATGCCGAATACTACAAAAGCACTGAGCCAATGAAATATGATGGCTATTACCCCATATCTTTGACGTGTATTTTTAAACATAATTTAGCTAATAAAACTCATTCTCAATAACATACATAGTAAACGCTAATAGTACGAAGAGAAATAGCGATATTTAGCGATTGGATGTGCATTTATGCACATATAAAAAAGCGCCCTACTAGAGGGCGCATTACGTCGGGGGAGTGTAATACCAGTTCGGCGTAATACAGCATCAGTATAAGAGAGTAAACCTGACTTAACTGGCACTAAAGGCACTCGCTAAAGAAGGACATAGCAAGACTTTTATGTGGCGGTTATAGGATTACTCACCTCAACTAGATTTCTGATTAGTCAAATTGGTATAGGGAAAATCAACACCTTGAGTGATTGTATTAGCCACACTTCGCAAATCTATCTAGCTTGTGTAGCTCATACAATCAGTACTCAATTCATTAAATCGTGCTAGTTTTTATAAAAATAGCTATCTTTTGTAATACTAATCGTTGCATCTTGTTGCGACTCAATCGTAAATTGAATTGGGAGCCGCTTACCTTTTAAGTCATAACCATCAGCTGTCACTGTTACTGGGATCAATGCCATATCTCCACCAGCAATGTGGGTTGTCATCGGTGCGGTCAATTTGGCATTTGGCAATCCTTTTAAACTTACCGTATACGTCAAGTCATGCTGTGTTTTATTTATCACACTCAAGGTATAAGGGTTCTCGACTAACCCTTCATAATTAACACGGTACAGTGCATTACGGTCACGGATCACTGATGCTTCTATCGGTGTACGATTGAATGCCCAAATTACCATAGTAACCATGATCAATACCGTGATCGCACCATAACCAACAATTTTTAGCCTAAATGGATTTGATTTTTTACCTGCTTGCTGGTGTTCGCTTTGATATTTAATCAGATCTGGTTGATAACCAAATTTATTCATCGTTTCATTACACGCGTCAATACACAACCCACAGTTTATACATTCATATTGCAAGCCATTACGAATATCTATACCAGCGGGGCAAACTTCAACACACAGGTTACAATCAACACAGTCACCTAACCCCTTTTGCTTTGGATCATCCTTACGTTTACGACGACCTCTGTTTTCACCACGCCCGCTATCATAAGTTACAACGAGTGTATCTTTATCAAACATAACGGATTGAAAGCGCGAGTATGGACATGCGACGGTACACATTTTTTCACGCAGAAAGCCCGCATTACCATAAGTACAAAATGCAAATAAAAATACCCAAAAGCAGGTAAGGCCACTCCACTGTAATGTAAACATGTCCAGATATAGCTCTTTTGCAGGAATAAAGTAAGCCATAAAGGAGGTGGCAGTGAATACTGAAATGAACAGCCATATAGCATGCTTAGCCGTTTTTTTAGCGATTTTTTTGCTATCCCAATCTGATTTATCAAGTTTTATTCTTTGGTTGCGAGTCCCCTCAACTCGATGTTCAACCCAAGTAAACATGAGCATCCAAATTGTTTGTGGGCATGTATAGCCGCACCAAACGCGTCCAAGCCATGTTGTGACAAAAAATAGCGCAAACGCACCCACCATGAAAATCCATGCCAAAATCATAAAGTCTTGTGGTAGGAAAGTGGCTCCGAAGATCTTAAACTGCTGAGTACCAAAATCGAGCAATATGGCCTGTTGCCCGTTATATGGGATCCAAGGAATAAGAACGAAAGTTAACATTAAGAACCAACCTAGGTTTCTCCTTATTTTTTGAAAAAACCCTTTTTGCTCTCTGACGTAAATTGGCCCCTCTTGCTTGTAGGGCTTAATGATCATGTCTTCTTCTTTGATATCAAACTTCATGTTATTTGCTACATTGGTAATACACAAAGTTCATATTGCAACTTTCAGACCAATCTGAAAGTTTATAAACAATTGATTATTAACAATTTTTAAAATAGCAAAAATATTAAATCGCGAAATATCACGAACAACCGCGAAATATCACGGATCTTTGCTAATTTTCAGCTTTTTCATTTTAGACCTTAGCGTACTTTCCGGTAAACCCAGCTTCTCTGCTGCGCCATTTGTGCCTGATATTTTCCAATTGCACATATCAAGTACCCTTGTAATATGTTCGGCTTCGGCTTGCGCGAGTGTTAATACACCATGCTCTGCTCTTGTTTGCTCAGATAGGTTGAGTGATTGAGATAAATCAAGCAACCGCCCCTTAGATAAAATAGCCTCTCTCTCTAGTATATTTTGTAACTCGCGAATATTTCCCGGCCAATCATAGCCTTGTAACGCATAGAGTGCTTTTTTAGAAATACCTTTTAGTTGCTTACCGAGCTTTTTATTGAGTTGCATAATGAGATTGTTTGCCAATACAGGGATGTCTTCAATACGCTCACGTAGTGCAGGTACTCGAATAGGAAAAACATTTAAGCGATAATAGAGATCCATTCTAAAACTCCCCTCTTCAACCATCTGCCGCAGATCGCGGTTAGTCGCAGCAACAATACGGATATCAACTCGAATAGACTTACTCCCACCAACTCTTTCAAACTCGCGCTCTTGCAAAACTCTCAATAACTTACTTTGTGCTTCTAATGGTAATTCACCTATTTCATCTAAAAAGATTGTGCCCTTATCTGCCAGTTCAAACCGCCCTTTTCGTTTTTCATTGGCTCCAGTAAATGCCCCTTTTTCATGACCAAACAGCTCTGATTCTATTAATGTGGGAGAAAATGCAGCGCAATTCACTTTGACAAACGGCTGTGATGATCGCTCACTAAGGCGGTGTAAGTTTCTTGCAACTAGCTCCTTACCAGTACCATTTTCACCCAAAATCAATACTGTACTGTCGGTCTTACTCACTAACTCTAGCTGCGCTAACATAGCTTGAAATATATCGCTGTTACCGACTAATCCAGAGTCTTGCCAATTTTCATTTAAGGTTTCTAACAAGTAAGCATTTTCATCTTTGAGCTGCTCGGTAAGTACTTGAACTTTATTTAATGCCTCGCGTAATGCGTTTTCCGTATTGTGCTGCTGTGAAACATCGCGAAATATCGCGACTGCTCCTATAATTTGTTTATCTTTATATATAGGCGTAGACGTATACTCCACAGGAAAACAACTACCATCCTTTCGCCAAAACACCTCATGCTGTACTTGGCGTGTTTTACCATCAAACATCGTTTTATATATTTTACATTCATCTGCGGGATACTCACTGCCATCAGCGTGACTATGATGATGGTATTGATGGATCTTTTTGCCCAGCAATTCGGCACTTTGCCAGCCCGTCATCCGCTCCGCTGCGGGATTAACAAACACTGCGTTTCCAGATAAATCAAAACCATAGATCCCTTCCCCCACTGCATTCAACAGTAGTTTGGGATCAGCCAAAAAATGTTTAATAATAGACATACAAAACCTCGCGATATTTCGCGAACATTCTATCTCTATTTGCAAGTGATGTCAGCCAGTTGTTCAAAAACGCCTACATAGGTAACAAATCTGCATTTTTCCAAGCTAATTGGTATAAAATAGTGAAAAACTTACAACCTGAGTTTACTCGTGGACAAAACAACTTATATTCCTAACGACTTCATAGATGATGTAAAAACTTATCTTCCTGCGCACCTGAGTATTGATGATTTTATTGCTACCTGTCAGTCACCGCTGCGTCGAGCAATCAGAGTGAACACATTGAAAATGTCTATCACTGAATTTTTGCAATATTGTCGCGAGAACGACTGGCATGCTCAGCCTATCCCATGGTGTGAAGAAGGCTTTTGGATAACAAGAAGTGATATAGAAGAAGCGAAATTGGCGATTGGTAATACAGATATTCATTTGAGTGGTTGTATCTATGTTCAAGAAGCCAGCTCGATGTTACCGCCAACAGCGCTCAAAACCACGATTACTGACAATGATATCAATCTCGATATGGCCTCAGCACCAGGTTCAAAAACGTCACAACTTGCAGCATATATGGGCGGACATGGGGTGTTAGTCGCCAATGAACTATCTTCATCACGTTTAAAAGCGCTTGCGGCCAATATGAAACGCATGGGAATACACAATGTTGCCTTATCTCATTTTGATGGCTGTATTTTCGGTGACTATATGTACGAATGTTTCGACAATATTTTACTGGATGCACCATGCTCAGGTGAAGGGACTGTACGAAAAGACCCTAATGCACTAAAAAATTGGTCTATTGAGTCTAATGTTGAAATTGCGGCCGTACAAAAACAACTGATTGATAGTGCGTTTCAGGCATTAAAGCCAGGTGGTAGTCTTGTCTACTCGACATGCACATTAACGCCCTTAGAAAATCAACAAGTTTGTCAATATCTAGTAGACAGTTACCCCGACGCTGTATCAATAGAGAGTCTAGCAACGTTATTCGAAGGCGCTGAAGATGCTGTGACACCCGAGGGGTATCTGCACGTCTGGCCTCAAGTTTATGATAGCGAAGGTTTCTTTATTGCCAAATTTACGAAGATCATGAGTGTTCCTGCAAAGGATCCGAAACAAAAAAAAGGCGTATTTCCTTTTAACCCCGTTGATAAAAAAACCGCTCAAACCTTTTCCAGTGTTTTAAAGAAGCAATTTGGTATCAGCGAGCTTCAAGGTACATTAATGGCAAGAGACAAAGAAGTATGGCTCTTTCCCAATGGTTTTGATGCAATTCAAGCTCGGATAAAATATGCTCGTATCGGTATTTTAGTGGGTACGACTCACAAAAATGGGATAAGGCTAGAACACGAATTTGCCACCGCATTTGGCCATCTTGCAACGCAAAACATACTTGAACTAACAAAAACTCAAGCCAGAGATTATTTCAACGGCAAAGACATCCGTTTAGATACAACAACAACCCTGACCGGAGAAGTCGTACTAATGCTATGTGGCAGTGCCATTGGACTGGGTAAATGGCAAAAAAACAAAGTGAAAAATAGTTTACCGCGTGATTTGATTAAAGACGACCTGTTAATAACTTGGGTATAACCTGAATATACCCTTTTGATATTTTTAATATCGATTAAGAATATCACAGGTAACACTATGTTTTTTATAAATTTAATAAATAGTTCATTTATTTGTAAAAACGCTGAAAGGTTAACTAAACTTAACGTTACTTTCTACTTCTCCCTAAAGTCTTAGAAGGTGTTTTTAGTTAGCGCACGGCTCAACCTTGAGCCTTTCCCTAAGCCCAGAGCTTGCAGGTAAGTCTCTGGGCGTTTTTTCTAAAAATAAGGTTTCGCTTAGCATAAAACCTTTTCATACCGTGCTTCTTCGAGCTGTGATGGTAGATTTAATTACTACCAAAATAAAGACTATGGAAGGTATGATCCAAGTATAGGGCTTGTAAATTTGACGCTGTCTATATCACGGGATCTAAAGATTATCATAGGTACGTTTGTGAAAGTGACGAGCATAAAACAGCCTAAATAGTTTTGCCTTACTTGCCCGAACATTCAAACTCTAAATCAGATATAGTAACGGAGACTACCAGCCCTGAGTCATATCGTTTATTTTCTATATGAACTGTTCCACCTAAACGGTTTGAAACAGTATTTACTATCGCAAGACCCAATCCAAAGCCACCGCTTGATTTACTTCTGCTAGAATCTAGCCTTGAAAATGGCATTAAAATATGAGCAATTGAGTCTTCTGGGATCCCTGGGCCATCATCCTCGACTACAAAGCTAATCAGGCTGTCTACTTGAGCAAGCGTTACTTTTATCTGAGTCCTAGTGTATCTAATTGCATTGGATATTAGATTATCCACTATCAATTCAAAATAAAGCGGTATGCCCTTTAATTTGATTTCATCTGATATTTTACAGTCAAAGTGGATGTGCTGGTTATTTCCTATAAAAAATCTAATCCTCTCTTTAATGATATTAGAGAAATCACAAATTGAGAGCCGCTCATTACTCTGCGAGCTTGACACACGTGCTAGTGTAAGAATGTTGAGCGACAAACCTTCTAGCTCATTAGCGTAACGCTTTAGTTGAAAGAAAGCAGTATCATCTTCTAGAAAAGCATGTTTACGAGTAATCACCTCTATCGCAAGTGCAAGGCCATTGAGAGGATTTCTCAATTCATGAGACATGGCGTAGGACATTACCTGCTGCTCTTCCATCATCTGCTGAATATCCTCAGCCATTTTATTCATCGTCTGTGCAAGTGAGAAAAGCGGCTCTGGTACTTGAGCTTGAATGCGTGTTTGAAGCTTACCTGCACGCCAGTCATGACTGGCAAGCTCTATTGGCTTAAGTATCCGTTTCAACCATAGCAGTAACAACATAAGTATTAGTGCAAGTGCTGAGATCCCAGCAATCAGTACCGTAAGCTGGAATCTTGCGTAAAGCATTTCTTCTTGTTGATGAAATTCCTCTTCCTTTTTCTGAAACTCAGTAAGTAAATGAGGCTCTTGAGCCGTACTAATTTCTCTAATCACGAGCGAACGATTTGAAATTACTCGTGTTTGAATTGCTACAAGTACGTCCAGCTCATCGCTAGTATATACCTCTACCCCTTCTAGCGTTTCTAAATAGGTCAATTTACGCTTGTACTCTTGCAGATTGTCATCATCAAGAAAACAAACATAAAAACCATGACCATCAATGTCATAGTTCCATTTACTTTGAGAGAACGCGACCGGATCATGCTCTTGTAATACCTCAACTGATATCTTTTGTATGTCGATAACAAAAGCCTTTGTGGCATATTTTTCATCTACACTTGTAAAATAGCAGATGGTAATAAGTAAAATGCTGATCAGAGCCAATAAGATCCAAAAAAAGAAATGCCAGAATATATGTATGCGCCTATTCAACCTAATACACCTTCAATAACGCCAATTAAATTTATTACCCCATAAACTTGAAAGAGGCATATCTAACTTATGGTCTTAACGCTATGTCTTTGCGAGCATATAGCCTTTATTTCTCACTGTAACAATGATCGAATCGCCGATTAGCGCTGTGGAGAGTTTTTTTCTGAGACTTGATACCCGCATGTCTATTGAGCGGTCTTGAGCATCACATTCAATACCTCTTGCCAACATAGAACATTGATCACGAGATACTGTGCTACCAGCATTTTCTGCAAGGAGGTGTAATACATCAAACTCTGCGGAAGTTAAATCGAGTACTTGCCCTGAGCTTAAAGTCACTATTCTTTGATCCGGGAAAATATTCAACCCGCTTACTGAAAGGCACCGACCAACCTCTTTGTTCACCTCGTTTAGCCGCCTTAAAATAGAACTGATACGTGCAATTAAAACAAGAGGCTTTAATGGTTTTAGTATGTAGTCGTCTGCACCGGCTTTGAGTAGCGCAACCTCAGAAATATCATTATCCTGGCCCGTTAGCACTATCACTGCGCCTTGATAAAAGCACCGCAACTCTTTACATATCTCAAGACCTGATTTACCCGGTAACATCAAGTCTAATAAAATCACATTAGGAGTATGCACTCTAGCTTGTGCAATAGCCTCCTCACCATCAGTGCAAATTTTACACTGATATCCTTCTGACTCTAATAACATGGCGGTCAATTCAGCCATTTCAAAGTCATCTTCAACAATCAAGATAGAAGTATTCATAATGTTTCCCGTGTTCTAATTTTCTTGAGGGTCTGTGATGGGCAGCGTGAGCCTTTACCAGGTTGCCGCATAATTGAATTGTTGATAGCACGTTTAGAAATGAGTGAAATATTAGCTATGAGCAAATACAAAGCATTGCAACATTCAGCTAGCCCCTTAAAAATAAATCTCACATCATGCTCAAGACTAATAACCGCTCCCCCAAACATCACTCATTTAGTAGCAGACGACCTAAAAACGGTAATGAAAAGATTGGGTTTAAATATCATAGCAAAGCTAATCATTGACTGAAGTACACTTCCTGATATCCAAAAGCTGTCAGCTGCAGTACTCGAAATTGCACTAAAAAACGCAAAGTATATTTCACTTGGTAATGTACTAACACAATCAACTAAGAAATACAGCCCGACAAGCTGGATCAAAAATGCTTCTGCATTTTTATTAAACGGTTTTGCGTCTACATCATCAATATGCTGTGCTATCTTGCCTGAAATCTTAAAAATAAAATAAGCACAGATAAGGCCACTTAAGATAGAGGAAGAAACCACAGCTAAATACGCAAAGCCGTCGTTGCCGGTTACTTCGTCTACTCCACTGGTTAAAAAATAACTAATGATTCCGGGCATGTTCATGCATACCTGGATCAGCATCCATATTGCCACCACCCGCAGTGATAGCGCTGTCAGTTGTTTGGTATTCATATAGTTGTCCACTTTAAAGTGCTAAGTTGAATAGCTTTCTACGAAGGAGTATGACTTTTTATGCTTGAATGTAGGGATAAGATGAGTAACTTAGCGTCAGTGCTCGCGCTTAGCTACTCTTCAATCTCTATCATAGTAAAAGGCTAATCTTTGATTACATGTAAGTACAATCAACTAGCTCTTATCCTATTCAAATCTAAAACTTAGAATGAGTCTTTACTAATGAGTGTACTAATAATGCTGTTCTCGTGGTCTGTTGCCAATAGCAGTGTATAACGGTGATTAAGGATAAATTTATAATCTATCACAACACTATTTGAACCTGACTTTGCAGTTAGCGACACCAGTTCTGAATTATTTTTGCACGAAACAATATGGTGAATATCGGAGTCACCAGGCACTAAGTTTGCACTTTGGCCATCAGCACATTTACCCTCCAAATTCAATGTTGCATTTTCTGATAAATCGAACGCATCTATCACAATAGCGCTTTGTGAGGATGGCTCAAAATTGGTATGAATAAGCGACTGAGATAGCTCGGTTTCACCGTTGTGATACGTGACCAAAAGAGTAGATGTATCATCGATTTGTTCGTTAAAGGCTGTGCTAAAGCCCGACGTGAGTTGCTCTTTATTGTTTGCGTTGTTTGCTGTCACGCTGACTTTATTTTGGCCAGGAAAGCCTAAGGTGAACTTTACTGTTTCATTTACTTTAGGTAAAAACACACCACCTGATGTAACGTATGGCATGATACTATACGTAGTCCGCTTAACTTCAGTATGAGAGCCGCCCACTGACTTCACATAGTGGTAGTTATGGTCTAATTCAATGTTCGTCATATTGATGGCGGTAATACCTAGGATGCTCTCAGTCACGTTCACCGTGTTATCAGTGGTCGTATCAACTCCCGATTTCACATCCACCTCTTCAACTTTTTTATTTTTATCGCTGCCGCCACCGCAGCCTGCAAGAGTAGTAAGTAGTATAAGGCACGACGCAGTAATATGTATTTTCATTAATCCCTCTTTTTGTAATATTTTATCTAATGCAACATTTGCATTAAATCATATTGTAAATAGCACAACTGTTATAAAGTGTTATAAATAGTTTGAATTTAGAGCAAAAAGCTCAATTAAATAATTCAACCAGTTGGTTCTTAATGGAAAGTTAAATTCCCAGCCATGTTAAAAGTGGTAATATTTTATATTTATGATTCAGAGTTCAAAGTAATTCCAGCTATTGAGCACTCAAAGTGTAACTCCCCCAAAAAGTTCACACAGTTCGTGACATACGCTGGATCCATGACGCATACTCTTTACAAGCAATGAGTTATTATGATGTAAAACACCCAAGGAGTAGAGTGTCGGTGCACAACACCCTCAGTCCAAAAGAATGGCAGAGTTAACAGCAGCAGTGTAAGCGAGGTAACGTTAGTCTCCTTAAAGCCATTCGCGGTGTCAAACACTCATCAACTAACGACAACAATGAAAGTATCGTGTAAGCGACCCCAACAGTAAAAGGATAGACCCAGTTATGAGTCTGGGTCTATCACCCCTTTGAAGCCAAAGTGTTTAAGCTTTAGTTGCATATGGCTATGTTACCAGCCGGCATATCCTAGGTTGTCTTCACTGTCACTGGGACTGCCAACAATATTACCAAAGCAATTTACATGGGCACGATAATCATCACTGGCCCACGCTTTTCCGTAACCGAACCCTTGGTCGGCACCACGTACATACACGTCTTGGCGATTATCAATCATGGATTCAATATTACGCCAGACCGTCCCATCTCGTTT
Source organism: Pseudoalteromonas sp. McH1-7 (assembly GCF_013366255.1). Lineage (NCBI taxonomy): Bacteria > Pseudomonadati > Pseudomonadota > Gammaproteobacteria > Alteromonadales > Pseudoalteromonadaceae > Pseudoalteromonas > Pseudoalteromonas sp. McH1-7. The sequence goes on along the minus strand of NZ_JABWPQ010000006.1, from coordinate 150,502 downwards.
ACTCACGTTATGCCAACCGGCACCTGGACTTGAAGCTTGAATACGCACCTCTGCATCTGGTGGGAATTGACCGCGCTCAAACTCAACATATTTACCATCACCTATACGGGTATCATTAACCAAAATAATACCGCCAGAACGGACACTGTAACGCAATTGATGGCTTGTACAGAACTTACCGTCAATCCCTCCAGTAGTGGTGTAAGCATCTGTATATGATAAGTAGCCGTCTTTTCCGTCACCTTGGAAGAACACACCAACTCGGCGTTTTAAGCCACCCATGTTGGCTTTAATTGCAGTTTCAACACCTGTACTTGAGGTAAAATCGTCAACACCAAACACGTTTAGTGGATAGCCTCGGGTAACATACCAACGCAGCATGTCATTGATACCTTGATGATGAACCGAAGGCAAAGAAGTATATAAATCATTGTTACGGGAATCCATCCCTTCGCGGTTGGCTTTCTTTGCCATCTCAATCAAGTTGCTCGCCGTACCCTCAAAACTCATTGAGGCCGCAAAAGTGGGCATCGCTGGCGCTGCTAATCCACATACGGCAGCTGCTAATGGCGCTAATGGTCCCGTTGCAAATGCCCCTGCACTACACATACCGGTGATCATGCCGACAGAACCCGGATCTCGCAGTAGGCCACCAATAATATTTGCCGTATCAGGTGTGACAGCAGCGGACATATAGCTCATGGTATCTTGTGGATCTTGTAAATATTCTTGTAACTTACCAAGTCTCTCGTTAAATAGGCCTTCAGGGTTTGTTTCACCTTTAAATTTATATCGAAAGCCATTTGTCCAGAACTTGTCATCATGAGGGTTGTTACTCGTATTACCAGAAATCATCACCATGATATTCTTACCGGTCGACAGTAACTGCGAAACCGTAGGGTTAAAGTTGTTGGCAAGTGAACTTTTGGTCACCATTCTGTCACCCATCACTGACACAACCTTGTCAAAAAACGCTTGTTTTTCAACTTCAGTCATACCATCAACTTTATTACCGTCAGTACCTGGTTTATGAAAACGACTCATTTCTAACAATACAATTTCATCGGGGTTATTACTGGCAAAGTCAGCAATCTGTTGCAGCGATGTAGTTAAATCATTGCTTCCAGCTGCACTGTGAAACCACACATATTTTAGCTTGCCATCAGCTTGAGGCAAGCCGGCAACGCGTAAGTCCAAATACCTAAAACCGGCTTCTAGTTGCGCTTTAAAGTCATCAGTCTGAGTCTTATCCCAGTTAAACACTATTTCTTCAAAACCAAGCTCGTAAGCCTTGGTGAAAATATCCTCTTTTTTCACCAAAGGGTTGCCTTGTTCAATATCATAAGAACCACTATCATGAGTTCCGGGGATCACAATTTGTGAGAGTTTTTTGTCTTTAATATGCTGATATATTTCACTCATCCAGCGTTTTTTATCAATACCAAAAACCCCAGAAACAATTTGGAACTAATCAATTTCATCATTAAAGTGAGACATTTTACTGATAGGATAATCAGTCTCAAAAGTCACGCCTCTAAAGTCATCATAACTAAAGCCCTTTAAGCCAATCCCAGAGCCATGCATCGAAATAGCAGAAGTGCCATTTTTAAAGCGATGCATATTGGACACTTGCTCACCTTCAGCGGCACAAAATGCAGTACCGCGATATTCTGGATGTTCCCACAGACAAATATAATTATTACTCGGGCGGTGTGCTACTTTAAAAGAGTCAACATCATCATCAAACTCACCAAATTCGGCGATATCTTCGTAACTGGTAAAACTTTCGCCACTAAAGTTTGAGTGAGAGTACCCCGTAAACGTCACCTCTCCAGAAAGCCGCAAAGACGAATTAGAATTAATCATGTTAGTCAGGTTACTAACGCTCTCCCCTGCCTCTGCGCATTGTGCAGAGCCACGATAATTTGGATGCTGCCAAATACAGGCGAAGTTATTGCTACTGCGCTTTATTACTTTAAATGAATCTATATCATCGTTAAAGGAACTCATCTCGGCTACAGGTAACATCATAGTCATTGTCGAACTAGAAAAATTAGCTCGTTCATAACCGATAATTTTTACATCGCCATGAATACTCACCGATGAAGTTTCATTCTTAAAGCGATTAAGATTTGATACTGACTGACCCTCCGCGGCACAAAATGCGGTACCGCGTTGATTTGGATGCTGCCAAAGACATGCAAAATGTTGGCTTGGCTTATTAAATACAACAAAAGAATCCATATCATCGTCATACTCCCCAAGCTCTTTAATACTAACAAAACTAGTAAAGTAATCATCCTGCTGATGGGAACGCTCAAAACCAGACATGGCAACATTTTTACCTACTTTTATGGATGACACTTTGTTTTTCTCATTCATATCATTGTAAGCGCCTACACCATAACACCCCATTAAGTTATTAAAACCAGGATCACGGTACAAACAAACTTGATCGTCATTAGCCCAGCTATGTCCAGACATAACGAGTAAATAAAGTGGAACTATTTTTCTCAAGGTTATCCCCTTTAAATTGAAATTCTAAAATCACATGCCCCACTGAAAACTCAAAAAATTAACAAGCAGGCATCTTTTTTTATCATCAAGGCAACGCGAAAAACAGAGCAAAAGACAAAAGCAAACAATTAAAAATATCAGTAGGTTAATGCTTACAATTAACGACAGCAAACGACATAACTTGACAGACGAGCACGGCAAAATTTGGCAACATTAAAACTGAAAATGCTAATAAAAGGTTTATTTTTTGTTATTTAACGAAAGGAGTAGTAAATATGAAAAAACCAATTTTGACATCAGCTATTGCACTTGCATTATCTAATGCAACGCCAGTTATGGCAGATTGGGCAAGTGATGCGCTAAGCCATCAATCACGGTTACAGAAGCAAGTACCGTTAGTTGATGGTATTTATGCTGGTACTCATAATTCGTACAGTTCAAATGCTTATAATTTAAAACTTTATGAAAACCAAGATATCAGTATTACAGCACAGCTTAATGCTGGAGCAAGAATTTTAGAACTCGACATTTATCGCACCCGCGACGTTGAGTACGGTGCATTATATCTATGCCATAGTTCAGGTCGCTGTAGTACAGCAGCCGGTACTCTTAGCGAGTATATCTACTTTGATACCGCACTACGAGAAATCGCAACATGGGCGAAAGCTAATCCAGACCAAGTGCTACTTATTAAGATAGAAAATGGCAATCTAGAAACTGAAGATTGGGTATATTTCCGTGAAGGTATACAGATGCAAATTGGCGATATTGTGTACCGTCCAGAGGGTCGCTATAGCTCAATCCCTTCAGACCTCACACCAAAACATCTATTAGATTTAGGTAAGCAAATATTATTTTTCGGATGGTCAGCGGACAAGAGTGATATCTCAAAAGAATGGATGTTTCAATACAATGGCATAGAAGAAGGTAATGAAGGTCCTTGGAGTAACTGTTCTAAACATGCTGGCGAGGGTAAGTTTTCCTTGTTTTTTGAACAGCGAGACGAAGATAATCCAACACCCGATACTCATATACGCCCAAACGAAGTGAGCGGTAGATCAAAATGTGGTGGCACGTGGTTCGGCTTTGATTGGTTATCGGCGCAAAATGATGCTCGTATGAAGGCAGCAGTTTGGAGTTGGGCGGAAAATCAACCTGATGCTATTGCGGGTACGGGTGGCACTGACAACGTCTCTTGTGCTGTGAGCCATCAAGGTAGATTTTATGATGATAGCTGCGGCTTGAGTTTTAAGTTCGCTTGCGAAAACCCAGAAGGAGAATGGAAAATCACTACTACCACCGGCCCTTGGTCTACAGGTGAATCTCAATGTCAAAGTGAATTTGGTGATGATTTCCGCTTCTCAGTGCCAAAAACGTCTAAGCAAAACGAGTCGTTAAAAATGGCTTCGGCTTTGACCGATCACTGGGTTAACTACTCAAAAGGTCACGGCGAGCACTGGTTAAGTGGAGAAGACCGCATCGCGCTGAGCGACGAGACGCGGCAAGAGTCACTTTTAAAAGCGGCGATTGTCACCGATTATACTTTCAATTATTCAGATGAAGATACGGATGCCGGATTAAACTTAGCCATCTACCGCCCTAAGCTTCCTGGTGCAAATTGGTATATGCTTGGCGATACCCCAGCCTTTGCCGCAGATGGCCCTCACGCCTCTGGATATGCACGCCACCCAGGTCAGTCAATTGTGGTTTATGATGATGGTTCAGGAAAATTGGCAGATCCAATTCGTTATGATTGGAAGTGGAATGATTGGAAAACTGGTGGTAAATACGATATCACCTTTTGGCACCCAGTTGCTCCTAGCGGATATACCTGCCTAGGCGATGTGGCTGTTCGCTCTCACGACAGAAGTCGTCCAAATCTGCCAATCAAATGTGTTCGCGATGATTTATTAGTCGACGGACAAGCACATTTTTATTGGAATGATAACGGTTCAGGTGGTGAATATAATGCCACAGCTTATCTCACCATCGCAAAAGGAGATGCCAATGTTAATCATACTACAGTAGCAAACACCATCAGGTTAAGTGGTGGAACTGCTCATAAAGTGCTTAACTTTGATAAAATTGACATTATAAATGGCCCCAAAGCGATCATTGATAAACAATACACCGAAATAAAGGCACTCGGTAAGTGTATTGAGCCAAGCAATGACGCTTTCTATGACGGCTTGAATGTTCAATTATGGGATTGTAACACCACAGCACGACAAAAATGGGCATATGATGAGGCAACAGGGTTTATCAGAAATCAACATAACCCACTATACTGCCTTGACAGCACAGGTGCCACCGGTGACTTTGATAGTGTTACTATTTATCAATGTACTGACCATATTAACTTGAAGTGGAGTTGGACAGGTGAGCGTATCAAGCCACTAGCCAATTCAGCTTTATCTTTAGATGTACTCGAAGCCAATTCGGCAAATGGTACGGATATTATTCAGTATCAAGATAATAATAGCGCCGCGCAAGTTTTTACTAGAGGCAATTAAAACATAAAATCAAGAGCTACCTTGGGTAGCTCTTACTATCCTGCGCTCGATTACCAAAAGCAAGTAAGACTGACGTAAAACACAGACGACACAATAGCGAGCAAAATACTAACTATACTACAGAAGCCGGTATACTCTCTGGTTACACTAGTACGATTTTAGTTACAGGAGACGAAACCAATTCCTGTCTAGCCTGTTAAACTCTCTAATTCAATAAGGTATGTATACGCATGCTCTTTGTTGTTGAAACAAATGTCTATATCGACATCGAAGTCCAAGCAGACTTTAGGCCTTTCTGGTTTTCCAAATAGCTTACACAAATCATTATTATCTAGCTGAACACATCGAACACCTGAAGGCTTTCCATCGGGCATCCCTGGAATAGGTGTTGTAATGGACGGTGCCACACAGCATGCGCCACACCCTTTTCCCACCTTATCAATACACGGGGAACTATCTGTAGCTATGAATGTACCAACCGGCATACTTGCACCACCTGAGGTTTTTAAAATTGATGTATATTTTAGTACATTCAATTCTTACTCATCAACTCTTTATACGTAACCAACAAACGCCAACCTATAAAATAGTAAATCTGATAATTCAGGTTTCGTCGTAGTAACTCGCTCACCCTTTTATGTTTAAAAATAAAGTATCAAAAAGGAGATGTTATGATTTATCTTACTGATTGATAATCTTAGATTTTCCTTAGAGCCAGAGGCAACGCTGCCTTAGAATGTAACGATTAATTTAGGTACGCAAAGCTTTGTTACATATTCCCGTAGGATTTAAACACCTCGACATAACTATTCGCGTATCCTTAAGCTTATCGATGATCCAGAGCCGTTAATCTGGATTATTAAAAATCATTCAACAGGAAGGATTTTAACGTGGCTAGTAAAAAACAAATCATTCTACCGGTTGCCGTTCTCGCGGTGGGTATTGCAGCGGCTGTTGCCATGTCTGCAATGAAACAGCCTCCAGAAGAAAAACCAGAGGAAATCACTCATCCACTGGTGCAGGTTCAACCAATTGAAGTTGCACCAGTTCGACTCAACGTCTCTTCATACGGTGTCGTCGCACCTAAGTATAGTACCGAGTTAGTCGCTCAAGTAAGCGGCCAAGTTATTGAGCTTGATGAGAAATTTGTAAAAGGCGGTTTTGTCAAAGAAGGTGATATACTGGCGCGTATCGACCCTAATGACTACGAAGCTGCGCTTATTGAGGCCGAGGCTGCACTGGCACAGGCAAGTTCTGCGCTAGAAATAGAACAAGCTCAAGTGCAAGTTGCCAAAGCTGAGTGGCAACGAATAACCGCCAACGCGAACGAAAAAATCCCATCAGAGCTTTATTTGAGAAAGCCACAGCTTGCAGAGAAGCTAGCACGCTTTAAAGCAGCACAAGCTGCGGTAAAACGTGCCAAGCGCAACTTAGAACGTACTTATATCCGCGCCCCTTACGATGCAATTATTGAGTCTCGTACTGTCAGTCTTGGTAGTGTAGTAAACCCAGGTAATGGCTTTGGTAAACTGAATGCAACTTCTGTCGCAGAAGTTAGACTCCCTGTAGCAGACAAAGAGCTACAATACCTACCTCAACAAGGCGTAGGCGCTGAAGTAATGTTAACCGCCGACGTGGCTGGTCAGTCTATGAGCTGGAAAGGACAAATTGTCCGCAGTGAAGGAGTAATAGATAACAAAAGCCGGATGACATACCTTGTGGCTCAAGTTGAGCAACCCTACAGTCATTTGCTAAAACCACTTAGGTTTGGTGCTTACATTAATGCTGAAATTCAAGGTCTATTAATTGAAAATGCAACACTTATCCCTCACCACTTAGTTAAATCTGGGCGCGTAGCGACGCTCGATGACCAAGATAAACTCAGCTATAAAAAACTTAACATCATCCGTGAATATAACGGTATGGTCGTTGTAGATAATGGCGTTAGCGCCGGTCAACAGCTTATCACCTCAGCCCTAGACTACCCTTCAGAGGGAATGCAGCTACGCATAGATGATGCTGTCATGCAAAGTGCCAACACACAGCTGGCACTTAAAGAGGAGTAAGTGATTATGCAAAGCACAGAAAAAGGCCTAATCGCTTGGTTTGCAAGAAACCCTGTCGCTGCCAACCTACTGATGATTTTTATTATCGTAGGAGGACTGCTCACCGCATTCTCAATTCGCAAGCAGATGTTTCCGCAATACGACAGTAATTGGATTAGTGTCCAAGCTATATACCCTGGTGCAGCACCTCAAGAAGTCGAAGAAGGTATCACCATAAAAATCGAGGAATCCATGGAAGGACTCGAAGGAATAAAACGACTAATTACTTACTCAAACCGAGGTTACTCTCAAACATGGATAGAAGTGGATGAACAGTACGACACCAAAGAGGTGCTTGATGAAGTAAAAATGCAAGTTGATGCTGTATCAACATTCCCTTCGGGTATGGAGCGCCCTATTGTTCGCCATGACAAAGCAACACAAGAGGTGATGTGGCTATCATTAAATGGCGATCTCACTCCTCATGATCTCAAAGAACTGGGTAATCGTATTCACGAGGAGATGCTATCACTCCCTGGTGTCAACCTAGTGCGCTTTGATGGCGGGCTGGATTACGAAATATCAATAGAGATAAGCCCCGATAAAATGCGTGAATATGGGCTGAGCTTTAGAGCCGTTGCTGACGCCGTTAAAAACTTTTCAGCAAACATGTCCGCAGGACAAATCCGTTCTGAAAATGGTTACATTTCAATGCGCGTCGAAAATCAAGCATACCGTGGTGATGAATTTAGAAAACTCCCCCTGTTGACTCTACCGGATGGCGCGCAAGTCTATTTAGGTGATGTAGCCATCATTAATGATGGTTTTGAAGAAGGTTTACAGTACTCGAAATACAATGGTAAAAATTCTCTTGTGTTTGAGGTGAGTGCCTCTAAAGATCAGGACATTACCAAAGTCGCCTCTGTGATAAAAAATTATTTGGAGGCTAAAAAAGGCGCTTTACCACAAGGTGTTGAACTAGAACCATTTATTGATTTGACCTACTACCTAAATGGCCGCCTTAACATGATGTTAGAGAATATGGCGCTTGGTGGCGTATTGGTTATGTTAATGCTTGCGCTATTCTTACGTGTTCGTCTAGCATTTTGGGTTATGATGGGGCTGCCAGTGAGTTTTTTGGGGGCATTTTTAATGATGCCTATTGGCTTTTTAGACGTCACAATTAACTTAGCCTCACTGTTTGCATTTATCCTCGTGTTAGGAATAGTAGTCGATGACGCCATTGTTGTTGGTGAATCCGCTCACGCAGAAATCGAAAAGCATGGCCATAGCTTAGATAATGTTGTTCGAGGAGTGAAGCGAGTCGCAATTCCTGCAACGTTTGGAGTACTGACAACAGTTGCTGCATTTTTGCCACAAACCCTAGCAACAGGACCAACAGCTGCATTTTCTAAAGCCATTGGTGGCGTTATTATTCTTTGTTTGTTGTTTTCTTTGGTTGAATCTAAGCTAGTTTTACCTGCCCACTTAGCAGCAATGAAGGACAAACCTAGCAACCCAAAAAACCCGTTTCATCGGTTAAGAGAAAAGATGGATCGTGGCTTACAAAGTCTTATCGAAAACAGCTATCGACCTTTTATTAACCGCTGTATCCATTACCGTTATACCGTCATTGTTGGATTTTTGGCTGTACTTATTGTCAGTGCAGGAATGTTTGCTGGTGGCTTAGTTAAGTTTGTTGCTAACCCTAAAATTCCACACGACTTTCCAAGAATTTCTATTGATATGAACTTATCGTCATCAGAAACAGCAACTTTGAACTCGATCCAAAAGATAGAACAGATGGTGCTTAGTGTTGATAAAGAAATCGAAGCTGAATATGGAAAAAAGATGATCCGTGATTATATGGTCAACATGAATGGCCGTACCAGTGCTAACATCATGGTTATCTTAGTTGAACCAGACGCTCGTCCAATCGACACTTTTGCATTGAGTGCTAAGTGGCGTGATGCAATGCCCACGCTGCCTGGAGTGAAGTCGTTAAACATTCAAGATAGTATTATGAATGGTGGACGTGATGACGGCGATATTAGCTTTAGGTTAGAAGGTAGAGAAAAGGCTGCACTACAAGAAGTCGCAGCTAAATTAAAAGATAAATTAGCCACCATCGAAGGGGTTGGTGACATTAACGACTCGATGCAATCTGCAACCGATGAAGTGCAGTTAGAGCTTAAGCCACTGGCCTACAGTCTTGGGCTCACTTTGGCGGACGTCGCCTCTCAGGTTAACTTCAGTTACTATGGTCTTGAAGCTCAACGTATCTTACGCGATGGTGAAGAGATTAAAGTGATGATCCGTTATCCAAAAGAACATCGTGATACAATTAGTGACATCCAAGATGTTCGCATCTTAACACCACAAGGCGCTGAAGTTCCGCTAGTGGAAGTCGCTGATGTAAAACTCGTCGATGGTGTTAATCGTATCCGTCGCGAGAATGCCAAACGCACTATCAACGTATGGGCTTCAGTAGATACAGAAGTAGCTCAGCCATTTGAAATTGCTAAACAAATTCGTGATGAATACTTACCGAGCTTACTCAAAAATTACCCAAGTGTACAAAGTGCTGTTGCTGGGCGAGTTCAAGAAGAGATGGATAGTGTTGCCGAGCAAATTCGCGATTTTGCGCTCTCGTTGATGATCATCTTTGCCTTACTCGCAATACCACTGCGCTCTTACTCACAACCACTTATTATCATGTCGGTTATCCCATTTGGAGTAGTTGGTGCAGTATTTGGTCATATGGTTTTAGGGATGACCATGAGTAGCCTATCTTTCTTTGGGATCATCGCAGTTGCTGGTGTCGTGGTGAATGATTCCCTCGTTATGGTCGATTTCGTCAATAAAGCACGCGATGCAGGAACTAGCTTGAAAGATGCAGCGGTTGAAGCCGGCTGCAAACGCTTTAGAGCGATTCTCTTAACGTCGCTTACCACGTTTATCGGTTTGGTACCTATCATTATGGAGACTAGTTTACAGGCTAAGATAGTGATCCCGATGGCTGTTTCGCTGGCCTTTGGTGTACTCTTCGCCACAGTGATCACATTGGTGCTTATTCCATGTCAGTATGTTGCGCTGGAGGATGTTAAACGCCTTGGTCGCAAGTGGCTCAAAAAAGACGGGCATGAGCAATCAAAGGTAGCAACTGAGTTGAAATCTAACACCAATTAAACTCTGAGCATTTCGTTTGGATTGGGGTGAACTACCCCTCTTCGAATTTTAGTTCTAAAAATATATTTACATTACTAGCCCACCAAAAAGCTCGGAAACTTTTCCGAGCTTTTTATCGTTTGTAAAATGCGTTCTGCAAAGTATGAGTTAGTTAGCTAATTACCCGAGTCTCAGGTTAAGTAAATAATCTATTTTGAGGCAAAAAAATTGCTTTTTAGTTGTTCTAAATAAGAAATTATTAACACACCTCATGCCAGATTTACTCCTTTAAAATTAAGGAGGTATTAAAAATTAATTGGTATTAACTCACTTCTATGCTTTTACTGACGATAGTGAGCAAAGAAGCGCTTTATTCGCTCCATTGAAGGCACTAAATCGTCTTTATGTGGTAAGAACACCAGTCTAAAATGATCCGCTGTTGGCCAATTAAAAGCTCGCCCATGAACCAGCAAGATTTTTTCTTCTTTTAGTAAATCCAGCACCATACGTTCATCATTTTTAATATTAAAGCGCTGCATGTCTACCTTAGGAAAAGCATACAGTGCGCCTTTGGGCTTCACGCAGCTTATCCCTTCAATGTCATTCAGGCCATTGAACGCAATATCACGCTGTTCATACAATCGCCCCCCGGGTTCTACAAGCTGATCGATAGACTGGATCCCACCTAGCGCCTGCTGAATTGCAAACTGCGCAGGCACATTTGCACAAAGCCGCATGGAGGCCAACATTTCAAGTCCGGTGGTGAGATCTTGCATAACCGAAAGTTTCCCACTTAATACCATCCACCCCATGCGGATCCCCGCAGCTCTATATGTTTTGGCAAGACCATTAAACGTGATCACTGGAATATCGTCACATAAACTAGCTATCGAAAAGTGCTCGGCATTGTCATAAAGAATTTTTTCGTATATTTCATCACTTAGCAGTAAAAGCTTGTGCTCTCTGGCGATATTAATGAGAGATTCAAGAAGCGCCTTATCGTAAACTGCACCTGTGGGATTGTTTGGATTAATAAGGACAAGTGCTTTTGTTTTACTTGTGATTTTACTTTTTATATCTTCAATATCCGGAAACCAATCTTGTTGCTCATCACAAAGGTAGTGAACCGGTTCACCTCCTGATAACTTCACTGCAGCTGTCCAAAGTGGATAGTCTGGTGCAGGAATTAACACTTCATCTGCATCATTAAGTAACGCTTGTGCCGTCATTTGAATTAGCTCACTAACACCGTTACCAATAAAAATATTATCGACGCTTATATTCGGGAAGCTTTTTTGTTGATAGTACTGATAGACAGCCACTCTGGCAGAATATAACCCCTTCGAGTCGCAGTATCCTTGTGCCGAGTAAAGGTTCTTTATAATGTCTCGGTGCATATCCTCTGGCATATCAAAGCCAAACGCAGCAGGGTTACCAATATTTAGCTTGAGCACTTTCATGCCCTCATCTTCCATCTTTTTTGCCTGCTCTAAAACTGGGCCACGAATGTCGTAACTTACCCCATTTAATTTATTACTTTTTGTTATTTGTAGCATTTATTCCCCCCTCAATTTGCTCAAGCATATATCACAATGCTGTATTAATGCTACGCTGGCAATCACTTTTTGTGCGGTAAAAATTACTACAAGATACGGAGTATTAGACAAGTACTGACTGACGACAATGACCAAAGCTGAGCACTATGTTGTTTCAACCTCAGCAAGCAATATTTAGGATGTAATGGTAATAATCTGACTTGGCGTTGAATGATACCATACGTGGCATTAGTGCTCTGTCGATTTTTAAGCGAAAAATATAACTAAACACGTTGTTTAGAACGACGCGGGATGAACATTCTGACCCAAAAAGGAAAAAGAGGTCGTATCACCGACCTATATTCAGTCTAGCTATGTTTTGACACTCAACCATTGCTCTAGCTTAGATTTTGAACCTACAACTTGGGAAGATAACTCTTGGATCGCATTGTCAACAACGCCCTGATCGTTTTGTATTAGTGCATGTTCTAAGGTTTTTGCTAGGTCGCTCAAGCTAGACGCCCCAAATTGAGCTGCGTTAGATTTTAAGCTATGAGCATGACGAATAGCAGCCTCTTGGTCGTGATTCAAACTTAACATTAATTCCGATGCCAAACGCTCAAATTCCGAACAACAAAAATGAACGGTGTCTTCAAACTGCTCCCCTAGCAACATTTGCATGTTTTCTAAGGCGCTTTCATCTATTACGATGCTCATAATTTTCCTTAAATTTTATATGCTATTACTTATGCTAGCCAAATCTAGTTTCTTGTGCAAAGTAAATACGCAATAGATATGGTAAAATATGCCATCTTTTTTAAAACTTTTTGTCTTTATGAAGCGTAATACTTGTCCTGTTTGTGCCTTTCCCCTTCAAACCTGTGTTTGTTCATACATCAGTGAATTAATAGATAACTCAATTGAAGTGGTTGTTATGCAGCATCCGAGCGAGGCAAAAGTAGCAAAAAACACCGCAAAGTTACTCGCTTTGCAATTACGTAACATACAAATAGTGGTTGGAGAAAATGAACGAGACTTCGATAATCTAAAAGCATATTGCGAACAAAAACACGTCGCGCTGCTTTACCCTAATGACCAAGCTCAATCGCTGGTTCAACAACGCGATGAATACGCTAACTTACATGCTGTTATTGTCCTTGATGGAACCTGGAAAAAAGCGACCAAACTTTATCAATTAAATCCATGGCTACACCATTTGCCAAGTCTCAAATTTGATACGGTTGATGCCAGCGAATACACCATCAGAAAATCAAAGCATAAGTACAGTTTATCAACTTTGGAGGCTACAGCGCATTTTCTTAACCTCATTGACTCCTGTAATGTGGATGCACTTTATACATTACAAAAAGGCATGGTCGAAGAGCAGATGAAATTAATGCCTGTCGACGTAAAAGCGAGATATTGAATTACCGATGAACCAGATCACAAAACGCTCAAGATTGCACCAAGGATATGGTCGTAATGGTCCAGATTATCGCTTTGGCGATCAGGTCGACTTTAGCGAAATAAAGCTGACTTTCGGATTCAAAACCATGACTATTGGCAGCTGGGTAACGCCTGAGGAGTCACGCTTATCTGCAAACTTGATTTATGATTCCCTTGCCGATCTAGCACAAATTCTTGGGGTTCCACCTACAGTAATAGGGCTAAGAGGAACCTTGAACTTTGCCTTTGGAACAGGCGGAAGACCAGGAGTACAAGCACATTACGCCCCAACAGCCAGAACACTTGCACTCGCAAAAAACGCCGGTGGTGGTGCACTTGCCCATGAGTGGTGGCACGCTTTTGACCACTATATTTGTCAACATTTGATCAAACAGCCAACACAGGCTTTTGCATCTTCAGCATGGCTTTTATCCACAAATACAATCGCTCACCCTCTCAATAATATCTTATCTGATTTTTATGCTGCCGTGCTACTGACTGAGAACAAAGCGCAGCCAAATGAGTATTTTCATGTCGCTAAGCTTGCTGATAAAGCAAATAAACAAGTCTACTACGCGCAGCCAGAAGAACTCACTGCACGAATGTTTGAAGCGGTGATTGCCTATCATGACGACATTGAAAACTCATTTCTCGCAGGAGGCATAAAAGGCTCTGAGCAAGAGAAATTGGGGATCTACCCACTCCAAAGACACAGAACGCACTGTGCAAAGATAATTCATCGCTACTTTAGCGAATTAGGAACGATTTTATATCAGAAGCAGAGTTAACTTTTTCCAGCCAACTTAAAAACTCATTAAACGGTAACGGCCGAGAAATAAAATAACCTTGAGCGTAGTCACAGCCATAAGCCTGCAAGCGAATATAGCTATTGATATCTTCGACACCTTCAGCCACCACTTTTGACCCCAAACTATGTGCCATATCACACGTTGCTTTACAGATAGTTTGATTGCTTTTTGAGGTTTCTATATCCATTACAAAGCTTTTATCGATTTTTAATTCATCAAAACCCAATTTACTCAAGTAAGCAAGCGATGAGTATCCTGTGCCAAAATCATCTATCGCAACTTTGACTCCTATCGAACGATAATCATCAAGCATACCTTTAAGCTCAGTTTCATTACCAATCGTCACAGACTCTGTAATTTCAATCATTATTTGAGACGGTGCCAGTGATAACTCATTGATAAGCGTGATGAGCTGCACTGATAATTCTCGGCGGCTAAGATCTCGTCCCGAGACATTTATAGAAATTACATGCTCAGGAATTTGCTTCGTGATCTGAGCTTGGTATTTTAACGCCTGCTCCACCACCCATTCGGTGATCTCGTAGATTTGGCCGGATGACTCAGCAATCGGTATAAACTCATCGGGTGGTATATAGCCAAGATCAGGTTGCAACCACCTAATTAACACTTCAGAGCCAAACACTCTTCCTGTTTTAAGGTCAACTTGAGGCTGGAAAAATAAGCTAAACTGTTCTTGTTCTATTGCACTTTTTAAAAAAGAGGTCAATTTTAATTGACGCTCACTAGACATTGAACTTTCAACGTCAAACAAGTGCCATCGTTGGCCATTGTGCGTTTTGGTATTTAGCGCCTGCAAGGCGCGTTGTACCAGCTTTTCAGTTGTTTTGGCGTGCATTGGATAATTTGCTACACCCACATCCAAGCTATCGACAATTTTGGTATCTTTATACCACACCCCTTCCTCAAAAACGGATGATAAAATACAAACATACTGTTCAACTTGACTGACTTCAATTTTACCATCAAGCACTATCGCGAAGACTTGGTCTTCCAGTCGGTAAATATGTGTATCTCCTTTATTTGCAACAGCTGCACTACCATACGTATTAATTTGCTCATGCACTTCTTTAAAGAGTTTACTAATATGTTGATTCGCAAACGTCAGACCAAAATTCAGTCGAATAGATGGTAATATTAACGGTTTAAAAAGCAATAACGTATGGGGCTTATTCTGCTCTTCAAGTTTTGCAAGAGCACCGAAAAGAGCGAACTTATTAGGAAGTGCTGTTTCTTTATCAAACTGTGCATAATGGATATAAATGCGTCTTTTTTCAGCATCATGCCAAATTACAAACAAAAGCAGCAATATCAAGTGTAAAGCAATTAGAATGTCATTCACTATCGACACATGCTCTGTGGTATTGTTGATAGTCTGGCTTGCCGCAAACCCTATTAATACAGCCACTATAGGAGACCAAATCGCCACACAGAAATACACTTCTTTTGCACTGCTTTTATCTTGACTAGCTAAAATAATGGCGCTCAAAACGATCGCCACAATAACCATTGTTGACTGCATCGCAAACGGTAAATCAACGTTGGCAACGGCAGCAGTAATCCCAATCAAAACATATACTCCAGCTATCAACTTGATTCCTGATTTGAACTTTCTTGCTAGCCGATTTTGCGTCAGAAAATAATGAAAGAACAGGAGACAAAATCCAAGTGAGAAGCACATGAAACTATCACTAAAGTGCATAAAATTAGCACTATTTTGATAGCTTATCACAACGTCAGTGAGTCCTTTATGAGCAACATATAATAGTGCCAAAGATAACAGGTACCCACCGACGGCGAGCAAACTGGTGCGCTTTGAAATTATTCCTGTACTCAACATAAAAATACTGATCAGGCACATTACTCCAAAAAACACTCCCATGAAAAACAGCCGTACATTGGTCGTTTTCACGTAGTTGCTGTAAGGTATAATCTCGACCTCTGAGGTAGAAACATAAGGTGAACTTATTTTGGCGAATACAACACGGCTTGACGTGTTCGGCTCAAAGATAAAATGAGGGGAAAGATTGGGTAGCGAGGGCGAATTATTAAGCTCACTCACAGGATATAAACTATCATCTGTCGCCATCAAGTAAAACTCTACACCACCAAGCGAAGGTCGCTCAATAGACACCACTACTTTGCTGTTTAGCATCGACTCGGGAACTTGAACACGAAGCCAAACGTCAACCCCCTTGGGTATTGACACAGTACCCTTTGATGCTGTGAACGTAGCGTCTGAGAAAGCGCCGTAACCCGCTGATATTTCAGGGTTTCCATCTATTGCTTTTAGCGTGTACTGGTTAAGCGTTACAGATGCAGCTGTAAACACACAATATATAGTAGCGAGCATCAGTGCGGCATATCTAGCTACGCTAAGCCACATACTTTTTCTCCTTGCTTCACTTTTATACCGAGTTACGTATTTAACCGGAGGTTTGGATAAGGAATGCGTCAACTCGAATGCGTCAACTCATTGTTTTTGAGACCACATTAAACTACGCTCTTATCTAGCCAGACAGTTTTAGGGACAACAAGGCGAATTTACGCACCAATAGCTGGCTATTGGGAGTCAATTCAACGCAGTTAGCGCTAAAACCGGCAGCTAGAACGACATTAATTAATTATCCGAAGCTCAGGTTGTTTTCTAATCGTTTTGCTGTTCACCATGACGGTGACTACTAACATAAGTATGGTGAGGTTCAGAGTAAATGCAAAAATATTATTGAATTTAAATCGTTATGGAGAGGTTTGAGAGACAGTCTAAGATTAATGTAACTACACAGCTTATCAGCCGGGTATAATTTTATCGCCCTTTCCTAGCACCTTATTTGAGGGCCGTGTTGAGCCTATCATAAGAGCGGGCTGTCGTGTAGCCTTCGCTTAAAATACCCTCGTTGTCTGAAATGTCAGTGTGGTGAAAAACATTTAATACCAACTGTGCAGATAGAGTGATGGCATTGATAGACTATCAAAGAATAGTTGCGCATAGTTAATGGCAGTCATTGATAGCCAGAAAATTTGATAATAACCGAGCTCACGTGAGCTGCGAGTAAGTATTAATTACCAGCAGCTCAAGTTAGTTATTTATCATCACTGATGCGAGACGCAACGGCGCTATTTTGATCTTTATACTTTGCGTCTTTACGTTCATTGTATGGAAACTCAGCGGCGCAGGTCATAGTTTCAAAACTCATCGCACCGATTTTCATGTTTGGTCTAAGTGCCAAAGGCAACTTGCCTGAATTGTAGAACTCTAGAACAATATTGCCTGACCAACCGGGGTCAATACGATGCGCGGTAACGTGAACCATTAAACCAAGCCGTGCCAAAGACGAACGGCCATCAAGCCAGCCAACGAGATCAGCAGGTAGCGTTACTTTTTCAAACGTCATCGCCAGCGCAAGCTCCCCAGGGTGCAAGAAAAAAGCTTGACCATCTTCTAACACAATTTCATCACTCATGATTGACTCCATCGCGGCATTGATCTGATCTTTTGGGCCACTGAGATCTACATAAGGTGCGGCATGATCTTGGAATACTCTAAACTTGTTACCAAGTCTCAAATCTACCGTTACCCCTGAAATCATATCTGGTTCAGGCGTAGGCTCTATAACTATACGCTTTTGTTCTATCGCTTCTCGAATGTGGGTATCCGATAATCTCATTCTTAATCTTCCGTCATCACAATCTCAACACCCGACGTTGAGTTTGATTGATAATATAACATACTGGCAACCAGTTGGGCACAATCAACATAATGATCGGCTATATCATGATTATCCGTTTCGTTTTGCTGGTTTGGCTGAGGAGTCAAAGCAACAATATCTTTACCTTGTTCTGTCGCTACTCTGATTTGGTCATTAAGCGGCACTTCCGCGAGTAAAGGTACACCATATCGACTTGCCAATGCAGTACCACCAGAGTGACCAAAAATTTGGTTGCGGCTGCCACACTGCTCACAATTGAAGTAACTCATATTTTCAACCAGTCCTAAAATAGGCAACTGCACCTTTTCAAACATCGCGATACCCTTTTGCGCATCCGCCAGCGCCAGCGTCTGAGGGGTAGTGACGATCACAGCGCCACTGGCTGGCACTTTTTGCGTCATTGTAAGCTGAATATCCCCGGTGCCAGGCGGCATGTCTACAATCAGATAATCCAGCTCGCCCCACTCTGTTTCATTTAGCAATTGGGTAAGTGCTTGAGAAGCCATTGGACCTCGCCAAACTGTGGCATTTTCTGCTGGAACCAAAAAGCCGATAGACATGGCTTTAATTCCCGCCTTTTCAATTGGTAGTAAGGTTTTATCATCTTTTGCCTGAGGTTTTTCGTCCTCAAGAGCCAGCAAACTTGGTAATGAGGGCCCGTAAATATCGGCATCTAAAACACCCACTTTTGCGCCTTGAGCACGCAGCGCGTAGGCTAGATTAATCGCCGTCGTTGACTTACCCACCCCGCCCTTGCCTGAGGCAACAAGAATAATATGTTTAATGGCTTTAAATTTTGGTCGACCGACAACAATAACGTCAGATATCACCTCAACAGGCTTATTTAGATGTTGCTTCAAGTAGCTAGATATTTCTTGATCACATTGAATAGCAAACGGGAAGTTAATATGTACTTGAATTTGCTTGTTTGACTCTTGTACTTTAATCACCCAATTCGCATCAATTCCCACTGGTAATGCAGCACTGCGATAGCCACTTAAAAGCTCAATTATTGCTTGTTTGGTATTTTTTCCTCTGGCAAACCATTTTTCCAGTCCAAACATACAAATTAAACTCCTCTGGGTGATGAAAATAGCCTCGGAATTATGTAACATTCAACACATTAAAACCAGTCAATTCGCGGTTCATGGTCTGAACAAAGGTAAGTCACCTCACGCACTTGTGCATTCGAGCGCCAATAAGGTGAAAAATAAGCCAATTCAACACCATCAATTAAAAAGATCGCGCTAAATTCATGGAATCGTTATGACGAAGAGAAAAATTCTCATTACCAGTGCATTACCATATGCAAATGGCCCAACACACTTAGGCCACTTGCTTGAATATATTCAAACCGATATTTGGTCTCGCTTCCAAAAGCTACAAGGCCATGAAGCTTATTATGTCTGTGCAGATGATGCGCACGGCACGCCAATCATGCTTAATGCACAGAAGCAAGGTATTACGCCAGAAGAAATGGTTCAGCAGGTAAGCATTGAACGTCAACGTGACTTTGCCGATTTTAATATCGAGTTTGATAACTACCACAGCACACACAGCGACGAGAACCGTGAACTAAGCGAGCTTATTTACACTCGTCTAGACGAAAAAGGTTATATTAAAAAGCGTACAATCTCGCAGCTCTTCGACCCTGAAAAAAGTATATTTCTACCAGATCGCTTTGTTACTGGTACTTGCCCTACCTGTAAGTCTGAAGATCAAAATGGCGACAGCTGTGATGCCTGTGGTGCAACCTATAGCCCGACAGAATTAATTGAGCCTAAATCTGTAATGTCTGGTGCGACGCCAATTTTGAAAGATTCAGAGCATTACTTCTTTGACTTGCCAGCGTTTGAAGACATGTTAAAAACATGGCTGCGTTCAGGTAGTTTACAATCGGAAATGGCAAACAAGCTAGACGAATGGTTTGCAGATGGCCTACAGCAGTGGGACATCAGCCGTGATGCACCGTATTTTGGTTTTGAAATACCTGGTGCCCCTGGCAAGTATTTCTATGTGTGGTTGGATGCGCCAATCGGTTACATGGCAAGCTTTAAAAACCTATGTCAAAAACAGGGCTTGAACTTTGATGAGTTTTGGGGTGAAGGCTCTGATGCTGAGCTATATCACTTTATCGGTAAAGACATCATCTACTTCCACAGCCTATTTTGGCCAGCAATGCTAGATGGTGCTAATTTCCGCAAACCAAATAATGTTTTTGCTCACGGCTTTGTCACCGTAAATGGCGCTAAAATGTCTAAGTCTAAGGGGACTTTTGTAAAAGCTCGCACCTACCTTGAGCACTTAGATCCTGAATATTTACGTTATTATTACGCTGCTAAACTAAACAGTGGTATTACTGATTTAGACCTAAACCTAGAAGATTTCGCGGCACGCGTGAACTCAGACTTAGTGGGCAAAGTGGTAAACATAGCAAGTCGCTGTGCAGGCTTTATCACCAAAAAGTTTGGTGGCAAACTAAGCGATACTGTCATGGACGAAGCGCTACTAAATAGCTTTGTTGCTGCAAAGGATTCAATTGCGACACACTTTGAAAACCGCGAATACAGCCGCGCTATACGTGAGATCATGACTCTTGCTGACAAAGCAAACCAGTTTATTGACGCCGAAGCGCCTTGGGTACTTGCAAAGAATGAAGACACTCTTGAGCGTGCACATCATGTTTGCTCCATGGGTCTTAACCTATTCCGCGTACTGCTTACCTACTTAAAACCTATCCTTCCAGGTATGGCGAAAAATGTAGAAGCTTTCTTAAACACTGAGCTTACTTGGGAGAGCATTGACAGCGCCCTTGTTAATCATGAAATCAATAAGTTTAAAGCGCTAATGCAACGCGTTGAACTTGATAAAGTCAATGCCATGATTGAGTCTTCTAAAGAAAGCCTGGAAAAGAAAGTGGGTGGTCAGTCTGTTGAAGCCGATCCAAATAGTCCGCTTGCCAAAGAGCCAATCGCAGCAGAAATCGAATTTGATGATTTTGCTAAAGTTGACCTGCGTGTCGCGAAAATTGCAAACGCAGAACATGTTGAAGGTGCAGATAAGCTACTTAGGTTAACCCTTGATTTAGGTGGCGAAACACGTCAAGTGTTTGCAGGTATTAAGTCAGCGTATTCACCTGAAGATCTTATCGGCAAGTTAACCGTAATGGTTGCCAACCTCAAGCCTCGTAAGATGCGTTTTGGTATGTCAGAAGGCATGGTGCTAGCGGCAGGTCCTGGTGGTAAAGAGATTTATATCTTGAATCCAGACGAAGGCTCACAGCCTGGTATGCGGGTGATGTAATCACCATATTACTTATATACAAGTAAAGGCTTCTATTTAGAAGCCTTTATTTTTGCTGATACCAGACCTCAGTGCCAAATTTTATTATCGAAAATTAGCCAAACCGCGACAAGATACAAACACCCACCGTAAAATCGTTCCAAGTATTTATTATAAACAGGGTTGTTCGATACTCGCGCCAACAAGTCACCTGCTTTAATCCAGACCAAATGTACTGAAATATTGAGTACCGCGAGCCATAACACCAGAATTAAATTTCCCGCAGCGCCGAAGGCATCATTCGCTTGCTCGCTAAAAAGCGTAAACATAATCAAAACTAATACCCACCCTTTGCTGTTCAATACTTGCAGTAATACTCCATCCATAAAACCTAGTGTTTTGTTATCACTTGCTGAAATGTTCGTAGATGCGCCAAAAAATTTCGTCGCCATATAGATAAGGTAAATAGACCCCATCAGTTGCAGAAAATTCAAAGCCATCGGGTGAGACTCAATCACTTTACCAAGGCCATACCCTACCAAGAGCGACTTGAGGGCGTACACTATGTCAACGCCAGCTAAGAGTCCTAATGAACGTCTCACTCCGACATTGGCACCTGATGCAGCAAATACAATATTTGCAGGACCTGGACTAAAAATTAACGGGAACATGGCACTAAACCAAATGATAAACAAACTCATTGTCAAAACTTCTCCTTTGTGAAAGCACACAAAGTACAAAAATCGAAATGTTTGGTCTTGTACAAAATTGAAAATACGCCTGAAGTGTAGATATCAGCACTTGTAATTAGATGGTGATACCCCGTATGCCCGCTTAAAATTGCGATTAAAATGGCTTTGATCATAAAATCCACAGAATAGCGCGGTATCAACACAAGTCATGCCTTTGGCAAGCAAACTCTTGGCTTTTTGTATTTTGATCTGTAAGAGGAATTGATGCGGGGTCAGGCCAAATGTTGAGTTAAAACTTTTGATTAACTGGAATCGAGTACTGTTCGTTAGCCCCTCTAACTCATCGAGTGAAATATTTTCCTGCCAGTTGTCAAAAAGATAGTCTCTTGCACGAAACACATTATGCGTATCAATAAAAGTGGTGCGTTCAGGGTTGTTTACTTCACCGTACTGGGTAAACACCTGTTCTAAGGTTATCAACAACAGTGATTCCTTCGTCAACGTGAAGCTCGTTTGCTCCATCGCTTGATGAAGCTGTAACAAGCCTAAAAACAGACGTTTATCATCAATAATGGTGCGATTAACAACAGGCTCTAAGTGCACGCTCATTTTGTCAAAAACTTGCTGTAAAAATGCGAGATCAAAATAAAACATCCGATAACGCCACCCACTTGGCACACCGGGGAATCCGGTATGCACCTCAGCGGGGTTGATTGCCACAATGTGATGTTTAGGCACTATCAACTTTTGCCCGCCATAGAGAATACCTTCAGCGCCGTCTTCTATCACACCGATGGCCAATTCATCATGCCAATGTTTGGCAAACTCAAACTTGGTATACTGCGCTGATAAGAGCTCAACCCCTACAACAGACTTGTCTTTCCAAATTTTAGACTTTTCCACGTCCCCCCACCTGGTTTATCTTGTTCAGTAACCCAGCACTGATCTACTTCTCGCTAACGATAACTTTCCCAGCTAACCCTAGTAGCAACATGCCCGAAACGCCTTCAAGAGCACGAGAATAGCGTGTTGCATTAGGTCGATTAAACAACCAGCTGCCAGCAACTGCATACGCTAAGTTACAAACCGTAGCCAAAAAACTAAATAGTATCCCTAGTATTAAAATTTGTAGCGACGTTGATGGTGCTGCAAGATCCACAAATTGCGGTAAAAAAGACAAAAAGAACAAGGCTACCTTAGGATTCAGTACACTGACTAAAATACCTTGTATAAAAACATTACCAGTTTGAGTTTCTGGTTTTTTCGGCTGTAGCAGGCTGTCGCCACGCCACATTGACCGTATTGATTGAACGCCTAAATAAACTAAATAGGCCGCGCCAAGCCATTTCACCACGCTAAATGCAAAAGCCGAACTCAAAATAATTGCCGACAATCCTAAACAAGCAGCGATGGTATGAACAAAATAGCCTGTACCTAAACCAAGTGCAGCCTGCATTCCTGCCGATATTTTGCCTTTCATGGTGTTAGATACAATATAAATAACATCAGGCCCGGGGATCAGGTTAATTGCTAAGCAAGCAATAGCGAATAACGTGAGAGAGTGTAGCTCCATAGAAATTTCCTTTTACATAGTGGTTTTTTTAAAATTTAAGTGCCCGAGTCATATTTTTATCAATTTTATGTTTCGGTTGCTAGTGCTAAGCTATCTGCACCAGCGTTCGCAGTCTCCGATTTCGTTCTTACGTATGCTTTCTATTGAGTTTAAAGGAATATATTTTTGCACGCCCAACACCTCCGAGGCAATTCCTCTAGTCGGTATATTTTCAAATATTTGTCAGTAAAACTTGCGTATAGGTAAACCTCTTTATAATCACCTAAGTTGTAATTCTCTGTAATAGTCAATCGCAGAAAACTAGACTACATTCTCCTTAGCTCGCGCTATCACCCACTCTTATTAAGGAGAGCACTCAAATGAAAGAAATCATGAATATTTTACGTGTTGTTAGTGAAAGTCGTCAGGCAGAAATTAGCCCTGAGGATAACCATAAGGTTGAGCAAATTGTAAAGTGGCAAAAAGAAACTTTGACTCAAGCTGAACTGGCTTTTTCTGGTAGCTATGAACCCGCAGTTCAGGCACTTTCGGATTACCTTTCATGCACACCGAGTAGCGACAGCACCGCTAGGCGTTTCGCCACCCAGATGTTAACTGAAGTACCCGAGCCATATCGAGCTTTTGAGACTCTGTCGCAATGGCTCGTTGCTATTAACTACGTTATTCAACGTGCCCCTGAGTTCGAAAAAGAAACTTTCCCTATGTCCAAACTGTTTGTTTTCTACATGTTTGTTCCATCAGGGAATAAGCTATTCGTTATGAATGAGTTTAATGCTAGGCTTACACAAGTACTTCAAGCGTGGCAGACTTACTTAGACTCAGAAGAGTCTAAAGTTGTGCTCAATCCTGAAGGCACAATCCCCGCACCGACGGGCTGGCTATCTCAAAGTGCCCAAGAGCAACTTTGTCTATCTCAGGCAAAAAACTATGCAGATAGAGCGCAAACTTACTGGGGCTTTACCTCATATAATGATTTTTTCCATCGAGAGTTAGATCTTGACACTTATCGACCACTTCCTGCCAATGACTCCAATAAAATAGTCGTATCTGCAAATGATGGTACTGTTTATCGCATAGCAAGAGACGTGCAATACTGTAACCAGTTCTGGTTGAAGGGCCAGCCCTACTCATTGTTTGATATGCTCGGCGGTAACGCGATTAGCAAAGAACACGATGTTCCCACCCCTTCTTATCTCATCGAGCCTTTTGTTGGTGGAGATGTGATGCAATCCTTCCTCTCTGGCGCGGATTACCACCGTTGGCATGCACCAATTTCAGGTAAAGTCGTGCGCAAACAAACTATTGAAGGATTTACCTTCAGTGAATTGCGTAGTGAGGGCTTTGATGCCAGTGCTGGCACTGAATCTCAAGGTTATCAAGCTATGGTAAACACGCGTGGTATTGTTTTTATCGAAGATGAATTCGGTAGAGGGCTGGTTGCTGTGATCCCAATTGGGATCACCGAGATTTCATCGGTAGAAATCACAGTTGATGAAGGCCAATACGTCAAAAAAGGTCAAGAGCTGGGTTATTTCAGCTATGGTGGCTCAACCTTAGCATTGGTATTTCAGCGCGGTATGGTAGCGTCATTTATGGCAGAGCCAGCCAGCGATGATGCGCAGTTCCCAGCTTGTAAAAGTGCAGAGAATTGCCCTGCAGAAAAAGGGTGCCTGCGAGTACGCTCTGCGATTGCAAAATTACATGACCCGCAAAAATGTTAAGCTTTATCACTGTGCTACAAAGCGCTATTTAGCTCCTCTGTGGAGGAGCTAACGTGAGCTTGCTGTATTCTATGGTGATACGCCAGATTAAAGAGGCGCATTAGCACCTCTTTAATCGCTCAATTACCTCTTTTGGATACTCAATCACTTCATTGTATTGAATGCCATGTCATCTTGATCGCACGTTAAATAAAAACTGGCACACCTAACACCAACTAAGGAAGAGTCATGGCGCTCATAATTGACAAGACTGAAATATCACAACCGCAACAATTTTCAGATAAGATACAGACATTGCTTCAGCTTATTCACCAGGGTATGCCCTGCACCGAAGCACTCATAAAACAAAAACAAATCGTAAAGTGCAACTCAGAAGAACAATTTATTGAAATGTTATGCCTAAAATTAATGGGATCTACTTTACTTTATTTACACCAACTTCATTTATCGGTGGGCACTGGAAAACTGTTTGAGTTGCATAACCAAGACCTCAGGACACTAGCTGTTTTAAATAGCCACAATTCAGAGAAAGAGCGCATTATTCTCTCGGAGATATTGACTAAATACCACCTAGTTGATAGCAACGCTTTAAATAAAATAGCGCGTTTTTATCATCGTTATAACTTAGACTATCCAGCAATAAATTCGGGCGCATCATTTGATGAAAAGCTGACCTTATATAATGTTATTTGTTATTGTGAACAGGCATTTACATTGTCTGAAGAAACAGTGACTACAGCTTATCATTGGGCGACGCAAAAAGCACAAAACCTGGGTGATTTTGCCCGCTATTTTTGTCTTTATTTAGTATGGGAAAACAGCCAATCAAAAACACTCACCTCACCGGATCATCTCATTGAGACACTGGCACCTATCGTAAATAGTAACTTAAACCACCCAATTGCCAATTACGAACTAGACGTGATTACCCTGCAACAAATGATAAAAAGCTGGTATCAAGATGGAAATAACCTTGGGTTTAGTGGCTTCACGTCAGGACTACTTAGTATTGTCCTGAATATAGATCTTAACTCTGAGGACGTGGTAAAAGATGCTAGTGCTTACCTTGACGCACTGCAAACTACATTACGTAGTACCAGCTGCAACGCCTGCTATATGTCTCAGTCTGGGTTATCCCGTCATTATTCATTCAATTCACAACGTGGTGAAGTCATTCTCAAACTAGACAGGCAGGGTTACCTGAGCCTATTTAGCCACTGGCCAAGCACTTCTATATTTAATCTACACTTATGAACTATTTAGCAAACCGGCTATTTATTGTAATCCCCTGTAATTTCATATATCGGAAAACTTAGCTAATTTGTAATAGTCGATTGTCTTTTCATAAAAGGAACTAGCATGTCAAAAACGATTACATACTACAATTCAGGCGCTATCCCGCTTATTAATGCCAGCGAGCTGCCCTATGACGTGGTTAACCTCGCATTTTTGTCTGCAACAAGTGACAGTCCGTTTACTTTAATACTGAATGGTGCGGTCGCAGCCACTCACTCCAGCTTCACCAACGCAACCGTTGAGGCAATCAAGGCTATGCAGCAAAAAGGGCAGAAAGTGCTTATCTCTTTTGGTGGTGGAGACATGGATTATAATACTTATCGTCTACAATCCACAGATACAGCACAGTTAGCAGAAGCGCTCGCAAAATTTGTAAAAGACAACCATCTCGATGGTGTTGACATTGATTACGAAGACAGTGCGGCATTCATCGGCAAGGCTGGATACGACGGCGCACAGTTTTTGATTGCCTTAACTCAGGAACTCAGAAGGCAACTACCAAGCCCAGACTTTCTTATAACCCATGCACCTCAGCCTCCTTATCTGGAGCAAGGAGGTGCTATGGCAGGATATATTGAGGTAGCAGAACAGGTAGGGCAAGATATAGATTGGTTAAATGTGCAGTTTTATAACAACCCACCTTGGAGCGCCAACCCAGACCAAATAGTTAACTCATATCTTAACTATATTAAGTTGCCGAATATGTCACCTGAAAAGATAGTGTTAGGATTCCCCGTTACCATGCGCGACGCAGGCTCCGGATACATGCCAGCAAGAACCATAGTTAACGAGGTGATTATGCCTATTCAAAACATTGCTAAACTGGGTGGCGTTATGAATTGGCAATTCTCCAGCGACCAAAACGGTGATTGGATCAACACCATTTCAGAAGCACTGAATAGATAAATGTACGCCAGTGAAACAGATAGCAGGCTACCTTTTGTAGCCTGTTTAGAAGAGACATTAATGTCGGTAAAAGGTGTTTGACGAATGCGACACCGGCCTTGGGCTGCTTTATTACCGCTTCTCTACTTTGCCGTCTTTCATAACAAAAGTGACATTTTCCATCACACCAATGTCTTTAAGCGGATTGCCTTTAACCGCAATAATATCAGCAAGTTTCCCCGCCTCAAGCGAGCCTAATTGTGTGTTTTGCTTGAGTAACGTCGCGGAGTTAATGGTAGCGGCCTGCAAAGCCTGTAGTTCAGTCATGCCAAATTTCACCATACGGCTAAACTGCTTGCCATTGTCGCCGTGAGGATAAACCCCAGCATCAGAGCCAAACACCATATTCACGCCCGCTTTTACCGCTTTTGTGAAACTGGCACGCTGAGTAGCCCCAACTTTACGTTCTTTATCTAAGCTCTCTGCTAAAATTCCCGCTTTTTCGCCCTCGCCTAGAATATATTCAGTATTGTAAATGTCCATAGAGAAGTACGTGCCTTTATCTTTGGCCAGCTGAATGGCTTCATCATCAACAAAACTGACATGTTCAACCGAGTTCACACCCGCTTTAATTGCGGACTTGATACCGTCAGTACCATGCGCGTGGGCTGCAACCGTTAAGCCGCGTAGGTGCGCTTCGGTTACTATCGCCGTCATTTCCTCTTGAGAATATTGCTGAGCTCCCACTTTAGTGCCTTTAGACAATACCCCACCCGTTGCACAGAACTTGATTAAGTTAGCACCATATTTAATATTTTCACGTACTTTTTGCCTTACCGCCCAAGGACCATCTGCAACCCCTTCTGAAAAGACTTTATGCTCATGGGTTAAAAGGTTGTTGTCACAATGACCGCCGGTGATCCCAAGAGAAGGGCCTGCTGCATTTACACGCGGGCCTGGTACGTCACCATCAATAATGGCATCTCGCAGCGCGATGTCAGCATAGCCAGCAGCACCGAGGTTACGAACAGAAGTAAAGCCCGCATCCAGTGTGCGCTTGGCGTTTCTAACACCGGTGATCGCTGCTCGAGGTGCGGTACGTTGCAACCTTTTGTAGCCATGAACATGAGCATCTGAAGTTAAGTGGACATGCATATCAAATAGACCGGGTAATAATGTGTGACCGCTTAGGTCTATCACCTCTGCGCCCTTTGGATAGGCTTTACGATTTGACTTTCCGACTGAGGTAATTTTATTGTCTTCAACGACCACAGTGGCAGGTGAGATAAGCTTGCCTGACACCACATCAATCGCAGAGTCAGCGTGTAAAACATACGTTTGCGCATACACACTGCTGGAAACAAAAAGCACTGTGCTCATCCATATTTTTTTATTCATCTTACTTCCTCATTTTTTGCTTGAGTGTAGAAAGAATATGGCTTGCAAACAAACCGATCGCGACCAATAACTGTTCCCATTTCAATAGTGCTATGTTTTTCTGTCTATTATCACTTTGTTGAACCAGAATAATGCAATGGCAGTGATAAACGCGATAGCGGCAAATAGTCCCCACATTAACTCAGGTGCCGCCATTTCTTGTACTAACACTTTATAGCTCCAACCAGATAAAAATCCAGCAAATAAGAAACCCAGCGCCATAGAAACAAAGTAGTATCCCATATACAACGCAGCTTGAGATTGAGGCGCGATACTCGCGACATACTCTTGGCTTTTAGGAGAGGCAAGCATTTCACCCAGCGCGATAAGTAATATGACAGTGACAATGAGCTGACCGCTTAACCAGTCGCTATCGCTAAGTAATGCGATAAACGCAACCGCCATCACCAGTAAACCTGTGACTAGCACATAAAATGGTCTAAATCGCTGACAGACAAAACTCACCAAAATTTGTGCGACCACGATCGCTGCAAAGTCTAAGTTGATGAGATACTCAGGATTGATTTGACGATATTGTACGAGTTGCTTAGCAAGGGCTTGCGCTTGGTGCTGTGAAAGTGTCTGTCCATTATCGTGAAGCGCGTTTAGCGTTTGTAGTATCAACTGTATTTGCTCATGGGGGACATTCACTTTGAGGTGAACCCATTCCAGCCTAATGGTTTCAATGGATACCGTGCCACTTTCCTTAAGCTCATTGAACAGCGTAAAAATAGCAGCAGTTAACTTATCAATATCAACATGCGCTAAAAACGCGACGCCAGAATCGCCAAACCACGCCAATATATCTCGGGTATCTGCATAATCACGGATATACACAGGTAAAGTATAAAACAGCTGATTATAAACAGTCCAAAAGCCTGCAAGGATCAGCAAATATAACGCAAACGGCAGGTTGCTCACCTTCATCGGTTGTTGCCACCATGCTTTAGTCGACGCTCGATTTATAAGCATTCTGTCCCACACCCAGTTAGCTACTAACCAGATTGCAATCCAAGTAAACGCCTGACTGTAGTCAGAAAACCCAACGCCTGCCGACATCAATAGCGCCAGTGCGACAAACAGCGCAAGTGCTAAACGGGTATTACCCAGCACCGACTGTGCCGTTTTTAATACTTGAGTAGGAGATTGCTTGGTTTTAGGTAATGTTTGCGGGTCTTTGTAAAATAACATCAAGGGGATAAAGTTTATGGCAATCCAAATCGCCGACATCATAAATACCGCATCCCAGCTAATAGCGCGCATATACCCAGCAACCAAAGGACCTAAAAACCCACCAATATTCACCATGGTATAAAAAATCCCAAAGCCCAGACCACGATTACCATCGTTTGTACTGTGGCTGACGGTGCCAACAACCACAGGCTTAAAGCAAGCAGCCCCCAGCGCAACAAAACTCAGCGCTGCAAAAAATGGCCAAAAACTCTGTGCCTGTCCCAGTAAATAATAACTTGGTGTCATTACCAAAAATGCAAAAAAGAACATCTTTTTATACCCGACGCGATCTCCCAGCGCACCAGTTACAACAGGCAAAAGATATAAAAAGAAGGGAATAATCCCCTGCACTGCGCCACGCTCTATATCAGTAAAGCCAATACCACCTTGTGATTTTGGGGTTGTCATATAAATTGATGACACAGCGAAAAAGCCATACCAAGCTAGCCGTTCAAATATTTCCATGATATTCGCAATGTAAAACGTGCGGCCAAACCCAGAAGACGAAGTTGACCGATTTGTCTCATTGAGATCTGGCTCACACCACTGCTGCTGATTTTGCATAATGACAATACCTGTTATCTTTGCTATTTTATATTGCATACAATATACATGAATAATAACGAGAGCAAAGTATCATGTCTTTATTTTATTTATTCCCAACCATTTCCTTTTATAGACGAATACTCTTCCTGCAAAAGCAACAACTTGTATTTGCTCCTTTAATTGCATTACTTGCTTTACTCAGCGGATGCCAAACTACGCGAAGCAATATCGTCGCTATTCCAAGCCCTGCTGATATGCGCTCTGAAGTGAGCGTTAATGGCCGAGTTAGTACACTGAAGCACATCGATATCCAACACGTTGGTAAACAAATTCCGCTCACTTATAGCGAAGGAAAAATAGCTAACTCGCGGGGATATGACTGGTGGGTGAGTAAACATTTTGCACTCAAAAGTGACCTGCCTGAAGACAAAGTAAAACTTTATTTAGAATTACTTGAAATGTCTTATCCTCATTATGTTGAATTGTTTGGGATGGCACCCGCCGCGATTGATAAGAAGAGAATCGCTGTCGTTTATGGCAGTTCACGCCAACGTACAAAAGAAGCCATGCTGGACGATGGCTTTTTGCGCGGCGTACATAAAACAGCTGGCGGCGAAACGATGTTTTATAACCGTGCAGGGTACAACTTTCCGAGTCATCGCCAGCATCACCAACGCTACATCGTGATCCATGAAACTATGCATGCGTTTCATATGGCACTGAACGGTCACTCAACTTGGGCACCGAATTGGATCACTGAGGGGATGGCTGATGCCATTGCAAGCCACGTATATGATCCAAATAAAAAGCAGTTAACTGTGATGGTTTTTGACCGTGCTCCAATGAATTATCTGCACTTGGGTTTACAGCAGTATTATCAAAATGGCCAGCCATCTTTTGAAGCCATCAATGACGACCCATCGCTCAAACGCGGGCTCAACTTCTTTATCGTACATTTTTTATTGAGCGATCCTGAGCGATATCAATATTTTAAACGCTTTATCGGCAAATTAATGGACGCAAATCCTCACTCTGAAAACACCTTGCCAACTGCCAATGCACTCTTAAAACAGACCTTCCCCGATTGGCCTCAGCTTGAACAGCAGTTTGCAGCGTTTGTGCGCTCTGCCACGCCAAGTTTTTATATTGTCGATGGGCCTTGGGAGCAAAACGGTGCCACATATTGGCTCAGAAATACCGAAAGCAAAACACTTAATCGTCTCGATATTCATCCAAACTTTTCCTCTACACATGCCGTGATGGATTTTCCCGCCCCCGATAAAACACCTTTAATCAACTCACTTGATGAGCATAGTGTTGCAGCACTAATCGACTTAGAACCAGAGCAGAGTAAACGAGGGGAAATTGGCTTTGCGTTAATCGCTGATTTAACAATCGAGAGCTTAGATGCGCGTCTCGGACGCGTTAAACCAAAAGAAATTGATTTTAATAAAGACACTCTACTGCAATTTACCCTTCAAGAAGGGATGAAGTTAACAGTTTCTAGCAATCAAGAGTTATTTCCCGCAAAATCCGTCGCACTGCTGCCGCAATTACGCAACGATATTAAGCTATATCATCAAGTGGCGCTCACGCTTTCAAAGCGGGACGATGCACTGATTATTAAAATGAAAACACAACACCATGAGCAACTGGCTAGGCTACCGTTGATCCAAATTGGTGTTTCAGACCTTAGCTTGCAAAAAATAAGCCTTATTGGCCGAAATAACAATCATAGAATAACGCCGTACTTTGCTGCGCATGACTACTTGATCACGAATGAACAAACCACTAACCCTTGGCACTTTAACGATGCAGCGCTACTTCGCAGAGCCTTTAACACTTGTGTGAAATATAGCGCTCAGTTAAGTGGTTGTATGACCCCACTTCGCGAAATCTTTAACAAACAGAAATCAAGAATAGTCACGGAAACTGAGCATAAAACCCTCAATCGCTTACTGCAGCAATGGCAATCAACACTTGGCGACAATGCGCTCTTTACCCTAAGTGGTATCAACATCCAAAGCTATTTTTCTGACGAAAAGCACTATCTGTACGTCAACAACCCTAGTAATCATCATATGACACTAAGTATGGCTAACTACTCTGAAACTCTGGATTTTGGTGAGCACCGTATTGAATTGCCAACACCAAGCGTTAAAAGCTTAGTGATTCATTGGAACGGATTAACACAACAAAAGCCACTTCTAACGCCAAAGATACCTTTTGATGGTGTTCAAATGAAAGTTAGTGTTCGTGATAATATCACTATCACACTTAACGGCCCCTATTCAGGTGCGTCAAGTGGTGTATTGCGTGTTAATTTTATTCCATTTTACTCATTCAAAAATGATGAGCCACTTTGGCAGCTGCCCGTTACCTTTGCACCTTATGAAAGTAAAACTTTTAGCGTAGATAAGTTACGGGGATTAAAAGATGGCGTACTTAAAATAACCGGTGAGTTTGACGTTGATGGTGAACCACTTCAGTTGACTAAAACCATTAACCTGTAATGCTAACCCCTTGTAGCGAGCAGCGTATGTAAAAACGCTACTCGCTCCGATGAGACGCCATTATATTGAAATCTGAAGCCGAAGTTATAGCGCCGATAATGTACGCTTTACAAACGGAGCTTTGGCTTTGCCATAGTCATCTTGTTGAGCAATACCTTGTGTTATGATTTGCCGCTTTTGTTCCTCATATTCTGAGCGAGCTTTGACATTATCAAGCATGTACGCTTTAAATTGCACCTGCTTGCGATGTTCTTCACTGTCCTGTTCGATAATATGAGCATGAATTTGGAACAGTTCACCTTGAAACCGTACCGCAATATCCTTACGTGGCCTAGTAGGAGGAAATGGTTTGTCACTATGCTGATTTTCAAAGCCAAGCTTGGTTAGATAGGCAACTGCTTTTGTTAATTGACCGGGCTGATACAGCACAGATATATCAATGATCCCTTTACCTGCAACTTTAAACGAGCTTGAGCCAAAGTGTAAAAAACGAAGCTCTGGATGTGCAATTTCCTTTATCACTTCATCAGCGACTTCAATAAATATTTCGCGCCATGGATTAAAGCTTGCTGGCATTAACTTGTATGGTACAAATTCAATGACTGACATACACACTCCTACGTTGCCAAGTTTTGAATCGCAGATATCGCTTTACTCGCATCATCTGCTGGTACAAAGATGTGATCATGATAAAAACCCGCGAAAACATTTGCGCTAACATTGACCTCTTTTAACGCATTTGAGAATGCTGCGGTCAGTCCCACCGCTTCAAGGCTAGAGTGGACTTGTAAAGTGATTTTATTCATCACACATGAATAAGCCAGTTCATGAGCATCTGCGACCGATTGTTTAACAACTAATGTTAGCCCTTCGTGTTCAACAAAAGTGGCGATAGGGTCTAGTGTTAGACACTCGAGCAAAGGTTTGTCTACGGTGCAAAAAACATAAGGTGTGCTATCTAACTGTGGTGCGATCTCTTTCAATAACCGCGAAAGTTCATTAATTCCTGCCACTGTTGTCTCCTGATGTTAAAGTTATACCAATTTTCTTAATTAAGTGGTCTATTTTGAGGCGAGAAAATCTTGTCGATAACTCCGCTACCACGCCCTGCTATCGCCAAGGTACCTACCCCCATGTAGTCAAGGCAAAAACTTTGCTATTTAGTTGTTCTAAATAAGAAATTTTTAACGCTGTTAGCGTCAGGTTTACTCCTTCAAATTGAACAAGTATTAAGTCAAGTTGGTATTAAATCTCGATTCGGTTCAAACGCATCATATCGCGGTAAGCAGTCGTCTAAATCATCCCAATTGGCTTTGGAAGAGACAAAATTATGCGACATTGGGCGTTCATTAATATCTGAATCTACAATGCCAAGGCGGAGCCTAATACGGTTAGGGTCTGCATCGTTTGAACTATAGATTGGGCTTGCGCAGTGTACGCAAAAATGGCGCTTTCGTCCCGGTTTGACTGTATATGCCTTGAGCGAATCTTTACCACTTTGCACTATAAATTCGTCTGCTTTAACAAAGCCGTTGGTTGCATAAGCGGTTCCTGTTGACTTTCGACACAACGAACAGTGACAATGGATGATGTCAGAGATAGCACCACGGATTTCAATTTTTACAGTTTGACACAAGCAGCTCGCTTTGTAGCCCATATTTAATCCTTTTTATTTCTGGTGATCCAAGTATCTAATTGATTTGCGAAATTTTGTTTATCAGATTGAGATAATGGCGGAGGACCTTGTGTTTGTACTCCGCTGGCACGCATAGTATCCATAAAATCACGAATGTTTAAACGTGATTTTATATTTTCTTTGGTTAACAACTCACCGCGAGTGTTTAGCGCAGTGCATTTTTTTTCAATAACCTCATCAGCGAGCGGAATATCACCCGTGATCACAAGATCCCCCTCATTGACACGCTTCACTATTTCATTATCAGCAATATCAAAACCCTTTGGGACTTGTAGTTTCTGAATAAAAGGAGATGGCGGGGTCTTTAGGTACTGATTCGCAACCAAAGTGACAGTGGTAGAAGTACGCACTGCCGCTCGAAATAACATTTCTTTGATAACCACGGGGCAAGCATCAGCGTCAACCCATATTTGTTTTGTCATAGTGACTCTTTTTCAATTTAATGCTGAATACCTTTGACACTCAGCTAACCTATTAATTTGAGCAATGGTTCAAGCCCTTACTTGCACTAAAACCTGATATCTACTCGTCATCAATGTCAAACATGCCTTTGGCATATAGTACACCAAACCCAGACACAATCACATTCGCGCCCGTTACCTCACAAAATAACTCTCCACCACGTTTAGAGAGTTGATGCGCATGAAGATTATATTTTCCGAGTACATCTGCCCAATATGGTGCAAGGCCCGCGTGAATTGAACCCGTAACGGGGTCTTCATCACCACCATTGGCGGGCCAAAAATAACGAGATACAAAGTCAACACTATCGCCTTTTGCAGTAACAACAACATCATGTGGTGCAAGCAGTTTCAACGCTTCACTGTCATATTTACAATCACGTACCTGCTGCTCGTTATCTGCAATAACGAAGTAAGCTTGGCGATTTTTGAGTACTTGAGTGGGTGTTATGCTAATTCCTTTGAGTAGCGCATCTGGTACATCCGCTACAATTGGTGCTAGATTCGGAAATTTCATCACAATTCTACCGTCAGCGGATTGTTGGATGACAAGTGTTCCAACCTCCTGAGTATGAAAGAGTATTTCACCAGAGTTTCCTCTACAGTTAAATAATACATAAGCCGCAGCTAAAGTAGCGTGTCCACAGAAATCAATTTCAGTAATGGGTGAAAACCACCTGATCTCATAATTACTTTTATCTAAAGCCTTAACAAACGCGGTTTCAGACAAGTTATTTTCAGTGGCTATTTGCTGCATCAACTTATCACTAAACCACCGCTCAACCTCTACCACTGCGGCGTTGTTACCTCCAAACCGCTTACGAGTGAAAGCGTCTACCACAAAATACTCGAACCGCATCTGTTACTCCTTTTAGAAATATCTGAAAGTAGGATATAATTTACTCCCATTGGGGACGAATACATAATTAAATGCACTGCTGTTCAGGGATCTATATCAATTAGCTTAATAGAGTTGTCTATGTTGAGGTACAAAAACCTTCGTCTAAAACATCGCTTTTGGATGCCCTCATCATCAAGATATTTATATGCTTTGAATCAAATTTACGCCCTAAGATTGATCATGTATTAAGTCGAAACGGTATAACTAGCCTATCGCAAATCAATACGTGCAGTGCCATAACCGTCTGCTAAAAAGACACTAATACCAACCTATAGTCGAGGCTTATATGTTTACAGATGCTGTTTTATCTATCTTATGTTTATACTCTCTAGCTATGTTGATCACGAGCTTATTAATGATAGCAACAACACCCAAAGACAATGAAGAAAAGCGCAAACAATCAATCACTGAATACACCATGTTCGCACTGGCATCCATCGCCACTTTCTTTGTGTCGTTTTATACCCTGTAGATATAGGTTTTATATACCAGCTCACCGTTGGCAATAAAGTTATTTAGAAAAAATGGGGTTATGCTGGTGGTACCAGTGCTGTTTTAGGTATCAGCTTCGATACCTCTACATCTTTTAAGTCAAGTACATACTCGCCAGTAGAGGCTTTATTGGCGAGTATATTGCGAATATTGACACTGTGGTGATGTGATCAGTGAGGTATAAAACCAAACGCGCTTGATTGCATAACATCAGGTTGATAACGATAAGACACTCTCAATATAGGGCTTGGACTAATTAAATTTGGTGATCTCTAAACCTGCAATCCATTGACCGTCTTGTTCTTGACTGCAACGTATCACGGTAGCATGGGCACTCAAAGGCTGGATCATATCACCACTTGAATCAATAAAAATATCAACAACAGTATTTGCTTCTACAGGGTCTGATATTGTTACAGAAAGGCCAGTAGCACTAAGATCATGACACACTCCTTCGTGTGTTTTTCCGGACTCTAGCTCTCTTAATTGTGCCACCGCATCCACAGACATACGCATAAAGCGACGTTTATCTTCATTGATCATGTGTGCTCCTACACCATTGATTTTATTTTTTCTAATAACGACTGCATCGAAAATGGCTTAACTACGTACGCATCACAGCCGGCATCAAAACCTGCTTTTTGTTCTTTTTCAGATTCTAAGCCTGACACCATCAACACTGGAATGTTCTTCGTCTCTGGCGTGTTTTTCAGCATCCGACATGTATCATAGCCATCAAGCCCAGGCATACATACATCTAATAAAATTGCATCGGGAGGATCTGCAATTGCATTAGATAAACAGCTGGTACCTGAATTGGCATAACTAAGCTCAAACACCCCAGACAATGCGACCTCGAGCATTTCATAATTAAAATACTCGTCGTCAACCACTAACAGGTGCGGCGTATTTTTCCTTTTCTCTCGTGTGGACATAACCAATGCCGCTTCCTTCTCACAATCCAAAACTTTACTTCCTCATATAATAAAGTAACTGTCGTACTCTAAAATGCAAGTTTATATTTCACACTCTTTTATTGCGTTAAGAACACGTTTAGCCGAAATAGGATAAGCGGTTCCTAATGTTTGAGCAAACAAAGACACGCGAAGTTCCTGTTGCATCCAAAAAATATCTTTAAGCGATGGTGGTATCGGGAATCCTGATGGGACTTTTGCTAACTTATCTTGATAAGCCGCCGCTACCTTTTCCAATTCTAGTACACATAACCTATCTCTATTTGGATCTACAGCAAGCTTTTCAAGTCTTTTTTCTATGGCTTTCATATAGCGTAAAATGTCTGCGATTTTTTGTGCCCCGTGTGCTGTTACAAAGCCCTTAAAAACAAGATCAGATAGCTGCGATTTAATATCACCATGCGCAGTGATCATGGTTAAATCAACACGTCCTTTCATGCGTTTATTGATACTATGAGCCACGCTGAGCAGTGATTCAACTTGTTTTGCTATCTCAACAACCGTATCACCTAATTCAGCTCGAATGTATTCTTTAGCCTGTTCAAATGCGTTGTCATCCCGCACCTCACCAAATTCGAGCAACAGCTTATCCACTCCAGCAGCAGTACAGTCGTCTATTAAGTCTTGCACTTTACCAAAAGGATTAAAATATAAGCCAAGCTTTGCCCTATTAGGTAAATGTTGCTGTAAGTACTTCACGGGTGAAGGTACATTAAGCAAGATAAGTCGCCGTACACCAGCCTGATGTGCCGCTTGTGCTTTTGTTTCATTATCAAAAAGTTCTATTGCTGCGCTTTGCTTTTTATCAACCAACGCGGGATATGCTTTAATCTCATAGTTCCCTTGTTTTTTGGTGTACTGCTCTGGCAACTCTCCAAAATTCCACTGCTGAATATCGGTTTGCTCAATCCCCTGTTCGGCGACTTGAGAGAGCGTTTGTGTCACTTGCCCCTGCAACTTGGCCTTAAGCGAACTTAAATCAAAACCGTGAGCGATTACTTTTCCGTGTTCATTCACTACTTGAAACTGCATTTTTAAATGTGGTTCAAGCGAACTTGTATCCCAGTCGGTCAGCGCAACTTTCACTCCAGTCATTTTAAGTAGACGATTTGCAACCGCTTCCAAAAATGGACCTTGCATTACCTCCACAGAGGCAAGCACGGCATCAGCATAGTTTGGCGCGGGAACAAAGTTCCGTCGTAAGGCTTTTGGTAAAGATTTAATCAATCCACATACCAGTTCATGCCTAAGTGCAGGAATATGCCAATCAAAACCCTCATCGTTAATTTGGTTTAGTAACGCCAGTGGTATATTAACCACCACGCCATCAAGCGCTTGGCCAGGATCAAAGTGATAACTTAGCGGCAATATCAAGTTATCTTGTTGCCAAGTATCGGGGTAATCTGTGGCATTAATATGATCCGCACCATGCTTCATTAGCAGTTCTCGGGTCATGTGTAAAAAGCGCTTGTCTTTTTGCTTTTTAACTCGCCACCATTTGTTAAATGCAGCGCGGTTATTCACATCCTGTGGAATTCGGTCATGGTAGAATGCCACTACATCTTCTTCGTCAACCAAAATATCGCGACGCCTAGCTTTGTCTTCAAGTGCTTGCACTTCATCAACTAACTTTTGGTTTGCAGTTAAAAAGCCTTCACTTTGCCCAAGTTGCCCATTGGCTAGGGCTTCTCGAATGAAAATTTCACGGCTAACTACAGGGTCTATCTCGCTATATACTGTGCGCTTACGACCTACGATAATCAAACCGTAGAGAGTTTGTTGTTCAAATGCGATTACTGCACCGGCCTTTTTTTCCCAATGCGGTTCACTATAACTGCGATTAACCAAATGCTTGGCTAAAGGCGCTATCCAGTTCACATCGATTTTTGCATTGACCCGTGCATACAGTTTACTGGTCTCTACCAGCTCTGCCGACATCAACCATTTTGGACTTTTTTTGAATAAACTTGAGCCCGGGAAAATATGAAACTGACTATTGCGCGCCCCTTTAAAGACCTGCTTTTGTTTTTCGTCTTTTACCCCTATATGGCTCAACATACCACTGAGTAAGGCTTGGTGAATAGCTTCATCTGCTGCGGGTGTATTATTGACTTTAAAACTCAGCTCTTCACACACCGTTGTGAGCTGATACACAATGTCTTGCCATTCGCGCACTCGCATATAGGCTAAAAAATCTTTTTGACATTGCTTTCTAAACTGATTTCGGGTTAGCGCTTGTTGCTGGGCTTCAATATAGTTCCAAAGATTAAGATAGGCGACAAAATCAGAGTGCTCGCTCTCAAAACGACTATGCTTTTCGTCTGCTACTGCACGCTTATCCTGCGGCCGCTCACGGGGGTCTTGAATGGACAAAGCCGCAGTGATTACAATAGCCTCCCAAAGTGCGCCATTTTGCGCACCAGACATGACCATTTTGGCAAGTCTGGGGTCTATTGGAAGGCGACTTAGCTTACGCCCAGAATCAGTGAGTTGAGCTTTTTCTCTACGTTTTGCAGGTACAATCGCTTCAAGTTCCTCGAGTAGCGACATACCATCTTTTATATTTCGGCTGTCAGGCGCTTGAACAAATGGAAATTGACTAATATCACCAAGTCCAAGTGCAAGCATTTGCAGGATAACTGACGCAAGATTTGTTCTTAAGATTTCAGGGTCAGTAAACTCTGGGCGGCCAAGAAAATCTTGTTCACTATACAAACGAATACAAATACCTGATGCCACCCGCCCACAGCGACCTTTTCGCTGATTGGCACTGGCTTGAGATACAGCCTCAATCGGTAGGCGCTGAACTTTG
Organism: Pseudoalteromonas sp. McH1-7; assembly: GCF_013366255.1. Taxonomy (NCBI): domain Bacteria; kingdom Pseudomonadati; phylum Pseudomonadota; class Gammaproteobacteria; order Alteromonadales; family Pseudoalteromonadaceae; genus Pseudoalteromonas; species Pseudoalteromonas sp. McH1-7. The sequence continues at coordinate 110,227 of NZ_JABWPQ010000006.1, read as the reverse complement.
GTGCGATAACTATAGCGGCTGATCCGCGCAGTACCAGGATCGATAACATAACGTATACCAGGTACAGTCAAAGACGTTTCTGCCACATTTGTCGATAATACGATACGGCGCTGGCTGTGCGGTGCAAAAATACGATTTTGTTCAGCGTTTGAAAGGCGCGCATAGAGGGGTAATACTTCGACTCCTTTTAAATTACGCTTTGCCAAGGCATCAGCGGTATCACGTATTTCACGTTCCCCGTTCATAAATACCAGAATATCACCTGGCCCTTCTGCACACAGCTCATCAACTGCGTCAAAGATCCCTTGTAGCTGATCGTTCTCTGCTTCGCTATTTTGTGGGTCAATATCTTCGACTGGGCGATATCTTACTTCCACCGGATAGGTTCGACCTGAGACTTCAATAATCGGCGCGTCATTAAAATGTTTGGAGAAACGCTCAGGGTCAATCGTTGCAGAAGTAATAATTACTTTTAAATCTGGGCGTTTAGGCAGGAGCTGTTTTAGATAACCTAAAATAAAGTCAATATTAAGGCTACGCTCGTGCGCTTCATCTATGATGATGGTGTCGTATTGATTTAGGAATCTATCTTGCTGAATTTCAGACAGTAAAATACCATCAGTCATTAATTTTACGTAGGTGTTATCGGAAACTTGATCTGAAAACCGAATTTTAAACCCTACTTCTTGCCCCATTTCACAACCAATCTCCTCTGCAATACGAGTCGATACACTTCTAGCGGCAAGCCTTCTAGGCTGAGTGTGGCCAATGTAACCATCCACACCGCGCCCAAGTTCCAAACAAATTTTTGGTAACTGAGTGGTTTTACCAGATCCGGTTTCACCAGCGACAATCACCACTTGGTGACTAGCAATCGCTGCTTTTATATCTTCTTTCTTTTGACTTACTGGTAACTGTTCAGGGTACTCTACTGCCGGGATATTTGCGCTTCTCGTTACCTTTAGTTGCTGGCTTTTTGCAATTGCTGCTGCGATTTTTGCAATAACCTGCTTTTGTTTTTCTTGATCGGTAATTTTTTTTGCACCATGAAGGCGCTTTTTGAGGACGAAGTGATCCTTTTTAAGACATGAATTTAGCTCTTTAAACAGCGAGTCAACCTGCACTACACGACACCTTGTGATTACATAAAACGCCGTGTAGTTTAGCAAATCAAGTAGGACGAACCCAACTAAATTTCATCAGTACGTCTTATTTTGCGCTAATAAATGTATTACTAAAGACGTTATACGTATCGTTGCCCAGACATATAGGTATCATGTAAGTGTTTATCTATTGCGAGTAATACATTCGCCCGGCTGATCACGCCCAGTAAGCGCTTATCTTCGTCAACAACAGGGTAGATTTTGGGCTTATTACAACTCATCATATCTGCGATTTGCACGATACTATCTTCACAATTTACACATAACGGGTCTTTTGTCATCACATCAGACACAACACTATGAGACTCATTTTGATACGTTGCCTCTAACATTTTTTTAAGGCAATCCTGTTCAGACAAAAAGCCGATGACTCGTCGACTTTCATCGATGACAGGGCCACCAGATTGTCCACTTTGAAGCAGTTTTTCAACTGCAGCCTCTATGCGCATATCTTGATTAAATGTTACAGGTCGATGATTTAAGTAGTCTGCGACTTTTATTGATTGCATTGCCCATCTCCATTAAAACGCCAGCTATCATAGTAATAGTAGTTGGCGTTTTAAGAAGTTGCTTAATCTAATATTGTTTTAGTCGCGATAAATACCTACGTACGTTTCGGTGCTTGAGGATTTACTTGCTCGATACATTCCTACTGTATTAAACGGCATGCTGATATTGCCATTGGGATCTACAATTATCACACCGCCGGTGCCACCAACAGGGTAAAGCGTGTCAAAAATAACCTCTTTGCCTGCTTTTTCTATCGACTTACCCTGATAAGCAACGCGAGCGCAAATATCGGCCGCAACATTATACCGAATAAAATACTCGCCATGGCCCGTTGCAGACACTGCACAGGAGCGGTTATCTGCAAATGTGCCTGCACCAATCACGGGTGAGTCACCTATTCGTCCAAAGCGTTTCGCCGTCATCCCACCTGTCGACGTTCCTGCAGCTAAATTCCCATGCTTATCAAGCGCCACTGCACCGACAGTCCCCATCTTGTATTCGCTCTCTAATTGCTGATGTGCTGCTTGATAGTCTTTCGTGGCGGCTTCTTTCATCTGTAATCGCTTTTTCGCCTTTAAGAGCGACTGGTAACGAGCATCAGTGTCAAAGTAACTATTTTCCACTAACTCAAAATCGCGTCTCTTAGCAAAATCTTCTGCACCATCACCACTTAGCATGACATGTACAGAGTGCTGCATGACTTCTTTTGCCAGATTGATGGGGTTTTTAATGTGCTTTACGCCAGCCACTGCGCCTGCTTGACGGTTACGACCATCCATAATTGATGCGTCTAATTCATGACCTTCATCGTAGGTGTATACGGCACCTTTCCCCGCATTAAAAAATGCAGAGTCTTCAAGAATATTAATGGCTGCCGTTACTGCATCAAGACTTTCTCCACCTTGTGCCAGTACCTTATAGCCAGCCTCAACGGCTTCTTTTAATTTAGCTTTGTATTGTTTTTCTTTTTCCGGCGTGAAGTTACTACGCTCAATTGTGCCCGCCCCGCCATGAATAGCGATTGCAAATGGCTTTGATTGCGCCTCAGCCATCACACCTGTTGTCGTCAACGCTAGCATGAATGCAAACAAAGAAGTTTTATTCATTTTTTTACCTTGGTTCTTTATTGTGCCAACAGCATGTGATGAACTATAGAAGGATGCAAGTATTCACGTTGAAATGTTTGTGCATTATTAAGTTAAAGGTGATTTTTTATAACAATTATCTTAATTAAGTGGTCTATTTTGAGGCGAGAAAATTTTGTCGATAACCCCGCTTTTGCGTCCTGCTCCTGCCGAGGTGCCTATGCCCTGTAAGCAAGGAAAAAGATCAATTCGATTAGTTTTATCGCTTGGAGCATCAAGACTTACAAAGAGCAAAGGTGTGACTGTTAGAGCATAAAAAAAGCGCTTCCTCTGGAAGCGCTTCTATCGAATCATTCTATATCTAAAAGCGTTTAGCTAGCTTCGCGCTGTGCTTTAATACGAGCTAGACGCGCCACTTGATGCGTAGAAGTCAAAAATGCGAAGATCGGAGCTAAATAGCCACGTTTACGTAGCTCTAGGAAATCTTCGTCACCTAACTCATTTAACTTGCGCTCATCTACAAGATAGATACCGTTGATGTCTTTCTTCTCACCACGGATCTCTACAGTTAACGTTTGTTGAACTAAAAGCTCTTTGTCAGCAAGATACTGAGTGAATGCTTCAGTTACACGAGCAAACTCAACGTAGCTTACTAACGCTTCTTTACGACGTGCTAAATACTCAGTCTCTTTACCGTCTTCAAAAAGCGCATTGCCTTCTTCTTCACCAACTAACGGGCTTGCTTCATCAATCACAATACCAAACTGATCTTGCTCTGGGTGCTTAACTAAACCAAACGGGTAACGAGCTGCTGCCATTGGTACAAAGCTACCAGTCCACTTGTCGCCTTCAACAAATAGATTTTCGTTTGGCTGAAGACCAAACATAGCAACCGCTTGAAATTGACCAGTTTCTGAATTTTTAACAAAAGCCATTGGGAATTCAGTCGCTACACGTGCAAATTCGTGTGCAACCACTGGCATTAAGTGCTGAGTTTTAAGGAATTCAACATTCACGCCGTTTTTAACTTTAATGTTAGCGTGCTTCTCGTTGTGTAAAGGCTGCACTTGTTGCTCTGCCATAATACTGCTCCATTATTTTACGTATTTGTTACTTTATTTATTGCCCCTAAGGCTAGCGGTTTTCGGGGCAAATTGGAAGTTAAATATTTATTTAACCTGAGCCTTGAATAAGGAGTGAGCTAACGTTGGGATTGTTAAGACTCGCTATATTTAGCTCTCTACCTAATTAAAAAGTTGTATTGTTGCGACCGTCATCTTCTTTTTCTACTAAATATGCAACTTGTTTATTAAGACCATAAAAGGTATCGACTCGAAGTTAAGAATTGGTTGTAAACTCATATTGGTAAGCATCAATACAGGCAATAAAAGAACTCGCTATTAAACGCAAATACGATGTTAATACACGCATACAGGTGCTACCCATAAAGCTCTTCACATTACAGTGTCCCTGCTGGTGTTGAAAATGATTAACAACATAACACGAATAAATCACCTTCCCAATTTAAAAAACATTAACCACATACATATCGAACCTCATTGATGAACAATATTCAACCAAAAAAGACGAACAAAAAAACAACAACCTTAATAATCATTAGGTTACTAAATACACATAAAATAACAACTTGAAAAAACCGAATAACATATTGACACCAATAATTCACATATTAAAAATAACGTATCCAATTTCGGTGCTAACTTTTGCGACGATTGCAAATTCAAAGGAATATAAAAATGAAAGATTGGAGACCAGGGATCAGCGTTATTATTCCCACTTATAACCGCAGCCAATTATTACAACTCACATTACAGAGTTTAGAAAGACAAACTCTTAGTAACGTTTTCTTTGAAGTTATCGTGGTAGATGACGGCTCGAACGATAATACAAAAGACATTGTTGACTCATACACAGATAAGCTACCGATACATTACTACTTTCAAAGTGATCAAGGATTTAGGGTTGCTCGAGCACGAAATATCGGCATATTAGCGGCGCAATTTGAGCATGTATTATTTTTGGACTCAGGTGTCATTGCAGAAGCATCATGTTTAGCCCAACATTTGAAGCAATACCAGTCGAGTAACATTGATGTATTAATTGGACTGTGCTTTGGGTTTGAAGAACTCGAAGAGTCCAGTATACGGGCTTTTAAGCATCGCTTATCCAATAATAATATTTTTGCTGATCACACTTTTTTAGACCAATTTCAAGATTGTCGCGCCCCTTACTTACACACTCATGGGTTGTCACTACAGTATATCGCTGAACCTTGGCTTATCTTTTGGACTTGTCACGCGTCGTGCAAAACACAAGCGCTTTTTGACATCGAAGGCTTTGATGAATATTTCACAAGCTGGGGGGGTGAAGATGTTGAATTAGCACTTAGGCTCCACGGTATAGGTGCTAAATTTGAGCTCATCACTGATGCAAAAGCAATTCATTACCCACACCCTAAAGTAAAAGCTGATACCTATAAAAGTGCAAAAAAAAATATCAACTATATTCACGACAAACACTGTTCGGTTGCAACGTACCTACTACAACAAGGAATGAGTTGGCAAGACATACTAACCGCCCACACTCGCCCCAATGATGCGCTGAAGGGTATTTTATTCAGCCAAGCCCATGCCACATCATTTAGCCAAGCCATGTAAACACCACCGTATTTTGGAGTAATAACAATGAACAACAATCAAGCTGCAACTATGCCAAGCAATGACATCGCTGTCATCGGTGTTTCATGCCGGCTCCCCGGAGACAACAATGCACCTTCTGACTTTCATCAGTTTTTATTGGCTGGCGGTAATGGCATCACCGAAATACCAAAAGAGCGCTGGGATATTAGTGCCTATTATGACAGCGATCGTGAAAAGTCAGGGAAAATGTATGTAAAAAATGGTGGATTCTTATCTGGTTTATCATTATTCGACGCCCCATTTTTTGGCATTTCACCAAAAGAAGCCCCATATATTGACCCTCAACAACGCTGGGTACTTGAAGCAACTTACGAAGCGCTAGAAAACGCAGGGCTAGACATCGAACAATTAAAAGGCAGTGACACCAGCGTATTCATGGGGCAATTTATGCACGACTTTGAGCAACTGCAAACTGCAAGCTGCGCACATGATTACGTTTCAAGTCACTCAGCAACGGGCTCATCGATGACGCTGACGGCAAACCGAGTGTCTTATTGTTTTGATTTCCATGGTACTAGCTTAACTCTCGATACCGCCTGCTCCTCATCACTCGTAGCGCTTGATTTAGCATGTAAGGCAATCCTAAACGGAGATAGCCGTATAGCACTTGCCGGTGGCGTCAATCTGCTGCTTAGACCTGAAATGACAATGTCCATTTGCAAAGCTTCTATGCTTTCACCTGATGGCTTATGTAAAAGTTTTTCGAGTGACGCGAATGGCTATGTTCGAAGTGAAGGCGTTGCAGTCGTGGTATTAAAAAAACTCGCGGATGCAATCAATGATCATGATCCAATCCTAGCTGTTATTAAGGCAAGTGGCACGAATCAAGACGGGCAAACAAATGGGATCACAGTACCAAATGGTCTAGCGCAGCAGCGTTTGTTATCAAAAACATTAGAATTTGCAGGTTTGAGTGGCCAGGATATTGATTATGCCGAAGCACATGGCACTGGCACAGCTGTGGGTGATCCTATCGAGGTCAATGCTTTGGGTAGTGTTTTGGGCATTCGAGATAACAAGTTAATGCCATGCCTAATAGGTTCAGTTAAAAGTAATATCGGCCATACAGAGCCCACCGCAGGATTAGCTGGCTTAATTAAAACAATTAATGCAATGAATAGCGGTGTAATCCCAAAAACACTGCACTGTCACACCATAAATCCAGACATCAATGAGGCACAGTTAAATATAAAAGTAGTCACGGAAAATACGCCTTGGCCTGATAGAGCCGACGATACACCTCGGCGTGCAATTGTGAATTCATTTGGATTTGGTGGAACAAATGCAAATGTAGTGGTAGAGCAAGCAACTCTAACCCATACCTCAAACCCCGATCATGCAGGTGTGCTACAACTTTTTGTTAGTGCAAAGTCGGCAGCGGCATTGACAGCGCAAGTCTCAGCGTATTTAGACTATTTAGCGCCTTTAGCAACCCATGAGCTCCCCGACTTCTGCCGTAACTCGGTACTATTGCGCACCGCTTTTAAAAACAGAGTGGTATTCACAGCCAAAGATAAGCAGACTTTGATGGCACAACTTGAAGACTTCATTTTCGAGCGCCCCAATAAAGTCTTTCAAAGTGCAACTTCTCAGCAGAGCGCATCATCTCCTACTGCTTTGGTTTTTTCCGGTATGGGAACTACTTGGCAAACGATGGGCAAAGCCCTGTATTGCAGCAGCAAAATATTTAAACAAGAGATAGATAAAGTTGATAGCGCATTGCAGCACTATGTGTCGTGGTCATTGATCGATAAAATGCACAATGGCGGTGACGAGATCCATGAAACCCAGTATGCACAACCTGCAATATTTGCCTGTCAAATCGCTTTGTTTCAATTGTTAACTTCATACGGTATCAAAGCCGATGCCATCGTTGGCCATAGCGCCGGTGAAGTTGCCGCAAGCTATTGCGCTGGAGTGTACAGCTTCGAAGACGCTATTCGCATCATCTACCATCGTAGTCGGCTACAGCAAACGACCACAGGTGAGGGAAAGATGCTGGCAGTTGGGATTTCGCAAGCACAAGCACAAACGCTTTGTAACGAATATCCAAACAAAGTCTCTATCGCAGCTATCAATAGTAGCACCGCCGTCACACTTGCTGGTGATACCGACACACTTAGTGAAATTGCAGCACAGTTAGATGCCGAGGGCGAGTTTGCAAAGTTTCTCAATGTTGACGTGCCCTATCATAGCCCTGTTATGGATAAGCTAGAGCAACCGTTGTTAGATGCTTTAGCCCTTCTGTCTCCATCTGAGCCGAGCATTGCACTGTATTCCACAGTGACAGGCTCACTTACCCAACAGCAAGATTGGCACGCTGAGTACTGGCCGAAGAACGTCCGCGAACCTGTTTATTTTGAAAAAGCGATAAATACACTGCTTGATAACGGAGTAAGAAACTTTATTGAAATAAGCCCTCACGCCGTGCTCTGTAACGTGATCAAGCAAGTTGCTTCAGACCTTTCTGTGTTCACCACACCGCTTATCCTTCGAAATGAAGACGATGAAGTCCAGTTTGCAGCCGCATTAGGCGCATTAGCGGTATCTGGTTTGTTAGCTCCTAAGCTGGCACTCAACGCAATAAACTGCTTTCCAAATCACACTATCAAGCTTCCTAATTATCAATGGCAGCACCAATCATACTGGCTTGAACATCCTGATGTTCAACTCGCACGGGTTGAAAACAAACAAAAACGCGATGCTTTTTCTGACTTCTGTTTACCCACACTGGGTCAACAGTTACTCAGTCATCAACCCATTTTCCAAATCAAAGTTAACGTGAAAAAACAGCCATATTGGTCAGGTCACCAAGTTGGTACTGAGGTGATTTATCCTGGTGCAGCCTATGTTGAAGCGGCACTACAATTTGCCCGCACGCAACAGCCAGAGCCACATGCTCAGTTCACGCTCTGCGACATTGAATTTAATCGGCCTCTGTATCTTGGCGATGAAGATATTACCATAGAGACTCGCTACCATACTCAAAACGGGACAATTTCATTGTCTAGTTTAGAGGCTGATACTTGGCATCAACAATCCCGCTTTACCTTAGATACGCATGAAAGAGGCTGCCATCAAGGTGACACTTTAAGCGACACTATACAACAATTTCCACAAGCTATAAGTAAGGCCGACTTCTACGCCCATTGCCACCAGCTTGATATGAATTACCAAGCGCAATTTCAAAGTGTACTACAGTGCTGGAAGTCATCATCACAAGTCATCGTCGAAATACACTGTGAGTCTCAAGATGACTCACAAGTTATGCTAAGCCCAATGTTACTTGATGGCGCTTTTCAGAGCTTTTTTCAACTTGTTAATAAGTCCTACTTACCGGTTAAAATCAGCGAGTTTACCTTTTACAAAAAGCCCACAAATCGTTGCTTTTCAGTGCTTGACATTACCCTTCTCAGCGATCCAATTTGCATTGGCGATCTCCATATTTATACTTTGGACGGCCAGCTCTGTGTTGCCATTAAAGGGATTGAGTTAAAACCTAATACTCAACATCAATTAGACTCATTAAAGGAGCTCAAATATCATTACAATTGGCAACACGCTCCAGTAACGCAGGATGCAGGAGATACTCAGCCAAATACCGTGAGTATTTTAGCTGAAAATACTGATTTCTCGGCTCTTCACGTTCTTAAAAATAACTCAGTGGTGCATATCACGTCAGATGATGACTCAGCGTCACTCATTGAAAAACTACAACCCTATCTCAGTCACACTGAGCGCTTGATTGTTGATGTTCGTCATTTAGCAAATATAGAAATGCGCCATGGTAGCCTCTCACAAACGGTTATTGAACGTGCTTTAGTTGCGCCACTTCATTATTTTCAAGCTATCCAAGCTGTCAATTGGGGTAAGTCATTAGAAATCGTGATTATCACCAAACATTCACAAGGTGCTGGAGACACAGAAATTAACCCGCTGCAAAGCGCAATATGGGGTATGCTGAGAGTATTTTCTACAGAAAACCAACAATTTAAAGTAACCTTACTCGATATTGACGCTAAGCCTTCTAGTGCTGAAACACTTAAGCAACTGCTCCTCGCACAACAACTGAACGATACGGAAATGGCTATCCGTCATGGCGATGTTTTCGTACAAAAACTTGCCCACTTAAGCTCCGAGGCCTGCACTGAGTCAAAAGATTTCACCATTTCCACAACGCCCACCGGCCATTACCAGTGGCTCATGGATGACAACTGTTGGGTGGCTTATGCACAAAAGAATGATGACAAAGCCATCACCCCCGTCCGTGCGGTATCAATTAGTCGAGCAGCATTAAGCAATAGACCAAGCTGCTTTATTTATCAGCTTGCGGATCACACAAAACCTAAGCTTGTATTCGCCAATGCTGGTGTAACCAATTATATCGATGACGCTTTGCCGTTTGTGTCACTGCCTGACATAAGTGCGACATGGTTAACTGAGCACTTAGCTGTATTACACCGAGCTTTGGCGTTAGTGCAAACACTGCTTACACAAACCACTGCTGTCAGCTTTTTTAATCCGTCCACCATTGAAAGCTTTGTCGCGATATCTTGTTTAAAGATCGCAGGGCGCGTTGTGCATGTTATTGACTCCACAGACAAGAGTGAGACAACTGAATCAATTGCAACTTTAGTGCTAGATCCGGCCACGAGCATACCAAATTCGATACAGGCGAGACTATGTTATGGTGCCCATATCATCTGTATCACTCCTCCACCAACAACACAGTTAAGTCATGATGACTATACTTTTATCAAGCCAACCATACAGTTAGATAACAGCCAATCTATCCACGCACTACATGGACTGACAGTACAAATCGTTGAATTGCTCAACAATGATGACCGAGTACTGAAACAACCCTCAGACTGCATTTCTGTTAATGCCCTGCCGACTGAGCTAGCAGCGGAATATTTGTCAGTTAAGTTCGACACATTACCGACTTTTGCACGTAAGCGGCATACACCGTCAGAGCAATTTGATAAGAGCAGTTATCTAGTTACTGGAGGGCAAGGAGGGATTGGTCTTGAGATTGTGAACTGGTTATACGAAAAAGGGGCAAAGCATATTTTTGTTTCAGGTAGAAGCGCCCTTAGCGATAGCCTAAACGACACAATCCAAAAAGCTGCACTGTCGGGGTGTATTATTCAATACATTCAAGCTGATATTAGCCAGTACGACGATGTCGTAAAAGTCATCGAGCATATTGCGCATTCAGGTGCGCCACTAAAAGGAGTTTTCCATGCCGCTGGTGTCTTAAAAGATGCAACATTTTCATCCCAAAGTGCAGAACACATGTATTCAGTGCTGGCACCAAAAGTTAATGGTGCATGGTATTTACACCTTGCCACTCACGCCCTGTCATTAGACTACTTTGTTTGTTTTTCTTCTATCGCTGCTATTGTTGGCTGGGCGGGACAAGCAAACTATGCGGCTGCGAATGCCTTTATGGATGGCTTGTGTATCGCAAGAAGACAGCAAGGAAAGTCTGCGCTTAGCTTAAACTGGGGTCCTTGGTTAGAGGCGGGAATGGCGGCACAACTTTCTGAATTAGAACAGCAAGCAATGCAACAAGCTGGCATGTATCCACTCACCTCAAAAGAAGGGATCGAAGAGCTAGAACGCACAATATCCAGTGCGATGTCGCAAATTGGTATTTTTAAAGTTGATTGGCAAGATGCCAAACTGGCGACTGGCAGCACAGTGTTTTCACACTTTCAGACATCAACACCAGAGCAAAACGAAGATCCCATCAAAACCCAATTACACGCTGCAAATTCAGCGGCTCGACAAACATTAATTGAAAGTCGGATAAAGTGTGATTTAGCTACTGTACTTGGGCTACAAGACGCAAATAACATTGAGAGTAGTGCTAGCGTGTTCGACTACGGTCTTAACTCGTTAATGGCAATCGAACTTAAGCAAAGATTACAAGCACTTTGTGATGATCCGTTACCCGCTTCTTTAGTTATGAAGCATGACTCGGTGGCAAAACTGACCAACTTTATTACCACGCTTTACAATGAGCAGCTGTCAGCTATCGATACCGTTACCGATGAGCAAGTTGTAAAGGTCATGTTGTAATGGAACAGTTAATTGAAAAATGCCGTACACTTGGGATTTCATTTTCGCTAAGTGCTGATGAGCAACTTGAGTTACACGCCAAAACTCAACCAAGCGCCGCACTCATTGACGAAATAAAGGCTGAGAAGCAAAACCTTATCTCACTAATTAAGCGTAATAAGCTAAAACAACTGATACAACAGCTGGCGCAGCCTATCTCGTCAAACCATGCTGTTAAACAAGCTGAGGTGTCGTTTCAGCAACAGCGTATGTGGCTGGCAGACTCCCTGCGCGAAGGCGCTACTGAGTATCATCTTACTAAAATATTTGCGCTCAAAGGCGCGCTGAACCAAGTAGCTTTTGAACAGGCGCTGAGGCAAGTTATTGATTGTAATAGTGCGCTCACGACACAATATGAAAAAACAGAGAATACCATAGTGCAACGTCAAGCACCTGCCAGTGCTGACGTCTATCGCCTGCACTTGTGTACAAAATTAAGTGAAGAGGCAATATTTAGCGCAATTCAACAGCGTGTAGAGACCCCCTTTGATTTGCGCCACCAAAGCCCTATTCGTGTCGAAGTTTTTCAAAAAGCTCCTCACGCCTATTACTTTGTGTTTGTGATCCACCATATTGCTGCTGATGGTTGGTCTATTGCACTATTTTGTCAGCAAGTAGCAAAACGATACGAACAATTAATTGATGGGACAGCTTACAAGCCACAGCCGGAGTCAATCAGCTACATTGACTATGCAAGGTGGCAGCGAGCGATATTAACACCAAAGCAGTTAGACTTACTTAGCCAGTGGTGGCAAAAAAAGCTTGAAGGCTGTGCCACGAATGTCACTTTTCCTTGCGATAACAGTCGGCCACTTCACTCTGATCTTCGCGCACATTTTTATACCAGCTCAATAAAGAGAAGTCAGCTTTCAAGTATAAAAGCATTTGCCAAAGCACATGCTTGTACGCCATTTACCGTGGTTTATAGCGTATTTAATGTGCTACTGGCGTTTTACAGTAACGAGTCCGATATTGTCATCGGTACACCCGTTGCCAATCGCGATCATGCTCAATTACAAACACTCATTGGGTTTATCGCCAATACAGTTGTCATGAGACAGCATATTGACTTTAATAAATGTTTTGCTGAGTTGCTGGAGGAAGCAAAACTTCAGACCACAGATGCTTTTGAACACGCCCACCTGCCATTTGAAGTGTTATTGGAGAAGCTACCCATTACTAGGCATCACAATCAGCCTCCTCTATTTAATGTTTTCCTTGCTATGCACAATATGAAGCCGATTGTGCCCACGCTAAAAAATATAGAAATCACCCCAACAAAGACACAATTTCGCAAAGCAAAATTTGACTTAACATTGGATATTTTTGAGCAGCCAGATTCTTTGCTGTTGGAATGGGAATATGCGTGTGATTTATATCATCATCAAACCATCAAACGGCTCGCCGAGAATTTTTCTAATGTTTTAGATACTTTACTTCAAAACGCGACGCAACCTATGTCTGCTATCACACTTATCGCGCCGCAGCAGCAAGCAACTCTGCAACAGGCTTGGCAAGGTGTACAGCGAGATTATAGCCACCGCGATATTTTACCTTTTGCGCTACAGCAATCCTTTGCTCGCCACAAAGATAAAATAGCCATAGTCGACCAATCTGGAGCATACAGTTATCAAATGCTGCAAGCGCTTGTTAAGCAATATTCAGCACTTATCCAAACCCAGTCGCTCGAGGCAAACTGCTTTATTGGTGTATATTGTCATCGTTCAGTACACATGGTTGCTGCCATGTTGGCCATTTTACATAGCGGTCATGCGTATCTACCATTAGACCCTAACTACCCCACCGCCAGAATTGCCCATATGGTAGACGATTCGGATACGCAACTCATCTTGTGCGATCCCGTATTGTTAGAACATTGCCAATCATTCGATGTCACCGTGCAATGCTTGCAGGCAAATTTTGATGTCAATACTGAAAAAAACCTGCCTGCAGTAGGTATTACGGCCAACTCTCTCGCATATATCATCTATACCTCAGGCTCTACTGGCAAACCAAAAGGCGTAACAATATCTCATTTTGCATTACGAAATTTTTTATACGCAATGCAAGAAACATTTGCGCTTGATGAACACACATCAGCCCTAGCAATCACTTCAATTTCCTTTGATATTCATGTGTTGGAACTATATTTACCACTGCTCGTAGGTGGTACCGTGCACTTGGCCACCAACGCTCAAAGCAAAGATCCGCAGCAGCTACAGTCATTAATCAATCGTGCAGGGGTTAACTTTATTCAAGCGACTCCTTCTTCACTAAATATGCTTAAAAGTTTTAATGTGCAATTGCATGAAAACACGACAGTATTAAGTGGTGGAGAAGCACTTCCCTTGGAGTTAAAACAGTACCTGAACATACAGGCTGTTGCTTTGTGGAATATGTACGGGCCGACAGAAACTACGGTGTGGTCTTCAGTTGCATCATTAGGTCATGATGACGACATCCACCTAGGCAAACCGATAGCCAATACACAATTCTATGTTGTTAATCAGCAGCTACAGCTTGTACCACGAGGTGTTACCGGAGAATTATTGATTGCTGGTGATGGTCTCGCTAATGGCTATTTGAACCAAGCTCAGCAAACCTCTGATAAGTTTATCTCATTTGCTCACGATCAGGGTCACATTAGTGCCTACAAAACAGGAGATTTAGTCAAGATAGATAGCTGCGACAGATTAATATATCAAGGACGTATCGACCAACAAATTAAGCTAAATGGTTTTAGAATAGAGATCTCAGAGATTGAGAATACGATTTCTCAATACCCTGATATTGATGCGGCTGCTATCGTGTTAAGCCAAACAGAAAAACTCTCTGCTTTTATCGTTTTGAAGCCAAACACAGAGATAAACCTCGTCGCGTTACGCCAATATATCGCAGAGCGACTACCCTACTTTATGCAACCTGCTGAAATCACAACACTACCTCAGTTGCCACTGACCCCGAACGGCAAAACGGATAAACTTGCTCTGACCAAGCAAAGTAAATACGAGAATCACGAGCAAACTACACAAGGTACGATTCAACACTATCCAAAAGTGCTCGTACAGCTTTGGCAACGTAAGCTAAACGTTGATGTTTTTGATCCGTTTAAGTCATTTTTTGAGCTTGGGGGTAACTCAATTCAAGTGATTGACTTAATTGCAAGCATCAATCATACGTTAGGGATCTCTATTACAATAAAAGCGTTTATCCAAAACCCTTGCTTAGATCACATGGCCGACCTTGTCGAGCAAACCCAGTCTGAGCATTTAGTGACTCTAGATTTGCGCCTTGATGAGCACCATTATCAAGATGAGGAAATTATCCCACTCCCCAGTTTACCAAATCGTCAATATTTACTCGCGATGGGGGGAGAGCATCACCTATGGGTTGTCAATCACTCTATGGCACTTGTGGATGAAGATAACAGACTAACCTTTGATTTGCTCAATCGCGCAATTACTCTACTTATCTCCCACCACCCTGCATTTAGAACAAGGTTTGATGTCAAAAAAAGTAACGAATATATTGAAAGTGTAAAGGTCACCCTATCTCAAAAAATTTGCTTTGATCTATCCCATTTAGCGCTTGATCAAGTCGCGGCCTTTATCACAAAAGAAGTACAAACAATCCGTTTAACATCAAGCTTATTAAGATTATTTTATGTTAAGAAAGGTAACAGTGTATTTGTTACACTGTCACTACATCATTTGATTTTTGATGGCTTTAGTATGGAGGTTTTAGCACGACACTTAGAACGTATTATCACCGCCTTAAAAGCTGGAGCCACAACATGCCAGCTC
Source organism: Pseudoalteromonas sp. McH1-7 (assembly GCF_013366255.1). Lineage (NCBI taxonomy): Bacteria > Pseudomonadati > Pseudomonadota > Gammaproteobacteria > Alteromonadales > Pseudoalteromonadaceae > Pseudoalteromonas > Pseudoalteromonas sp. McH1-7. The sequence continues at coordinate 94,820 of NZ_JABWPQ010000006.1, read as the reverse complement.
CAAAAAGATCGTTATATCGACTTTGCTAATGCGTATTATGACTATTTTAGTCAACCCTTTAGTTCGGGTAAGTGGCAAGCCGATATTGCCTTTTGGCAGCAGGCCGCAAAGCAGCAAAGCGACAGGCTATTCCCTGTAGAGCAAGTGATGAAAGCCAATCAAGGAGATGCTCAGCGCCATACTGTCTCTACGCTCCCTAAAGGGCTCAGTGCACAAATTAGTGCTAGCGCGAAACAACTTGGAATTTCACAATCCACTATACACACAGCCGCTCTGGCAAACGCGCTGAAAACAACTTTCGAGCTTAACGAAGTTGCCATTGAGCTTTCTCAATTCAATCGCTTCAACCAGTACCTTGGTGTTTCTGCCGAAGCTATCGTGGGCTACTTAATTTCACCGGTGAATTTGCTTCTTGAATCATGCGCATTCGAGTCAATACACAGTACCGCTGTGCATATCGATACCTTTTTGGCATCTGCCCCTCACAACGCGACTGGATACTACGCATTGTCGCACTTAAATCCAGATGACAAAGTCAAATCAGCACTACCAGTATTACAACCTGCTGATTTTAGTTTCAATTACCAAGGTGAACTAAACACCTCAAGTAACCCCCATACTGTCACCAAGCTAGAAGATTGGCACACCAAGCTCAAGCACACAATTCCATTTGTTGTATCTGACGAAACAATGTCAAGCCCTTACAGTTTGTACATATCAACTTATTTCGAGCAAGGCCAGCAACATGTATTTGTCGGTTACAGCGCACTGCTATTTAACGAACAACAAATAACAACACTTATAGAAAAATATATAAACAATCTAAAAGGAATGTAGCAATGAGATATATTTATTTAATGGTATTTGCATTTTGCAATTTCGCACTTGCAAGTAGCAACAATACAGAGTTCAAACTTGAAGCATTTTACGACACTGACTTGTATCATCAGCAATTAGGGCTAACCAAAACGCAGTTTGATGCGGTAAATAGACAACTGAGTACTGTTGTAACACAGCAAAGTAGTCATACCATTGATGATGCAATTCAAATTACCTATTTAGAAAACCCACATGCTGAGCACGTCATCGCACTGGCTGCGATAAGATATTTGTCCAGCTCTCTTATCGCCAGCAAATCCCCTACACCAACATCGCTAGAACATAGCATAGTTGCACTCTATTACCTTGAACGCCTAGAAAAAGTGGCTACCCTTCATACTTGGGCACATCAGGTACGTGAAACGCTTGGCAGGCAAGTAAATCAAGTACTTGCTTACGATAGCCTTAATGTAAATGAGCAGCTTGCATCGCATACTCAGTTCCACCATGCGTTTAATGTCCAACCAGAGCAAGGCGTTGACGCCGGCAACGCACTCGTTGAAAGTTTAATTACAGATCCGGGCAATGTAATGACACTGACCCTTGTCGCTAGTTCAAGGCTTTGGCTAGGTAGTGAGGTATCATACTCTGATCCAAATACACTGTATTATTTCATCCTTACTGGCTTCTACAGTACTAGAGCTATTTTGCTATCTCATGAAATAGAGTTACAAGCCAAGCAACCAACCAGTACCAAAAAAACAATGCGACTTTCTTCAATTCTTGGCGGCTGGACTACCTTAGCTAGGCGCTGGTTAGCTGGAGTACATCAAGATACGCTAAGCCGCTCATTGATAGATCAAGAGCATGAACAGTGGTTTTCAGTAAGCCCCGGATTCCATTCGATAACGCTTGCCTCCAGTTACTTTAATGAGCCTCCTCGATTTTTCAAAGGCTACGGCTATTTAATGCAAGGGTTAGGTATTTGTAACCAAGATCTGCTGTTTAGAAGCTGTGGAGATGATCCTAGATTTTCATTCAATCGCTTAGTTTTTTTAACGACTGTTATGGACTATTCGATAAAAGCTGGTGATTTTGATACTGCAAGAAACTTGCTAGGGGCAAAATTCTGGCCTGATTTTCATTGGCATGAGTGGACTCAAGGTCAAGCACAGTGGCTACTTAGAGAGCAAAACATGGAGCAGTTGTATACGCAGTGGAACAATGACGACCCGTCTGACGATACACCTTTGATCATCAGAACGAATAGGCAATGGAGCGATAATACGATGACTTGCCAGACATGCCATCAAGAACAAAATCGCAGTTGGACAGCTGAAGAAAAAGAGCGGGCACGAACTCCTGCACCAAGTATTGAGTTCTTACAATTTTGGCCTGAAATCTCAACCAGCTGGACTGGGGATCAGAGCACTACACTAAAATGTGACAATATTAACTCGTGGCAAAGCAACAACGTTTACCGAGCGAAACAAAAAGCGGTTTATCAGCATGCGTTATTTGAAGCAAAATGGTGGACTCGTAATGAAGTGCCCGCGAAATCAAAACAATATGATGTGTGGCGCTTTGTTGGTTTTTGCCAATCAGGAAGCATAAAGTAGTATGCCTTCACTATCAAAAAATAGTGAATTTCACCTTCATTGGGTTGGCGTTATGCTAACCCAGATAGGTGCATATTTTACGCTTATCGCCCTGCCATGGTTAACGCTGTCTGTTGCCAATAACAATCCAACAACCCTTGCTGTGATCATGGCGTGCTTTGGTATACCGCATAGTTTGTTTATATTGTTGGGAGGATCAATCGCAGATAAATACTCTCCTCTGCTCGTAATCAAGATATCACGCTTTGGCTTTGCGTTAAGTACACTACTGTTTGCACTAAGCTTATACCTATATGAACCATCGCTCGTGTTACTCATCTCTTTCGCACTTTTTGCGGGAGGCTTTTCCGCCCTTGGTTTTCCTGCAAATCAGTCGTTTATTCCTCGTATCGTATTACCTGAACATATTCTAAAAGCCAACGTACTGACAATGGGTAGCAGTTTTGTGATCCAAGCCTGTGCACCTGTATTAGTGGGGTTTTCCCTGCTAGGCATAAAATCTTATTTAGAAGTTAATGGGCTATTTCGTACAAATATTGAACATCTTATTGTGGCATTCTTTCTAGATGCCATACTGGTGACACTAGCAGCATGCTGTACATTAAAAATCCGTCATCAAGATAAAGAGCAGTCTATGACATCCTCATCTGTCTTTCGATCGATGCTCAAAAGCTTTCAATATAGTTTCACACATCCAAATCTTAAAATTATTCTGTTGTATTTAATGTTGATTTCCATCCTTATTCATGGGCCGCTTTTTATCATGCTTCCTTACCTTGTTAAGGTAACTTTAAATATGGATGAATCGGCATTAAGCTATTTATTGGCAAGCCAAGGGATCGGCACCTTCATCGGTGCCACTTTAGTTGCGATATGTAAGCCAAATATGCAGAATTTAGGAAAATATATCTTAGTACTAGATTTGCTTACTGCGATTGTATTTATCCAGCTTGGTTTTCAGTCTTCACTCCTACTACTTTGCATCAGCTTAGTTGCCATTGGCTGTGCCGCAGGTTTTACTGTTGTTGCTGGTACCACTTGGTATCAGCTAAATGTCCCAATTGAGAAACTATCAGGTGCGATTGCTCTGGTATTATTTGCTATCCATGGCTTGATCCCACTTTCTTCAATGTTGCTTGGTACTTTGTTAGATAGATTTGAAGTGTCACAGATCACAACCTTATTGGGAGTAACCACAACGCTCATCTGTATTATTGGCTTAGCTTCAGTAAAAATTAGAAATATGGGCAAGGTTTCATCAGCGATAGCTAATCAGGCTACAAAATTAAAGGAAGTACCACATAATGCCTAAATTTTTGAACCATACCTTTCCACAGAGCACGGAGTCACACTTGTGGCTCAACCTTATACATGATAGCAATCAAATATTTGCTTCGAAGCCCAACATTTTGGGCAAACCAAAGTTTAGCTATGTCGAAATATATGAGAATACGGCTACTCTTCCTTCAAAGATCAGTGTAGAAGCGTTCACCGACTCGATTAAAATAGGCAAAGACGCACTACTAGATTCCAGTAGTGCAGCCGCATTTCCCAATGATATTGTAAAACTTACCGCGGTAAAACGCCCCGATTACGCCTGCGGCAAAATACGTATTGGTGATAATGCCTGCCTACAAGGAACGGCTATAGTGAGTTATCAAAGTGTTGAAATTGGCGACAATGCTTTATTTGGTCCAAACGTTGTCATCATGGACTGTGATGGACACACCCTAACAAACAGAAACGCCCCAGACGAAGTCTCTAAACTCATCGTTAAACCTGTAAAAGTCGGTCACAATGTTTGGGTAGGCTATGGAGCTATCATCAATAAAGGCGTAACAATTGGAGACAATGCGGTAATCGGAGCTGGAAGTGTTGTAACAAAGGACGTGCCTGCCAACACGATGTTTGCAGGCAACCCGGCTCAGTTTATTCGACAATTAGACTAGCGACTAATTACGCTGTATACCATATAGCTTTAACTTCTCTAGCAGTTCTCTATGTGGTCTCAAATTACTGTTGACCTCTTTTAGCACACTGGTTTGATATTCCTGATAGCCTTTATAAATCTGCATAGAAGCTTCTGATGTCACAACCTGAGTAGGTAAAAACTCCATACCGTATAACACATACAAGTAATTCGAGATATCAAATACCCCGAGCTTATCTGTAAAGTCAAATTTGTGTGGTGCACGTACTTTCCACATTTCAAGCTTTTGTTGAAGTGAATCAGGTATCGTATCGGTACTGCAGTTATCCAACCAAAAAGATGAATCGGTGCGCTTTGACAAGCAATAATGTAACTTAATAAAGTCACTGATGTTCAACCACATTCTCTCAACATCTCTATTAAACTTTTGAGATTCCAACGCAAAGCTAAGCTCCCCACTTGACAGTGCGTGAGCAAGCATTGAAGCTGTTAAGTCGAACACTAACAGCCCTGTCGCTTCTAATGGCTCAACAAAACCTTGCGCAAGCCCCAACGCAACCACATTTTTTACCCAAAACTGCTCTCGATAGCCACAACGCATATCAATTTTTCTAACATTGAGCTCCTGAGGTTCAACATCTAGATATAGTGCTAAGCACCTTTGTGCATCATCGTCCGATGTATGATTACTAGAATAAACATAGCCAACCCCCTTTCTTGATTGCAATTGAATATCCCAGATCCACCCATGTTCTTTAGCTGTTGCAGTAGTATACGGGTTGATTGGTGTACTATTATCCTGGTAGGGTGATTGGACCGCTAACGCCGTGTCGGCAAGCAGAGTGTTAGATAAGCTTTTAAAGCCAACATTCATGGCTCTACCAAGCAAAAGGCTTTCAAACCCAGAGCAATCAACAAAGAAATCTGCATCAAATCGCTCACCATTTGCTATTAAACCCTTGATACTGCCATCTTGGCTAATTTCCACATCATCAATAGTTTTATAGCTCACGTGTACACCAAGCTCATTAACAGCATTGTCTTTCAATAGCTTAGTAAATAAAGCAGCATCAAAGTGATAAGCATAATCAAATACACCATCATATTCTTTTTGAGTGATTGCTTTGGGACTTAAGCCCAACTCCGCAACCGTGGCCTGTGTCGACATAAAGTGTTCGAACTTACAACGGTTTGGGTTACTTAACCAAGCCCGTATTAATTGCTCGTGGCCGCTGGGATATGGCTGAAACGGATGATAGTAATAATGACCATTGTTACTTTCAGGGTTATATAACCAATCAGAAAATTTAATACCATGTTTAAAAGACCCCTCCGCATTTTTAAATATCAATTCTTCGTCAATACCAAAATGCTTAAGTGTTTCCTTCATGAAAGGGACAGTACCTTCGCCAACTCCTACTGCTGGTATACTCTCTGACTCAATCAGCTCAATATGAATATCTAGACTTAGCTCTGCATTCAACCTTTTTGCTAAATGATTGGCGGCCAACCAACCAGCTGTCCCACCACCTAAAATAATGACTTTCTGTAGTTTCATACCATAACTCAAAATATTTCTAGCTATCTAGGATTAACTTATACCAATACACTTAATTAAGCTTGCTATTTTGAGGCAAAAAAAGTTTGTCGATAACACCACTACGCATCCTACTATCGCAAAGATACCTAGCTGTATACAGGTAAGGCGAACATTTTGCTATTTAGTTGTTCTAAATGAGAAATTTTTAATGCAGTAGGCTTCAAATTGGGCAAGTATTAAGACTAATTGGTATTAAATCTTCCGAAATAATAAGAATCTATTTAAAAATAAAAAGGCTCGGTTACCCGAGCCTTTTTACAATTTCAATTAAATTAGAAGCGGAACTGAAGGCCTAAAGAGTATCTCGCCTCACCCTCATAACTATAAGATGGGTAGCCGTAAGATGTTCTTTGTTCAACAGGCAGCTCTCCAATGTCACGACCTACTTGGATACTATCTTCTTCTAGTAAGTTTGTTACGTCAGCAACAACCGTAAAGTTCTCGTTGATTTTATAACTAAAACTCAAGTCTAGCGTACCAAAGTCTTGGTGTTCACGGTTACCATAGAAACCAACTTCACGGATCATGTAATCAGAGCGCCATGAATATGCAGCACGCGCTGAGAAATCATCATTCTCATAAAACGCAACTGCATTGACCGTGTGCTTTGATGAATCAGAGAAGATATCGTTTTTATCTGAGTAGTTCTTTGCATCTGCTTTTGCATCTGCGTAGGTATAGTTAAATACCCCACCAAACCCATTTTCAAACGTATGCTGCCATTGGAATTCTACGCCGCTAATGTCGCCACCTTGGCCATCCTTAAATGACTGAACAGTCCAGCTATCTTCACCTGAGTCAGGGTCAACGATACCAATTTGTTGTCCAGGAATACTTGCAAAAGTTGTGAACGTATCAACTTGCTTGGTGAAATATGAAACTGCAACCAAACTACTTGCGTTGTAGTACCATTCTACACCTAAGTCAGCTTGATTCGCTTTAAACGGGCTTAGTGCTACAGAGCCTTTTTCTACCGATTGGTTTGTTGGAATATTATCACCATAACCTTTCAACGATGAGCTTGTAAACAAGTCATTATAATTAGGTCTAGCGATTACAGTTGCGGCCGAGAAGCGTACGATAATATCTTCACTTACGTCAACAGCGACGTTAAAGCTTGGTAGTAACTCATTATAACTAGACTCTTCAGTTACAATTTCGTTTGAATAACCATTATTTCTATCAATAATCGGGTCAACAAAACCCGGAGATAATGCATATGCGTCTGAAGAAATATCAGTGCTAATATATCTTAAGCCAATATTACCTCTCACGTTTTCGTGCGAGAAGTTAGCCATAACATATGCGGCTAAGTTATCTTCAACAATTGACGAGTATGCTGCGCGCTCTTCTACCCAATCAGATATCAAGCTCTTAGTATGAGCGATCATCGCGCCAGCATCAGGCTCAGGAATTAGGAATCCAGCTTCGCCAGCATCAATGAACTTACCCGTAACCAGCCCAGAAACAGGATCAGCACTAGATAGAAGCGGTCGGTTACCAGACTTTTCTACTTCATGGTGTACCCATCGCACGCCGGTCTTTAATGATGTGAAGAAATCTCCCTCTAGAGGGAAAGTAAAATCGACTTGTGTATAGTCTTCTTCGTCTATATTCGGCGCATTAAGAATTGAGTTCGCACCTACACCCAATTCACTTACCGCATAATTTGGGTTAGCAATATCATACTTGATTCTATCGCCTGTAGCATCAATCGTTCCTATAGTGCCGCTAACATCCGTTAAGGCAGCATAGTTAGTTTCGAAGTTGGTACCACCAGTAGCTTCAGTTGTACCGATTTGGAATTCAATCTTTACATGCTCACCTTGATAAGTCATATCAAAAGCAAATAATTCGGTTTCCATCGTTGCTTGACGTGGTCTAACATCGTAGTATGGCTGTGCCCCACCGGTCTCATCTACCCAAGCTTGAGTAGACGTACATTTGACTGGAACACCTTGTGCGTTTGTAGAGCAATTTTCGAGGTTTTGAGGAATCCAGATTTGAGTGTTTAGATTATTCGCTTTTAGCTCTAAATTCATGTAATGAAAGCCAAAATCTAAGCTATCGGTTGGAGCATATTGAAGCTGAATATCGGTTGCTGTTCTTTCACGTTCTTGCTTAAAGTTAGTTGGTGCAATACGACCGGCCCAAACTGGTAGTCCTTCATCGCCCAAACGCTCTAACGAATACTCAGATCTTGCAATTGCACCTAACACACCAAATGTTTCAGCTTCATTTTTCCAGCTGTATAACGCTGACGCATTAGGGTCTGTCTCATCTGAGATAGAAGACCTTGTAGCTTTCAACGAACCGAATACCGTATTAGCATCCAAATCTAAAGGACGGCGAGTATTCACAATTACTGTACCACCTACGCCACCTTCAACGATGTCAGCTTGCGAAGACTTGTATACTTCCATTGATGCAATCATTTCAGGTGCAAGCATTGAATAGTTGAATGAGCGATCAATTGCTTGCTCAGTATACCAACCCGTAGAAGCGACATTTTGACCATTCAATGAAGTTTTGGTTAGCTGATTTGATGCACCACGGATAGATACAGCCGAGCCTTCACCAAACTGTCTAGAAACGGTAACACCAGGAATACGGCCTAAAGACTCTGCAAGGTTATTATCAGGGAAGTCACCAATGTCTTCTGCTGATACAGCATCAACAACGGAGTTGGCAAATCTTTTTGTGTTCATTGACGCTTCTAAAGAGCGGCGAATACCGCGAACTTCAATGACTTCTACGTTTTCTTGTACTTGATTTTGACTTTCTTCTGCAGCTACAGCACCTGAAAAGCCCGCACCTAGTGCGATGCTGACGTTAACTGCAAGTAAGCTTTTTTTGAAATTATTAGCTAACACAGGATTCCCCTTGAATCATTTTGTTGGTTTTTTAAATCACTTCTGCCCAGTGATGATGACAACGCTGTCATCTAATAACAAACCATACACCGTAAATTACATATTCGCTACAATTTTTTTGGTCTGCTATTCAAAAAATATTCATATAAGAATTTATCTTGTTGATAAATATAGATTTAAATACGGCCAATATATGGTTTGTTACAAAAACAAGCTGAGAATAACATAAAAAAATTTTTTGCTGTAGGTTTTTAGGATGGAATGACGTCAAAATAGGTACGTCAAAATATGGTGAATACACACAAGGGGATGTGTATTCATTTTCCCATTCAGCTTGGGCAGAAGCTACAGATGAGAATAAATATCAATGACAACGCTGTCATTATAGTGTTATGGGTTACTCCTGTCTAGTAATTTTAAGAGAATTTTTTATGACAAATGCCCATAAACTCTGCGATTGACACGTAAGTCATTGCTCTCTTTTGCACAAATTAGAATACCCCATTATGGGACTTGCTGATAAGCTCAATGCTTAATTTTAAATAAGTAAAAACTATTGCTGTTATTCGTAAGAAGTAAGAAGTAAGAAGTAAGAAGTAAGAAGTAAGAAGTAAGAAGTAAGAAGTAAGAAGTAAGAAGTAAGAAGTATTGTTTTCGTTTATCTGCTAAATATCCAATGATACTAAATTTTTAGATTCAAGCCACAAATCAAACTATAAAATCGGCTCTCGAGCCGACCTTATAGTCTAGCTATGTATTTGTGTATGCTTGAAGTTAAGGGCACCAAAATACAGTCAAATCAATATCAGGATGAGTTAATACAGCACGCAGTGGAACCGAATACTCTGAGCCTGGTTGCTTTGCAGCTTCATACACTGCCTTTTTCTCCTCACCAGAGATCAATAATACAACGGTTTTAGAATGAGCTATTCCTGCTAATGATAGACTCATACGCTCTGTTATCTCACCTGTGACTTCACTTTGATGCGCATTGATTGCACACACCGTATCGGTAGTTGTTAGTGCATGTTCTAGCCCATCGGCATTAGGAAATAAGCTCGCAGTATGACCATCAGGTCCCATCCCAAGAATCGTTACATCAAAAGGCCGTTTCAATGCAGCATAGTCAGACTCACACACTTGCACGCCCTCTTCTGCCGATGCAGCTCGATTCTTCATTGTTACAAATCGAGCGCCCGCCGCCTTGTCTTGTAACAATGTCGATTTGATAAATGCTTCGTTAGACTTTTCATGCTCAGCGTCTACCCAACGTTCATCAACCATAGCAACCGTGATTTTGTCCCAGCCTAGCTCGACACCACTCAGGTGACGATACGCTGGTGCAGGTGAAGAGCCACCCGAAACCAATAACACCGCTTTACCATCTGTTGCGATCCCCTCCGAGAGAGCTGTTTGCAGCAATTCAGTAAGCGCTGCTGTCATTTCGTCTTTAGAAGCAAATTCTCTTTCTGTGATACTAGCCATTACGCATGCTCTCCTGCATTAAACCAGACATGTTTATTTTCTTCTAGTAATTCGTCTGCATCCTCAGGTCCCCATGAACCAGCGCGATAAAGAGATGGTGCACCTTTACCTTGCCAACGTTCAACAATCGGATCTATCCATTGCCATGCTTGGCGCACCTCATCACGATGGATAAACAGTGCTGGATTATTCGCTGCTGCGTCTAACATTAGACGCTTGTATGCGTCTGAGTGGTAACCATTGTTATACTTTTCACTTAAGGAAATATTGAGCGTTACAGGCTCAAGTTGCATCTCAAGATTATCAAGACGTTTTGACATCAACGTTAGCTGAATACTTTCTTCTGGCTGCAATCGAATAACCAAACGGTTTGGCTGAATAGGGCCTGCCGCGTCACCATACACATTGTGAGAAACCGGCTTATACTCAACCACGATTTCAGCGCAGCGTTTTTTCATGCGTTTACCGGTTCTTAGATAAAAAGGCACGCCTGACCAACGCCAGTTATCTATATGTGCGCGGATAGCTACAAAGGTCTCAGTTTCACTTGAACCTTCACCTAACTCTTCAAGATAACCAGGAACTAACTTACCTTCCAAATCGCCTGGCACATATTGACCTCGTACCACATTATCATCGACCTGCTCACCTACCAGTGGTCGTAGTGCTTCTAACACTTTCAACTTTTCAGCACGGATACTATTGGCATTGAGTTTATGAGGAGACTCCATCGCAACCAAACATAGTAATTGCAGTAAATGGTTTTGTACCATGTCGCGAAGCGCACCTGCTTTGTCATAAAAGCCAGCTCGACTCTCCAAGCCCACAGTTTCTGAAATACTGATCTGAATATTATCAATCGTTTTAGCATCCCACAGGTTTTCAAATAATGCATTTGAAAACCTCAACGCCATCAAGTTTTGTACTGTCTCTTTACCTAAATAGTGGTCGATACGAAACACTTGCTCTTCGGCAAAAAACTCACCAATTTTAGCGTTAATCTCTTCAGCAGATTTGCCGCAATAGCCAATTGGTTTTTCCACCACAACACGAGAGTGTTCAGTGATTAATCCTTTAACTGACAACAGTTCACAACAACGGCCATATACCGCAGGTGGCAGCGATAAATAGAATACACGAGACTTTTCTTCACCATCTGCCAAGATATTTTTTAGTGTATCCCAATATTCATCTTCTTCTGTCACATTCACAACAACAGGAACTAAAAATTGCGAAAATGCAGACCAATCTTTTTTGTTGTATTCACCTTTGCCGAGATGGGTTTGTAACGCACTATGAGTCGTTTCGATAAATTCTTGTTGTTTATTTTGCTCACGAACGGTCGGTAAAATGCGAGTGCCCTCAGGTAGGTTACCTTCTTGATATGCACGATACAAAGCTGGTAGGAGTTTACGAAGTGCTAAATCACCCCCCCCACCAAAAATTACGATGTCAAAAGGATTAAGCATAATTCACTCTCATAGGTTAGGCGCGTGCTTTTTACACGCATTGTTTATTCGATTTGGCGCTACTCCAAAGCCTACCAAATTACTTAGCTAACGGGTGATGTTTCGATTGCAACGCACTGTAATACCAATGTTACTTAATATCTACTCAATTTGAGGCTGAGGCCCGACGCTTATTGCATTAGAGGTTCCCAGTTTAAAATAACTAAGCTGTATAGCATTCGCCTAGCTCCGCGTCTCAAAATAGATATTTAATGCGCTTTGGTATAAATGAGCCTTAGAAGCCTGTATTTCCTCTCACAAAAATACAGGCTCTAAGCACTCCAGCGCTACCCGTTCAAAGGTATTCTGTTTACTTTAAGTTCCACTTAAAGTGTTAATTTTTTCTTTTTTGCTTATAGTAAGCCATTAATCCAGCTGTAGAGCTATCGTGAGGGTGAGTGATGCCTTCTTGCGTTAACTCGGCTTCTATATTTGAAGCTAACCCTTTACCCAGCTCAACACCCCACTGGTCAAATGAACACACATTCAAAATAATGCCCTGACAGAAAATTTTGTGCTCATATAGTGCTATTAGACGACCGACCGCTTTGGCATCAATTTTATCAAGGATAAACGAAGAGGTTGGACGGTTGCCTTTATGAATTTTGTGCGGGATCAAATCATCAATTTCAGACTCTGATTTACCTTTAGCAGCTAAATCTGTTCGCACTTGCTCTGCATTTACACCTGCCATCATAGCTTCAGTTTGCGCAAAGAAGTTTGACAGCAAAATTTCATGATGTTTTCCGACTTGCTGTTGAGGCTCAATTGATGCGATGAAGTCAGCTGGCACTATCACATTACCTTGATGCAGGCACTGATAAAACGCATGTTGGCCATTAATCCCTGTCATTCCCCATATAATAGGCACTGTGGTGTAATCAACCTGCTCACCTGCAAAAGTAACATGTTTACCATTACTTTCCATCTCACCTTGCTGCAAATATGCTGGCAGCATATGAAGTGCCTGATCGTATGGTAAAATAGCTTGGGCTTGATAGCCTAAGAAGCTGGTATTCCAAACACTTAACAATGCCATCAGCAACGGAATGTTGTCCTGATTACTGGCACTTTTAAAATGCTCATCCACTTCAAATGCACCTTCAAGCACTTCAACAAACACATCAAAACCTAAATATAACGCAATCGGTAAGCCTATTGCACTCCAAAGCGAAAAGCGTCCACCAACCCAATCCCACATGGTAAATACATTTTCATCGCTGATACCAAATGCACGTGTTTTATCGAGGTTCGTGCTTACGGCAACAAAATGCTTTGCTATGGCTGATTTATCATTCGCTGACTCTAAAAACCATTCGACAGCGGTCTTTGCATTAGTCATGGTCTCAGAAGTCGTAAAGGTTTTTGAAGACACCACAAATAGCGTTGTTTCAGCATCTAGTCCTTTGAGTACCGACGCTATCTGCACACCATCAACATTAGAGACATAATGCACATTGAGAGTATCGTCAGCATAAGCTGCCAGTGCATCCGTTACCATTTGCGGGCCAAGGTTTGAGCCGCCAACCCCAATCGCAACCACATTTTTTACCGCTTTACCGGTGTAACCTACCCATTCACCAGATCGAACTCGTTGACTAAACGCTTTTAGTTTTTCTAATTCCGTATTTACTTGTTCTGTGACGTTTACGCCATCAACATAAACAGGTGTATTGGCTCTATTTCTCAGGGCGGTATGTAATACGGCTCGATTTTCAGTGATGTTGATCTTTTGGCCAGAAAACATTTTTTCTCGCCAACCGGCAACATCACATTCGTCTGCTAGCTGCATCAGTTCAGAAAATGTTTGGTCATCAACACGTTGCTTGGAGAAGTCGAACAATACACCGGCAATTTGACGAGAAAACTTATCAAATCGTTGGGTATCATTGTCAAACATCGTTTTTAAATGCTGCTGTTCAACTCGCAGCACCGACTGACGAAGCTTTTGCCAACTATCCAATTCTACACGACCACTCATTACACACTCCCCTAAGATGCGTGTTACTTCCTTATATTTCAGGAAGTAACAACAAAGAAACACTTTTAATTAAGCACATTATGCCAAAATGACAACGCTGTCAAACTGCTTCTTTTCAATTTTACATTGCGAATAATAACCTAAAATTAAATTTTTGACACCGGTATCATTCATTTATTTCTGCGAAATGTAGTGCTAAATTCTGTATATAATAAATAGCCTAAGAAAAATAGATGATCCTTTTATTAAGACGTAATGGCGAATAAGTAATTACAATGGAATACTGTGCGCTAGCTTAAACTTGCATAAAACGCTACTATTCCTCTGCGCTTAATAATGATCTACACACTCCTGTAAATAGAAGAACAACTACATGAAAGTCACTATTAACGATGTCGCCAAATTAGCTGGCGTATCAATGAAAACAGTATCGCGGGTAATCAATAAAGAACCTTCAGTTAGACAAAAGACTTATGACCAAGTGATGCTGGCTGTAAAAGAGTTAAACTATCAGCCAAACATTGCTGCAAGAAACTTAGCCGGTACTTCTTCATTTGCTATCGGGTTAGTGTACGACAATCCCAACGCATATTATGTAATCGATATGCAGAATGGGGTGTTATCTCGTTGTAAAGACGAAGGCTACGAGCTGGTAATACATCCTTGCAGTTTTAGCTCGGAAGATATGGCTGATGAACTAGTAACAATGATCAAGCGCTCGCGCTTGGCAGGGCTTGTTTTAACGCCTCCTTTATCAGAGCAACAAGCTATCATCGACTTGCTAGATGAACTTGGCATTCATTACGTACGACTGCTTTCTGGTCGAGCAAAAGAAGCACAAAGCAGTGCCAAGAATTGTATTTTTGTGGACGATTATGCGGCCGCTTATGAAATTACAGAGCATTTGATTAGCTTAGGGCACAAAAAAATAGCTTTTGTTTTGGGCGATCAGGAGCACAAATCAACCGCCGAGCGTTTAGCTGGCTACAGAGACGCCCTAGCGGCTCATAAGATACAACCAGATGACTCCCTCCTCTACCATGGTACTTACTCGTTTGAGTCTGGTGTTCAAGGTGCAAAATCTTTACTTGCTGATGGTAATCCAAACAGCATCACCGCAATTTTAGGAGGTAATGATGAGGTTGCTGCTGGCGCACTTTTTGCCGCACGCCTGATGAATATAGAGATCCCAAGTCAACTTTCGATCAGTGGCTTCGAGGACTCTCCATTCTCGCGCCAAACTTGGCCCAAGCTCACTACAGCTCACCAAGCAAATAATGTCATTTCAGAGCACGCTGCACGACTGCTGTTTTCAAAAACAAGAGGCCACCGCAATAGTGACAAAGATATTTGTCACGTGTTTACACCAAATATGGTAGTCAGAGAAAGTACTGGCAGAGTAGTTCAGTAACAGCTTGGTATAGCTAAAATGCGATATGATTTGTCTTGCGCCTACTTTTAGGCGCAAGACAAATCCCATGATAAGGCGCTTTTGACTCATTCAGTGTCAACGTACGCCCAGATGTTGAACGGTATTAAACTTTCGCTTGGTGACGAAGATCCCGCTCCGCCACTTGGCACCATTAATCTTGCTTTGCTATCAGCCCCTGGTTATTGCTTGACCAAGCATTGATGAGTGCTTTTACAAGCGACGCTAAAGGAATGGCGAAAAACACCCCCCAAAAACCCCAAAGGCCACCAAAAAACAGCACAGCAACAATGATGTACACTGGGTTTAAATCTACCGCCTCAGAGAATAACAGTGGTACTAAAACATTGCCATCCAATGCCTGAATAACACCATAAGCTATCACAATAGTCCAAAATTCAGGAGCAAGACCAAATTGGAATAATGCCACTGCAGCAACTGGCAGCGTCACTAACGCGGCCCCGATAAATGGAATTAGAACAGAGAGCCCAACTAACGCCCCCAAGAGCGCTGCATAACGCAAGTCTAAAAACGAAAAGGTGGCATAACTAACTAATCCTACGATGATAATTTCAAACACTTTCCCGCGAATGTAATTCATTATTTGCTGATCCATCTCATGCCAAACTTGTGAGATAAGTTTGCGATCTTTGGGAATAACTTGTGAAATACCAGACGTCAGCTCTTTTTTGTCTTTAAGCATAAAGAAGGCAAGCAAAGGCACAAGCACTAGGTATATCATCCAAGCCACAACATCCTTTAATGAAGTAAGCGAGGCTGAAACAAGGATCTCCCCTAATTCCAGTATTTTATTCTCGACTGATGTCACAATGGCTTGTACTTGAGTCGTAGAAATCAACGTCGGGTAATATTCCGGTAAGTGTAAAAGGAAGTCTTTCCCCTCTTCAATCATTGTTGGACTTTCTTGCAACAAATTACTCAGTTGTTGCCAAAGCACAGGTACGATACCAAATACTAGCCCCAAAGCGATGCTGGCAAATGCTGCCATCACTAAGATAACAGATATCAACCGGCTGCCAGTGATCCGCGCAAGTTTATTAACCGGCCA
The DNA here is from genome assembly GCF_013366255.1 of Pseudoalteromonas sp. McH1-7. Classification (NCBI taxonomy): domain Bacteria; kingdom Pseudomonadati; phylum Pseudomonadota; class Gammaproteobacteria; order Alteromonadales; family Pseudoalteromonadaceae; genus Pseudoalteromonas; species Pseudoalteromonas sp. McH1-7. The sequence goes on along the minus strand of NZ_JABWPQ010000006.1, from coordinate 78,507 downwards.
TTCTAATAAGTATGCGATCACAATGGCGACCAATACTGGCATCACATAGCTACCAAAAAAGTACAGTAGCGCCACAGTTGCAACCAAAAGCAGCAACAGTGTCACCGAGTGCGGATCAGAAAACTTTTTGATATACCATGCTTTTACTAACTCAAACATCCGCGATCTCCAAATACATCTCGCCGTTTTCCAATTCAATTATTTGGTACTTCACAGCAACTCCGTCTAAATAATGGGTAATATCTGTTAATTCTTGTGCTTGGTTTAACAATAATTTAAGTCTGCCCAGTGTATAATTGTGGTGCTTCAGGTGCCACTTAAATTGTACAAACAGGGCTGGACAAGTTAACCCTCTAAGATCATGAACAGATTTTGGCTCTGAACTACTACACAATTCAGTCAATACGGTAGCCCTCAAGGCGTTGATGGTTTATTCTTAGTAACATATTCTACTTTTTGGGAATCTTAATGCCAGGCGTTAATAATAAGGCCCAATTGCCAGCCAATCCAACATTAAAAGAAATAAATTGGTACAAAAAACAAATAAATTGGGGTGAGCTTCCACCATTTTATCATCTTGTAGCCTCTGCGGTCAGCGAATGTGAGGGACTGCTCCATCATGGCTTTGATAATGCAGTGAAGCGATTATTAGACAAACGAAATTGGAATCTTGAGCTACTAGGTGGATACGAAGATGATAGTGGGATTATTCAATGTGAAAACAAACCAAAAATAGCTTTACATCAAGTGTTTACTGACCGTGGTTTTGAACTTTGGGCATATCCAATTGCAAAAGGTACTAAAATTGACGCTTATGTGAAAGATAATCGATTTTTAGAGTTCCGTGTATGGGATCCTCATACCATGAAAAACTTGCTTCGTATCAATCAATTACATAAGTTCATCGCATTTTATTTTGAACGCGGTGACATTGCCGACAAAGCCCTTATCTTGCATGCTCACAAAGTATTGCATATGACCATTAGCTTTTTGCAAAAAGAATTGAACATCACAGGAGTTGACGGGGTCTCAATAAAAGACTTTTACCAACTTTGCGAAAAAGATGCTCGAGCATGCCATGACGAAGTTGACCTCGCTAGAATAATGCTCGGAGAGGACCTTAAAAGGGATTAGAATGCAGTTTAGACCCCTGTTAAACTCAATATTATTAGCATGTGCACTCGTAACGACACATTCAAGTATTGCACAAACCGAATTAAAATTACCCGATCTTGGCACTTCCGCGTTGCAAGTGTTGCCAATTGAAAAAGAACAAGCAATAGGCGAAGTGATGATGATGCAGCTTCGCTCTCGCTCTCCTGTGGTTGGCGATCCGGTGCTGGAAGAGTATTTGACCAGCTTGGGCAACCGCCTTGTTGCCAATGCTAACGATGTCCGCTTCCCGTTTACCTTTTTTTGGATAAACAACAAAGACATCAACGCATTTGCATTTTATGGTGGTCACGTAGGAGTACACACAGGGCTGATTGCACAGTCTGATAACGAGAGTCAGCTGGCCTCCGTCATTGGGCACGAAATTGCACACGTCACTCAACGCCACTTAGCTCGACGAGTACAAAATGCTCAAGACAATAGCGCATTAACAATCGCCGGACTCATTACCGGTATCTTGGCAACCGTAGTAGCTCCCGATGCGGGGATTGCAATTTTATCGGCAAGTCAGACACAGTCGTCGTTAAACCAGCTAACTCATAGCCGCAAAGCTGAGCAAGAAGCTGATCGCTTTGGTATGAACACACTCTACAAAGCGGGTTTTGACCCTAACGCAGCCAGCGAGTTTTTAACCAAACTATCTGACCAAATACGCTTTAAAAATAAGCCTCCAGCTTTTTTACTCACCCACCCACTGCCTGACAGCCGAGTGTCGGATGTGCGCTTGAGGGCTCAGCAGTTTGAAAAGAAACATTATTCTTCAAGTCTTTCCTATGCCCTTGCAAAGAGTCGAGTACTGGCTCGCTATTATTATGATGACGACACAGCCGTTGCATTTTTTCAAAATCAGCTTCAGCAGTCCCAAAAGTTAGATAAACGTGCTATCAAATATGGTCTTGCCATCGCGCTGTTAGACACAAAGCAATATCAAGAGTCAGGTAAGCTGCTAGATGAGTTGTTGGCAAAAGAGCCGAACAACCTGTTTTATTTAGATGTGTATACCGATTACCTTATCGCTACCGATGCCCCGCAAAAAGCAGTTGAAATGCTCAGTGCTCAACATCAACTACGACCTAACAACCAGGTGATCACGCTAAACTATGCAAACGCAGCAATTAAAGCAAAACAATATGAACTGGCAGAGCAGCTGCTTAAAATTTTCCTGTTAGAGAAACCGGAGCATATTTTAGCAAGGGATCTTCTCACACAAGCCTACGAGTTTTTGGATAACAAAGCGGCATATCATGAGTCAAAAGCCAGTGTATACTCACAGTATGGCGCATTTAGTAAGGCAGCAGATGAAGTACAACGTGCGCTTAACCACGTTCAAGATAATGAGGACATTAAACGGACGCGACTCAAGGCATTACTGAGCCAATATAGAAATATGCAAAAAGAAATTGCCAAGTTGTAATCTTGTCAGCCTTTCATACCATCTCGGCTTTAAAACTGTAGAATTAAAGCCGATTTCCTTTTACTTAGCTTTTCGTCAACTAGACATTACGTTATGATCAGGCAGAGTCCAACATTACTAAAATAGAGCTTAAATAATGTCTATCGAAATATATCATAATCCACGTTGTTCAAAATCACGTGAAACTCTGGCGCTACTAGAGTCTAATGGCATTAGCCCCACAGTAATTGAATACTTAAAAACGCCTATAGATGAAGAAACACTCTCGGCGCTACTTACAAAGCTTGGTTTTAGCTCTGCTCATCAATTGGTGCGTAGCAAAGAGACGTTATTCAAAGAGCTAGGGTTGTCTAAAGAAACAGGTGAAGCACAACTTCGTAAAGCGATGCTTGAAAACCCAAAACTCATTGAGCGCCCAATTGTTGTTAATGACAATAAAGCGGCGATTGGTAGACCACCCGAGTCGGTACTTGAAATTCTCTAATGGCTACCATTCTCGTTTTATATCACTCCAGCCATGGCTCTGTGGCAAACATGGCTCATGAGTTTGCAGACACTATTGTCGCCCAAGGTGGCAACGCTGTGGTGCGGGTATTTGAAAAACGTCAAGAGCATGATGTCGTAGTTTCCAAGCAAGATTTAGTCAGCTGTGATGCGTTAGCCTTTGGTACCCCCACTCGATTTGGAATGATGGCATCTCAAGCAAAAGCATTTTGGGAAACGACCAGTGATTTGTGGCTGAAAGGCGCGTTAATCGATAAACCCGCATGCGTCTTTTCGTCATCAAGCAGCATGCACGGCGGCAACGAAGCTACTTTACTCAACCTATCACTTCCTTTACTGCATCATGGCATGATGTTACTTGGAGTACCCTATGATGTACCCGAGTTATTAGCAACAGAAAGTGGCGGTACTCCCTATGGTGCAACACATATTTCTGGGAGCCAGAATAGTACCGTGCTTACTCAAACAGAAATTAAAATTTGTCGCGCAGCTGCCTGTCGGTTACTGCGTGTAGCGGAAAAGTTGAAATGAACACTATTGCAAAAAAGCCTATCACAAAACGCTTTCAGCTCTTGGCGCTAATAGGTTACTTTGGGCTATTAATTTTGATGCCATTGTGGCTTTTTGTACTCGCACCAAGAGAAGGTTATAGCATAGCTTTTGTCTTCGCGGTTTACGTTTTACCGCTGTTACTTCCGCTCAAGGGGATACTCCAAGACAAACCATACACATACGCATGGGCTAATTTTATCGTTATGTTTTACTTCATCCACGGATTCACACTCTTGTGGATCTCTCCCGATGAGTTGCTTTTAGTATTACTAGAAATAGCGCTAGCAACATCGATGTTTATCGGTTGTACTTACTATGCAAGGCACAGAGGTCAAGAGTTAGGCTTAAAAATCAGGAAGTTAAAAGAAGATCTAGCGGATGAGAAAGCAGCGCACGAACATAGCCAAGATCAGTGATATATTTTTTGAGGCTGAACTCATCACTTAAGCCCAGCCCCCTGACTGACTTAATACTTGCTCAATGCTGACAAGTATTAAGTCGGTATAAGAAGGTAAAATTGTGACTATGCCATTATCGCAAAGAGAGCACTGCGATTAATACCAAAACAGAGAATAAAACTTGTATTCCAATACTCACCCAAGCCAGTGCGTTTACGCCAAGTAACGACCAAGGCGTCGAGTTATTTGGATATAAAGGATTGCTGCGCTTTCGTCTTGCTATTGCAAATATCCCAATCGATGCTGCCGTAGTTACCAAAGTCGCAATGGTTTTTTCATCGACCTCATCGGTAAAAAAGAGAAATAATTGCAACGGTAACAAAATTGCAGCAAAGGCATAGAGCATGTGAACCGTTTTGATTTTTTGATACTTTGCATCATTGGATAGTTCGATGATCCCACGTTGCTCAAACGTTTGCTTTGACGTTAGCGCCTGTTGTTTCATTGCAACTCGATATGGGGTATCGCCGTAAATATCGGCTAATGTAGGATCGTCTCCATGATCAAAAATCATCTCTATCATAGCCGCTGAGTTAGATGCTGCGGCATAGTGCATAAAGTTTCGTCCACACTCGTCAAGTTCGTTGACATTATGGTATGTCAGCATCGGCTCAACAGCACTTACAAAACCATTTTCAATAGCCAGCATAATTGCTGAGCGCCCTTTGCTATCTTTTGCTACCCCTTTTGCTCCTTGATTAACCAGCGTGAGAATAGCGGATTGTTTAACTTGCTGCTGTGTGAGCTGAAATAACAGTGCTTGCTCCAATTGCTTTGCCACTTCATCTTGGTCGCACATAGCGCATAGTAACTCGAATGTTTGACGGCCATCTAATAAACCATCTGTCGCAAGCTTCGCTGTCTCATCACGGTCACATACACAGGTTTGTAAATTATCAAGCAAAGTAGCATGAATTGCTTCTTCACTGTTACACCAAAGAGATACAACTTCTTCTGGTGCAAACTGAATACCCACTTCTATCAACCATATCAGTGTTTTTTCAAATTGCTTTTCGCACAGCAATTCAATAAAAGACAAGCTCTGGTTTTGGAGCTGCATTTGGATATTTGAATACTGTCCTAAGCGCTGGATAAGTGTCTTGATTAATTCATCTTGTTCAACACCGTTTTCTTCGATATGTCGCGTTACACTATTAACATATTGGCGTTGCTTGTCGTCATAATCGTCAATATGTTGAAAGTAGCAAGCTTCAAAAGGTTCCAACGGCCTGAGCCAGGCAAGATAAAACAGCGGAGGAAGTATCGTAGTGGATACCCCCTGCTCGTCTTTTATTTGTTGGCAATTCGGCCATGCCTCTATGGCATCTAGAATGTAAGCACCGTTTTGTTCGATTAACCCTTTCAGTAACATAGGGTATTGGGCAGGCCAAATTAACACTTGTTCCATGAATGCGCTATTATCCTCAGAATGTAAATATATGCAGCATAATTATCGCGAAATGACTAGGTGGTGAATAATATCAACAGTCGAGGTAAAATGCCCACCTATTTCAAAACAAATTTGAAAATTTACTATTTTTAAGGATTTACCATGGGTGAACAGCTCGAGACTTGGCAAGTTGTGTTAATTATCGTCGGTGTGCTGGGCGTCATTTGGAGCAATATCGCTTTACTCAAATACTCGGCAAAGTTTGAAATGAAAAAAAAGATCGATGATCAGCTAAAACCATTTGAGCCAACGTCGCCTGAAAAGGGCAGTCAATCTTCACATAACAAGGACACAAGAAAGCCGTAAAGCGAGTATCCAGATCATAACGATACCAATACTCGCCCAGCAACCGCTCAGTAAGAACGTGTTTGCTTTCTATTTAGTTTGATAAACACCTGGTTGTAAAAGTGATTGTTACTTTAATTCAAGGTCAAGCCACACCAAGCGATGATCTGAGCTAGCATGGCGGCTTTCAACTAATCGATATAGTGGATCCGTGCTACTAGGCCAAAACACGCCGCTGTCTAAAACACGAACGCCATATTTTGAAGGTAAAACATAGTCGACCCGAGCTCCCCAATGAGCAGTGTAACTGCGACTATATTGCGCTTCACTATGCTGCTTGCCCCCTTTACTCACCGGCTCAAAAGCAGAGAACACATAGTGACTTTCTAATAGCTGTTCGATTACACCAGGACGATGTTTATCGCCTTGATCTGCAGCATTTAAGTCGCCCGCAATCACAAATCGTGTTTTCGCTTTTAGGCCACCATTTACACCACTATCATCATAAATATATTCACTCCGTTTTGGGTCTATATAGTCCGCCATCAGTCTAATTTCATCGTGATTTCTGTTGCCATTACGGTCTTCTTCACCATCAAATACTGGAGGGGTTGGGTGCATAGCAAGGAAATGAAATACCTTTCCATTTACATCAATTGGCAGATCCCAATGTGACTTCGAGCTTAATCGTAAGACTTGCCACTCGTCAGCATGATAAAAAGGTGAGTTGCTTTTTGGAGCTATGGTTTTTTTATAATTGGGCATATCCTTCCAAAGGAAATTTTGCAGTGTCCGCACTTGGCTATTTTTTATAGGATACTTAGACAACACAACCATACCGTATTGCCCTTCATAAAGACCAAAGCCCTGCGCATCTCCAGCATAACGCGACTTTTTACCATCGTTGTCTAAATCAAATCGTGTTGGTAAGCCTGTGTTAACCGGTGCGATATAAAAGTATGGATATGATATCGGCTGCTGACCATGCTGACTTTTGTCCAAGTAGTTGTTCATAAATGCCAGCACGCCCTTCTCTGGTTCAGCAATGTAGTCAAACTCATTAAGCAGAATGACATCTGGACGAACACGTTGAATGATCTCTGCGATGTTCTTTATTTGCTGATGTTGACCATCTTGAAGTAACTTGCTTAGTTTCTCTGGATCAAGGGGTTCACCTTGCTGTTGATAGTTCGTCGCTTCCATGCTGACATTGAAAGTTGCCACCCGAAGCGTTTGAGCACTCGCAAACGACGCCATAAATAAAAAAGCTATATTGATAAATTTCATCTATTCACCTAAATAGTAGTGATAATCCCGCATCGCTTATTTTATTCATAATCTATTGAAAAACGGAAGTTATCTCGACAAAGTAGCAAGATTTATTGTTGGCAAGTTAGCAAAGAGCAGTTAAAGTTAAAAGATTACCTTAATTACACCAACGATGTGAAATTTGTGAGTATTTTAAAAAGGCTACATCTGATCACAACAAGCCAAGAAACCACATTCGATGAAAAAGTTACCGCACTGCTCAGTCTTGGGCTTGATGTATTCCAGCTCGACATTGCTATCGTAAGTGAAATAAACGCCAATATTTACACAGTAAAACATGTTATTACGCCGGATAATAGTCTGCCTGTTGGTACCACATTTGATTTTTCAGATACCTATTGTTGGCACACTTTTAAAGCAGATAGTGCGCTGGCTTTCTCTCATGCAGGAAACAGCCAGATCGCAACACACCCCTGCTATATACACTTTGGCCTAGAAAGTTACATTGGCGCTCCCATCATTGTTGATGGAAATCGATATGGTACAGTGAACTTTTCTTCCCCTGATGCTAAACCCGATAGTTTCACTCAGGAGCATTTAGATTACGTCAGCTTGTTAGGACAGTGGATTGGCGTTGAGATTTCACGTCAAAAAACATTAAGACAACTACAGCATCGCTCTGAAGCACTTGCAGCAATGAGTCGATTAGCAGATATTGGCTCTTGGGAAGTAGATTTTAAAAAAAATAAAGTCTACTGGAGCCAACAAACCCGAGCCATTCACGGCGTATCAGAAGAGTTTGTACCGACGCTGGATAATGCCATTGCTTTTTATAAACCGGGCTCCCATCAAAACGATATAAAGCAAGCGATTAATGACGCAATTTCCTCTCGAACAAAGTGGGATATTGAGTCAATTATCATAGACGCACACGGTAATGAAAAGTGGGTTGCCTCTCATGGGCAGGGGGAATATGAAAATGGTGAATGCGTTAGAGTTTTTGGTGCAATTCAAGACATTGATGAGCAAGTTAAACTACGTTTAGCCTTGGATCAACAAAGAAAAGAAGCTGAGCAGCTACTTAAAACTCGTAGTGACTTTATTGCTAAGATAAGCCATGAATTGCGTACTCCGTTGAATGGACTTGTAGGCATGCTTCAAGCATGCCACAACGAAAATGATATTGATGCGATACAAAGTAACTTAACAATTGCCCGAAATAGCGCGGATATGTTGATCACCCTGATCAATGATGTATTGGACTTTAGTAAGCTTAATAGCAATAACTTAACGCTGGACAATACGCCGTTTGACTTAACGCAACTGGTTACCCAAGTTGTTGGCTTATATCATCCAGCTAGCCAAGAAAAAGGGCTGGGCATCAATGTACACATGAACAAGCTAGCTAACCTTTGGCTGTACTCTGATCCTACCAGAATAAAACAAATTCTCGCGAATTTGGTCAGTAACGCAATAAAATTCACCCAAGTCGGATGTGTTGATATCTATGCCGACGTCTTAACAGAAAACGAACAACCCGTGCTTCAATTACGTGTCTGCGATACTGGTATTGGGATTTCCGATGAGAACCAAAGTTTGCTTTTCCAGCCTTTTAGCCAAGGTGACCCCAGTATTAGTCGCCGCTTTGGTGGTACAGGGCTTGGTTTATCCATTGTATTTGAGCTTTGCAGTCTATTTGACGGCGATATACAAGTCTCAAGTGAAGTCGACAAAGGCAGTACGTTCACCGTTACTTTTCCCGTCGATTTTGCAAAGCAGCGCGAGAACGATGATACCGAGCCTTGTCCTGTATCGACAGCGAATATTTCCTTAGCCGGATGTAAGATCTTACTGGTTGATGACAATCAGATTAATGTATTAGTGATGGAAAAGTTATTACAACAATTTGGTGCGGCTCAAATTGACATGGCATATGATGGTGTGAAAGCTGTAGAGGCGTGCCGTAAAAATCACTTTGATATTGTTTTTATGGATTGCATTATGCCCAATATGGATGGCTTTGACGCAACTAGAGCCATACGTAAACTCAATAGTAACACACAATCAATACCGCACATTATCGCTTTGACAGCCAATACATCAGAGTCGGATAAGCGAGCATGTCTAGATGCGGGCATGGACAGTTTTTTATCCAAACCAATCCAAATTGACGCGCTAAAAACGGCATTAACCGCGGTTAGAGCTGTGAGCACAGAAGAAACACGGTGATTGATTTCATCGTGTTTCTCGAAAAACATCTAAACAGTTAATTGTTCACTTTTTGCGTGAGTTGCAGAGGCTTTTTTCACGCCATTGTTATTTTTCGATACTTGGCCTGAGCGGTTGAAGATGCCAAGTCGAATACGAATAAAGTGCAAAATCTCTCTTGCAACATCTATGTCAACAGCCTGCTCAAGCCCTTCAAAACCTGGACTTGAGTTTGCCTCGCATATTTTGAAGTGCTCTTCATCAAACAATAAGTCAATACCCGCTACGTCTAAGTTTAGGATATTAGCCGTCTGCGTCGCTAGCCACTCTATTTCTGGAGTAATAGGATGAGGGCTTCCAGTGGCGCCGAGGCTCACATTGGCTTTGAAATTTTTACCACCTGAATTTCTCTCCATACATGCCACAGCGCGGCCACCAATAGTTAATACTCGTAAGTCTCTACCATGGCTCGATTTGATGAAGCGTTGTAAAATGATATTCGCCTTAGGGTTAGTCGCCTCAATCAGCTGCATCAAATCGTCAAATTCACCTCTTGATTTGGACAAAACCCCCCCACTGCCCTGAGAGCCAGATAATGTTTTGATCACCACCGGGAAACCGATTTGCTTCTCGACTAGCTCTATATTAACTGGAAACTTAACCAACATGGTTTTTGGCGTAGGTAGATTCTGTTCAGCTAATATCTGTTGGGCATATAATTTATCTTTAACGGTTTCAATTGATTGTGACGAATTAAAGCAGTGCACACCCAAACGCTCAAGATGACGAATAATAGCAAGGGTAAAGTATGTGGTGCCAGCACCCATTCTGGGTAGCACAAAGTCAGGCAATGCAACAGGTTGCCCATCGATAAGAATGCTTTCTTCGTCTTCCCTAGTAACCAGAAGATCAAACTGATCCGGTGAATACACTTGAAGATCGATACCTTCTTCTTTTGCTACCGCCATCAACCTATCTATCTCGTAGATTTCAGGTTTCACTAAATTGGCAGAGTCTTTATAGATGATCCAACCGCGCATACAAATTACCCCTTGAAAAACAGATAACCAGAGCGACATCTACAATATAATGTAAAAACACCGCTTGGCAGTAAGTGCTATCGCCCTATAAACAAAAGCGCGATTATGTGGATTCACCTAAAAACAGTACAGCAAAAAAAATTTATCGACACAATCTAAAAAACTACTCTCGATTTTCGAAGTAAGACTGTGTCCCATGTGCCTGTAATGCGCTTTGTATTCGCTGTAATGCAAGCTTATACACAGCGTCTCTAATGTCGAGCCCTTCCTCTCGGCTTAGCTCCCATGCTTTATCAAAAGCATCCTGCATGTAATTGGCCAGTTTATCGTTCACAACTTGTTCATCCCATGCTTCTCCTTGGCGATTTTGGCACCACTCAAAGTAGCTCACAATTACCCCTCCAGCATTCGCCAAAATGTCAGGGATCACCATAATGCCGCGATCATTTAAAATGGGATCAGCATCTGCTTCTACCGGACCATTTGCAATTTCAACAATATAATTTGCAGCAATGGAGTCAGCATTTTCTTTTGTTATGGCGCCTGCTAATGCTGCTGGAACAAGTATGTCAACATTCAAGCTCAGCAACTCATCGTTACTAATGACATCATGTTCAACACTTTCACACACAGAGTCTTTACAATAAACCGCTTTGAGCGATTTACTGCGCTGCTTTTCTTGATAAACACTTTCGATATCCAAGCCTTCCTTACAGTAAATTCCTCCCTTAGAGTCACTCACTGCAACCACTTTGTATCCAGATTGCTGTAACAGTCGCGCACAATGATAGCCACCATTACCAAATCCTTGAATTGCAACTGTTTTGTCCGAGTTATCCCAGTTATTTTTATTACTTAACTGTTCAATGGTTAAAAATGCGCCACGACCTGTTGCTGATTCTCGTCCCGCGCTTCCACCAAAAATTAGCGGCTTTCCGGTGATCACCGCTGGACTTTTCTGCCTTGCAATTTTCTCATATTCATCCATCATCCAGCCCATAATTCTTGCATTGGTATAAACATCAGGTGCTGGAATATCTTGCTCCGGGCCAATGAAATCGGCATTAGCCCTAATATAGGCACGTGCTAGGCGCTCTAACTCCATTGGACTTAAGGTTTTAGGATCAACGGTTACAGCACCTTTTGCACCTCCAAACGGAACACCGACCGCCGCGCACTTGAGTGTCATCCACAGTGCTAATGCTTGGACTTCGCTGACGTTGGTGTCTTGGTGAAAGCGGATCCCACCTTTGGTTGGCCCAAGGAGGTCATTATATTGACATCGATGTGCCTCAAAGTAGTCCAACTTACCGTTATCTCTGCGGATAGAGATATTACTAGACAAGGTTCTTTGGGGTTGAGCAAGCGCTTGATACGTTGACTGCTCTATCCCTGTTTTCTCTACGATTGTGTTTACTCTTTTTAACGCGTCTTTTAATAGATCTGTGCTCATCCTTACCTCAACATTGTTAGTGTGATAATAATGGTATGCGTGTAATGTCATAAAAGATCAAGAGTGGATAAACCTTAATCACGCAATTTCTTGTAGAAAATAAGACGGTGACTCATCAGGCTCCAAAAGAAAACACTGCTTTCTTGCTCGAGTTAACGCGACATAAAATAACCGCCTCTCTTCTGCATCTGCATAACTTCCTTTTGCTGGAAGTAACGCCTCTATTATCTCTGGTACTTTTATTTTTGATGGGAATAGACGTGCTTTAAGGCCAAACACTATCGTGAAGTCGGCTTCTGTCCCTTTAGCGCCATGAAATGTATTGGTACTGATCGCCAGCTGCGGAAATAGTCGACGCCAGTTATCCACCTGCGCTTTATCAGGTAAACCCTTATGGTTTCGAGCAAGTAACAAAACTGATACCGCACCTTCGTTACGTTGCTCAATCAAATTAAGGAGTTGTTGAGCATCCATTATTTCGTCACCACTGGGGACTTTTATAACTCCTTGCCCTTTGATACCTAGTTGGTTTGAACTGATATCTTTGGCTATTTGCTCAGGATTTCGACATATAAACTCGCAAGCTGTATCCAGAATACTTTGTGGATAGCGAAAAGTTTTATCTAAATAGGTAGTTGTAGACTTTCCAAAATGTTTGGCAAATTCTGTAGTCAGCCGTATATCACCACCACTAAAGCGGTATATTGCTTGCCAATCATCACCTACCGCAAATAATTGGCTGCCAGTTTTTTTATCCAATAACGCTTGAACTAGCTTTGCTCTGACACGAGAAATATCTTGAAACTCATCAACCAAAATATAACGCCAAGGCACTCTAAATTTGTCATTTTCAACATAATGGATAGCACGTTCTAGCATATCATCAAAATCGATACAGGCCTCATTGGTTAGATACAATTGATATTCAGCAAGTATTGCCAGCGGGACCGTCATTTGATGATTAAATCGCATAATTAATGACTCTACTTCTCCCATTATTTGCGCCTGCTTTATCAACGGCAACATTTGGCTGAGTAGTTCAATGACATGTTGGGCTTGCTTTATACCTTGACCATCCAAAAATTGATGAAAGGCTTGTTCAAAGTGTGTTTCTTGTCGCAAAGACTGGATAGCATCAGAGATAAATAGCTTAAACTGCGCCTTATCTGTTGCTAGCGTTGATAACACGGGTTTTGTTCCTGTTACTGCTTCTATGATCTGCATACTCAATGAGTGAAACGTTGAACAATTCAGAGTATTCGCTATGTCATTACAACGTTCTCGCATTTCAGTTGCAGCATCATTGCCATAAGCAAGTAGTAACACTTGATCTGCATTGGCTAGCTTTCGATGCAGTAAATATCCCAACTTTGCCTTGATAACACTGGTTTTTCCAGTGCCTGCAGCAGCCAATAATAGTTGCCTGTCATCTTGAATAATGCAGGCTTTACGCTGTGCGAGAGTCAAAGGGTTGGATTCAACTTGGTCAAAATAGAGCACATCTTGCCCCAAGTAGTACGTGACAAATGCACACTGAAACTCAGCAATATCATTCTCAGTCCACGATGCAATTTCACGTATCGTCGCCACCATGGGTTCAAGCGCTTTGGGTAATATTTCCTTATCAACCTCTTTCCAACTGCACCATAATGATCCAGCCACATCAAACACTACTTTTTGTATGCTTTGGCTAAGATAGCGACTACTGAGTAGCGTTTCTATTTTTTTCACTTTGGCATGTAAGTGGTGACCATGATGCCTAATCCAGTGTTGCTGTAATATCTGTATCAACTCATTCGCACCATGATGTTTTATCAATATCAAATACGTCGCTGTTTCAGTCTGTATTTTGAGTTCTTGATATAACCAACGGCGACTAAGAGTTGGAGGCTGACACATATCACGAAATAACACCGATGTATGTGCAGATTTTGCGCTGAGGAACACCCCCTCTTTTGAATATTTAGCGCCACGGATCCCGTGGAACAACCGGCTAAAAATATGTAGTGCAATCAATTGATAAATCAGACAAGTTAACTCCCTTACCCACATGCTAGCACGAAACTCAAATTCTCTTTCAATGAAATTTCATCACTTTCGTTACTGTTGCCACATATATAGCGTGAAAAATATTAATCTACTGTTTTATATACTTTTATTTTAATTTTCACGATTCGCTTTTATTACCATTCAAACGCTCAAAAAATACACCTTCTGCGATTTACTAGAACATGATGCAACGGGGCTGTAAGAAAAGAAAATCAAGACAAGTTACTTAAATTATAAAGACGTTTTCTGAGGGGCAATTTATAGCAATTTTCTTAATTAAGTTGTCTATTTTGAAGCGAGAAAATTTTGTCGATAACCCCGCTACCGCGTTCTGCTATCGCCAAGGTATCTACATATATGTAGGCAAGGCAAAAATTTTGCTATTTAGTTGTTCTAAAAAAGAAACTTTTAACGCTGTTAGCGTCAAATTTACGCCTTCAAATTAAGCAGGTATTAAGTCAAATTGGTATTATAGCGGTTGTATGCAGTAAACGAACTATTATAAAAACTGCAGGCTATCATAAGCCCGCACGTCGATTAAAGTGCTACTGAGTTTAATTCGCGTCAAGTTGCTACGTTAAGCTTATTTGTGAATAGTAAAGTCGCTTTGCCTACCAGCACTAAGATCACAGCACCAGTGATGACTGGCGTAAATAAAAAACTCCACCCTTCCATTGCTAGCATTATCAATATGGGATTTGCCCCAGCTGGCGGATGCGTCGTTTTTGTTGCCAACATACCAAATACTCCAACGCCTGTTGCAGCTGCCAAGGTGAGTTCATTTACACCAATATATTGCGCAAAAATAATTCCAATTGTTGCAGTAATAATATGTCCAAAAATAACGTTTTTAGGCTGCGCTAGTGGGCTTTTTGGCACACCGAACACCAGCACTGCAGTAGCGCCTAAAGGTGCCATTAAAAAAATATACTCAGCACTTATCGTTTGACTAAACGCCAATATTGCAATGGCGATAAACGCGCCCGCTCCAGCAATTAAAGCAAGTTGTATTTCTCTCATTGTATACGTTCCCTTTCAAAGAAGTAGACAAATCTGTCTACCTCTCAAATGATAGACAAGTTGGTCTACTTCTGTCAACCTATAATCACGGTAATAAACATGGCTGACTGATGAGTACAAAAAGACAACAACTGATCGATTGCGCAATGGAACTGTTCTATCAACATGGCATTCATGCCATTGGCATTAACGAAGTATTAAAGTCATCTGGTATCGCTAAAAAGACTCTGTATAACCATTTTGAGAGTAAAGATGCGTTGGTGCTTGCAACACTTGAGCAGCGACATCACCAATTTATATCTTGGTTATCTGGTTGCCTTGAAGATGTCCAGACCAGTGAAATGCTCGAAAAGCAACTGTTCTTGGCGCTAGATCAGTGGATTAATAATAAGGTGGAGGTACTGGGCGAATTCCGTGGTTGTTACTTTATTAACACAGCGGCAGAATTTGGTGAGCTTACCAGTCCAATTAATCAACTATGCCAGCGGCACAAACTTGCGGTAAAAGCGTTACTCAAACAATCGCTCAACGACGCTGATGATGCCGCTGTCGAGCGCCTGTTTCTATTGGGCGAAGGGATTATTTCAACGGCGTATACCTGTCACGATGCTAGCGTGGCCATGCGGGCAGCAGAATTCACGAGCTAAACAGCGTGCTATTTGAAGGTTCCACTTTATGCTTATTGCTCAGGTTTATCGCCTGATTTGGGGGCTTTTTTACGTTGTTCTTGTTTGGCTTTCGCGACATTTTTAAAAACAGGTGGTGGAATAGGAAAAAGAGAAATCAGCGGCATCAATGCCAAAAATAAATAGGCGCCTTTTGGCATTTTTTTGGCCCATAGCACGACCTTAAAAAGTAAAAAGGACGCGATAAAAATCGCCATAAATAACAACAATACCTCAGCTATCCCTAAATCCATTATTATCTTCTCATCTATTCAATAAGCTTGATATGGAGATAAAATGGGTAAAAAGCAAGCGACGTAAAACAAATAAGAACGAAAAAAGGCCCTGCGGGCCTTTGGGTTTTAGTTACTTTGGGATAATCTGCGATCAGTACAGCATCGCAGAAACTGTGCTGTGATTATCAATCGCCATCGCGATACTTAGGACTGTGATATTGACTATTGAGAATGCAAATACTTGCCTCGCCCAACCATGTAAATCTGAGTCTCTTTGGTACCCTTTTAGCGCCATCAATAACCACCAAAAACTGGCTGTACAGGCCACCGCCATAAATGCTACACCGGTGTAGCCGCTAAGCGGTAGTAACATCACCACCAGTGCATAAATGGCGATATACAAAACAATATGATGCTTGGCCTTTTCAACACCTTGCGCGACTGGCAGCACCGGAATATTCGCGGCTCGGTAATCGTCAAAACGGAAAATCGCAATGGCGTAAGAGTGCGGCATTTGCCAAAGACAAAACATCAATAATAAAATGGCAGCGCCAGAGTCAAATACCCCGCTTACTGCGCAGTAACCAACCACAGGAGGCACTGCCCCTGACAGGCTACCAACCACAGTGCCATACACTGAGTTTCGCTTCATGTATAAGCTGTAAACACCGACATAAATAAAAAACCCAAATGCGGCAAAACCCAGCGCAATCCAATTGGTGAAATAGGCTAAGAGCCCAAAGCCAGATAATCCGAGTACCAGACTATGTGACAGTGCAGCAACTGAGGAAATTTCCCCAGTTACTGTCACGCGAGTTTTAGTGCGAGCCATTGCCGCATCGATATCCCTGTCGATGACATTGTTAACTACACAACCTGACGCAACGACTAAAGATAGCCCTAGCAGAGTCAATGTAAATAGCAGCCAATCAACTTCACCTCGAGAGGCCAATAAAAAGCCTCCTGCGACTGAAATCAAGTTTCCCATAATGATCCCAGGTTTTGTCACCTGAAAATAACGACGCAGCATGACTACTCTCCTGTTAATACATCATCATGGCGTTCGATTCGTAGATGATCCAGACCGACAGCCCCACTACCATCACAATAATCAACGCACTAAAGATAAAGGAAAGCGTGCTTGCCTTGCCTTCTTCGGTAACAAAATTCAGGTGTAAAAAGTACTTTAGATGCACCCAAATTTGCACTAACGCCGCTGTCACTAACGTCCAAAATGTCGTGCTAGATGACAAGCTGCCACTCATCACGGCAGCAAAAGGAATGGCTGTCAACATAACGGATAGCACAAAACCAATTAGATACGACTTCACACTACCGTGGCTGTCGTGTTCATGCTTATGAACATCAGTCTGTGCTAACGCTTGAGATCCACTATGGCTCATTACATTGCCCCCATTAAATAAACAACAGTAAATACACAGATCCAAACAATGTCTAAAAAGTGCCAGAACAAGCTTAAGCAGCTCAAACGTGTTACCGTTTGTGGCTTAAGACCACGACGTGTCACTTCAATCATCATCACACTCATCCAAATCAAGCCTGCCGTCACGTGCATGCCGTGCAGACCCACTAATGAGAAGAAAGAAGTCAGAAAAGCACTATTTTGCGGTCCATGACCGTGTACTATTAAGTGATGAAATTCATATACTTCCATGCCAATGAACACCGCACCAAAGGCAAATGTCACCGCAAGCCAAGATAAGGTTTGCGACTTTTTCTGTTTGTTTGCCGCTATCATGGCAAAACCAAAAGTAATACTACTTAACAGTAAGGCTGCGGTTTCAACCGCAACAAAACCCAGCTCAAAGATATCTTTGCCAGATACGCCACCTGCGGTGTTCATGTACAACACAGCGTAAGTGGCAAAGAAGGAAGCAAACAACAAACAATCCGTCATCAGATATAGCCAAAAACCAAATACGGTATTTGAACCTGTGTCATGGTCTGCATGCTCGTGAGCATCTTCTAACGCATGCAGCGTAGCGGGAGTAATAGCACTCATGAATTAACCCTCCTGTAATGCACGAGAAAGGTGGGCAGACTCGATCTGCTCAATCTCGTCAACCTGAACATAATAATCAACGTCGCGGCTGTAACAACGCTTAATAAATACCGCGATAGCACTGACTAATCCCACCGCCGCTAACCACCAAATATGCCAAATCATGGCAAAGCAAAACGCGGTCAATGACGCACTAATAAGCACTCCTGCGGGGGTATTTTTTGGCATGTGAATAGGCTGATAGTGTGCAGGTTTTTGGTATGCCTGTCCCTGCTCTTTCATTTCTGTCCAAGCGTCAATATCGTCAACCACAGGAGTTGTCGCGAAGTTGTAGTACTGTGGGGGAGAGTCCGTAGACCACTCAAGCGTATGCCCATTCCACGGATCGCCTGTGGTGTCTTGCAATTGCTCGCGGTTTTTGTAGCTCACCACTAGCTGTACCACTTGGAAAACTATCCCAAACATAATGATAAAGGCACCAATGCACGCGATGTATAGCCAAATGTTCCACTCTGGCGTGTTGGTATGATTAAGGCGACGTGTCATGCCTAAGAAGCCAAGCACATAAAGCGGCATAAAGGCCACAAAAAAGCCAACTAGCCAGCACCAAAATGAGGCTTTACCCCAACGCTCATCAAGCTTGTAACCCATTACTTTAGGGAACCAGTAAGCAAATCCCGCCAGATAACCAAACACTGCCCCACCGATAATGGTGTTATGGAAATGTGCAATTAGGAAAAGACTGTTGTGCAGCACATAGTCCGCGCCAGGAATTGCAAGCAGTACGCCAGTCATCCCACCTACGGTAAAAGTCACCATAAACCCTAACGTCCAAAGGACAGGCACTGTGATCCGTAACCGACCGCGATACATGGTAAATAGCCAGTTAAAGAGTTTTACTCCCGTTGGCACCGCAATGACCATCGTCATGACCCCAAAGAAAGCATTAACATTGGCGCTTGAACCCATAGTAAAGAAGTGATGTAGCCAAACAATAAAGCCCAAAATAGAAATCGCACCGCTGGCATACACCATCGACTTATAGCCAAACAAGCGTTTACCTGTAAAAGTCGAAATAACCTCTGAGAAAATCCCAAACGCAGGCAAGATCAAGATATACACTTCAGGGTGACCCCATGCCCAGAACAGGTTGATATACATCATGGCATTACCACCGGCTTCATTGGTGAAGAAATGGAAGTCCATATAACGGTCAAGCGTTAGCATCGCAAGTAATGCAGTAAGGATTGGGAAAGACGCCGCAACTAGAATATTTGCCCAAGTACAAGTCCAAGTAAAAATAGGCATTTTCATTAGCGTCATGCCAGGTGCACGCATCTTAAATACGGTTACCAAGAAGTTCACGGCGGTGAGCAATGTCCCAAGCCCGGATATTTGCAGTGCCCAAATATAGTAATCAACCCCAACACCCGGACTAAACGACAACTCCGACAAGGGCGGATATGCCACCCAACCGGTTTTTGCAAACTCACCAAATGCCAATGATAAATTGATCAAAATAGCCCCACCCGCTGTCAACCAAAAGCTAAGGTTATTCAAAAACGGAAAGGCAACATCTCTAGCACCAATTTGCAGTGGCAAGATGATATTCATTAAACCAATCATAAATGGCATCGCCATAAAGATGATCATGATCACCCCATGTGCGGTAAAGATCTGGTCATAATGCTCTGGAGGCAGATAACCGGCTGCGCCGCTTGTGGCCATGGCCAGCTGTGTACGCATCATGATGGCGTCGGCAAAACCACGCATTAACATAATTAATGCCAAGATAATGTACATCACGCCTAGGCGTTTATGATCGATTGAAGTGATCCAATCGTGCCACAGCACGCCCCATTTTTTGTATTTTGTGACCATTGCCGCCACGATTAGACCAACAATCGCCACCACGGCTAACGTCACCATAATGATGGGTTCGTGATAGGGGATTGCCTCGATGGATAATTTACCAAACAACGACATAATTACTCCTCAGCCTTGCCGTGATGTGAATGCGCAGCATGCTCTGGTTTGGCGTAATAGTTCATTTCGCCATGACCCTGCATGTACTTCATAACTATGGTGTGAAATAAGCCCTGCTCTACCGAGCCAAAATACTCAACGGGGTGATATTCTGAAGGCTCTGCCAACTGCGCGTAACGATCTGCGGTTAAGGCGTCGCCGTTTGCTTTAACATCGGCAACCCAGTTATCAAAATCTGCTTTGTCTTTGGTGGCAATGGCTTTGAACTTCATTCCAGAAAAACCCGCCCCACTGTAGTTGGCAGAAAAACCGTTGAACGTTCCCGGCTCGTTAGCAATCAGGTGAAGCTGCGTTTCCATCCCTGCCATCGAGTAGATTTGACTACCAAGCTGCGGAATAAAGAAAGAGTTCATGGTGCTTTCGGAAGTGATTTTGTACTCCACCGGGACATTCGCTGGAAACACCAGTTCATTCACGCTGGCAATGCCTTGCTCTGGATAGATAAATAACCACTTCCAGTTTAGCGATACCACTTGAACGGTGAGATGTTCTCCTTTGCCCTCCAACGGCTTGTATGGATCAAGCGATTGTGTAGAGCGCCAGGTGATCACCCCAAGTACAATAATAATCACAATCGGAATGGTCCAAACCACGGCTTCTATTTTGTTAGAGTGGGCCCATTTAGGTGCATAGATTTCGTGGTCACGACCATCTCGGTACTTCCACGCAAAATATAAGGTAAGAATAATAACTGGTACTACAACGAGTAACATCAGTACAGTGGCAATGATGATCAAGGACTTCTCATCCATGCCAATTTGCCCCTTGGGATCCAAAATGCCACCATTACAACCGGTGAGCATTAGCCCCAATGAAGCGAGCGCATAATTCACGACACTACGTTTATTCAATTGATTACCCTTCAACGATAAGCTGCGGCTTATTTATAAAGCACGCTGAGTATCTATTTGTGCGAGCTACGCTGCACAAGTTCGAATTGCACTGTATCTATTAGGAAATATATTAGTGAAGGGAAACGCTTCGTTGATACCAGTCACTAACCTATTTACCAAATAATTGATTGATACAGTAAACGGACAATCACATAACCAAGCCTACAACTCGCTCTAAAAGGACGATAAGTAGCCGATTAATGTAATTGAAAGTGAATTGCTGACTGCTGATCTGCAAAGTGCAAATTGTTCCAATTTGATTAATTAAGTGATCGATTTAGAGACGAGAGCACCTTGTCGATAACACCGCAAAAAATTTGCTATTTAGTTGTTCTAAATAAGAAATTTTACGCTGTAGGCGTCAGATTTATGCTTTCAAATTGAGCAAGTATTAAGTCTAATTGGTATAAATATTGCGATTACGCAAACAGACAGCGGTATCTAAACGGAGGAGCACGACAACCATGTGCGCTGGGCGCCGGTTGAGGGTGTATAGCCTCTGTAGAGGCGAATACCATTTTGCGTAGCACGATGCCAGCGCGTGTAGGCAAAATAGTATGGAAAACTAACCAATAAATACCAACCAGCAAGTGTAATGATAAAATAGGCTGAGCCAAAAACGCTCCGAGCATCACCACAAGAGAGTCTGGTAACGAATTATCTGCAAATAATGCTTCTAATTCAGCTACATCACCTAACATACCACTGAATAATAATACTGAGTTGGCTACCATTAACAGGCTAAGTACCGCAGCAACACGCCCAAATAACCAAACACGCGACGTGGTACTTCCTGAAACGGCAGTATCACTAACGACTGGTTTATCTGTAGCAAAGCTGTGTGAGGGCACGGATAGTCCTGATCTTTAATTGGGCTTAGTTAGTTTTGAACTTTCAGTTTAAACTGAAAATTCGCGTCGAAGTATAACAAAGTCGAAATGTGATTCAAGCGCTTTATGCAATGATCTACATCAATTTATCCTGCTTTAGCTCACTGCTCAGTTTTTTATTGAATAAACTTAACAACCCCTTTTATGCTAATTTTCGCAACAGTTAACATTCACAATCCTTTACAAAAAATCATTGTTAACATTTGAGCTATCTATCAAATAGATAGTCACCTCTGTGACTGGATAGATTATTACTTCTTTACTCAGAGTATTTATTTTTGCGCTGTTCTCAGTATGATCGGCCACCAATTGACATCGCTGTCAAAACTATCAAACCATTGTTATTAGGGGATCTCATGAAGCAGATGAATAAATTATTAGGTTTAATGAAAGTGCCCAGCAAACTCAGGCTTAGCCTAATTTTATCTGTTGTCATCATTGCCCTCGTTAAACTTTCTTCAGCGCTTGCTTTACGAGATAGTTTAACTGAAGAACGACGTACTCATGCAAAAAATCTAATAGAGAATACCATTTCGCAACTTAATATGGTTGCCACTGAGACAACTCTTAGCGAAACACAAAGAAAAGAAAAAATCAAAAAGCTCATTAATGCAGCGCGCTATGGTGACTCAGGTTACTTTTTCTTGTTTGACCTACATGGCAACATGGTGACGCATCCTATCAAGCCAACACTCAATGGTGCATCGATGGTACGGCATGACAAGCGCTTTATTCGCGAAGCATTTAGTCAGTTTGTTGTGATTGCTAATCAAAACCAACAGGGGTTTGCACAATATAAATGGCCAAAACCGGGGACTCAAAAGCTGGAGAGTAAGCTTTCTTTTATTGCTAATCTAAACCACTATAACTGGGCTATCGGCACTGGCATTTACCTTGAAGACGTCGAAGCACAGTTTCATGACCAGCTTATTTCCATGACCGCGGAAACCCTCGGCTACGCTATATTGCTTATTTTCCTCTCTAGCTTGATAAGCAAAAATATTACCAAGCCTTTGGACAAGCTTACCCGTACTATGGGGATCATTTCGTCACAAAAAGATCTGACAATTTTACTTAAAAGTGAAGGCAGAGATGAACTTACACAAATGGCCATTGCATTTAACCACATGAATGCACACTTTCGTGATGTGCTTCACGATATTAATGGAAATACGCACTCTTTAGCCTCTCAAGCAGAGGAATTATCCTGTATTACCGAGCAAATCCAAGCCGGAATTGCCCAGCAAAATACTGAAACAGAGTCGGTACAAAATCGGATGCTTTCTTTGAATCAGGTAGCCCAATCGGTCAATCATGAATCTAAACGCGCCCTTGATAAAGTAATGGCAACAACAGAACTTACCACTAAAGGACTGGCGCATGTAGACGAAAACGTATCAGTCATAGCCCATGCCTCTCAGAGCGTCGACTCAGCACAACAGGCAGTGCTAGACCTGCAGCGCTCATCAACGGAGATAGGTGTGGTACTTGATGTCATTAAAAAAGTAGCAGAACAAACCAATTTATTGGCATTAAACGCAGCCATAGAAGCAGCAAGAGCCGGAGAACAAGGCCGTGGTTTTGCCGTGGTTGCTGATGAGGTAAGAACACTCGCTCAACGGACACAACAATCTACCGATGATATTCAAGCCATTATAAATAGCCTGCACCATGGCGTCGCCACGACCGTTGAAGAGATGCAAAACTGTCGTACAGCTTCCGAGAAAAGCCTTAAAGTCAGTTTGGAATGTAAGCAAGCACTAGAGCAAATAAACCACTCTATCGCAACCGTAAATGATATTAACCTCGATATCGCCAAGTGGAGTGAAAAGCAATCTGAAGACATCAATGAGATGACAACCAATATTAGCGGCATTGCAACTATCGCAAACCAAACTGCTCTTGGCGCTGAGCATACTAAAGCATCGAGTCAACAATTAAGCGAAATGTCGCAGCGACTATCGCAGATGGTCAGTGAATTTAAGGTATAGTTTGATCTCTACCCACATACGCGGAAGCACACACTTGCCCACATACGCGGAAGCACACACTTGCGCGCATAAAATAATTTAACTTGAGGTCTGGATAAGGAATGTTCCAACTCATTGTTGCGAAAGCACAACCACGGTGATGAAATACCCAATCAGAAAAACGGCTCGGCGGATAAACCGCCTATTATCGGATTGGATCCACACCAAAGAAGCGGCTTTACGCAGCGATCTTTAAAAAACCTCACACTTCTTGATATACACACCTGTCATTAAACTATTAGCCCAGCAAAATCTACAAAAATTAATCAGCATAAGGGTAATGCACGTGACGCTGCTCTTGTAGTGTCATACCTAAATATTCAAATGTGCCCACCAGCATCTCAGTAAATGGTGCTGGCGCTTGTGCTTGGCATGAAGTTGATAAGATCGAAAAATGTTTTTCGCGCAAGGCTCTTAATTCTGGTTTAAGCGCTTCAATATCCATAAAGTCCGTGATCCTATCAACAAATGCTTTCATCCTTGGCGTTACGGCATACCAATAAACAGGTGATGCAAAAATAATATGATCAAACCCGAGCACCCATCTAAATAGGTTTATAAAGTCATCATCGCTGTGAGAATGTTTGTAGCAATACTCCCCTATTTTGTAACGGTCTAGGTAGATAAGCTCAGCACTTTTTTCTTCTGCTAACGCTTTTGCTGATTGGTAAGTATTTCCATTTGGGTTTGAGCTTGAGTAAATAACGATTGTTTTCATAATGTTCAATTCCAGTTGCACTATTAATAAATTGGGTGCTACCTTAAAACCTCACCTTAAGTTGAGGTAAAGTACTATTTTATGAAAACTGAAAAATTATTAAGAGATGAGCCAAACTTGAGTGTTGGTAAGGTTGCAACCAGAGCAGATGTTGCCGTTTCTGCATTACATTTTTACGAAAACAAAGGATTGATCCGCAGTTGGCGTAACAATGGTAATCAACGTCGCTACAAAAAAGACGTGCTACGTCGTATTGCCATTATTAAAGCTGGGCAGAAAATGGGGATCACCCTTGGTGAAATAAAAGATACGTTAGATACCTTGCCCGATTCAAGAACACCAACCAAAGAAGACTGGGCAAAATTATCAACAGCATGGCAAATGAAACTAGATGAAAAAATCGCCTATATGCAGCGCTTACGTAGCTATGTGGACGGCTGTATTGGTTGTGGCTGTTTATCGATGAAGTCCTGCCCCATCTATAACCCGGGCGATATTGTTGCGACACAGGCCAATGGTGCCGTGTGGTTAGATGAGCCAGACAAAGCAAATAAAGCGAAATCTTGTTATGATAACGAAAACTAATAAATAGGACACAACAATGAAAAAAACTGCCTTGTGTATGGCACTTGCCATGGCAATGGGCCTAGCTGGCTGCACCGCGCCGTCTTCTTCTACAAAGACAGTAGCACTCACGGAAGAACAAACTGTGGTGAAAAACCAACAATTTGCTCAGTTTTCAGAGCAGTTTATTGACGAACTTTGGCAACAATATCCTGAAGCCTCCTTGTGGGCAGGTTTCGGTAAATATGACGACTTAATTACCATACCAACACAGGCTAGCCGCGACGCCAATGCTGCGTTTTCAAAAACACAGCTGGCAAAATTACAGCAATTCGACCTATCACAGCTTAGCAACAGTCAAAAAATCGACTATCACTTGATTGAAAATCGCCTACAGCGCGATATTTGGCACATCGAAACGTTTAAAAGCTGGCAGTGGAATCCTTCTTCTTACAATGTTTCCTATGGCTTTGCTACCATTTTGAACAGCCGCTTTAAGAGTGACGATGAAAAGTTAAAGCTAGTATTAAAGCGCCTTCAATATGTTCCTGCCTATTATGAAGCTGCACAGAGTAATATTCATAATCCAACCCTTGAATATACCCAACTTGCGATTTCACAAAACCAAGGGGCATTTAGCGTATTAAATGATGAGTTACTTGATAAATTAGCGACTTCATTGCTTAGCGCAGAAGATAAAGCACTATTCAAACAACGCTTTGCAGCTGCCAAATCAGCGATCAACGGCTATGTTTCTTTCCTCACTAACCTTGAAAAAGAGTTAAGTGAAAGCGGCAACGCGCGCTCCTTTAGAATTGGTGAAAAGTTATACGAAGAAAAGTTCGCATTTGATATACAGTCAGGGTATACAGCAAAACAAATGTATGAAAAAGCACTTGCTGATAAAGCCCGCATTACCGAGGAAATGGTGCAGATCACAGATCAGTTGTGGTCGAAATATTTTGCCGATACACCTCGCCCACAGTCAGACAGAGATGCCATTGCAACCCTTATCAAACATCTGTCAGTCAAACACGTCAAACGTGAGGATTTTGTATCTGAAATTAAGGCACAAATTCCAGAGCTTGAGCAGTTCGTGAAAGAAAAAGATTTAATCACGCTCGATCCTGAAAAGCCATTGGTTGTGCGTGAAACACCAGAATATATGCGTGGTTATGCTGGCGCCTCGATCAGTGCACCAGGGCCTTATGACAAAAAAGAAAACACCTATTATAACGTCACTCCCCTTGACTCAATGAGTGAAGAACAAGCTGAGTCATACTTGCGTGAGTACAACCATTGGATCCTACAGATCCTCAATATTCATGAGGCAATACCAGGTCACTATACTCAGTTAGTTTACGCTAACGAATCCCCTTCTTTGATCAAGAGCCTTTTAGGTAATGGTGCCATGGTCGAAGGCTGGGCAGTTTATACTGAGCGAATGATGTTAGAAGAAGGCTATGGCAATTTCGAGCCTGAAATGTGGTTAATGTACTACAAATGGAATCTGCGCGTTATCTGTAACACTATTTTAGATTATGACATTCAAGTCAATGGCATAGACAAGGAAGCGGGCTTAGACCTGTTAATGAATGGTGCTTTCCAAGAGCGCGCTGAAGCGGAAGGTAAATGGCGTCGCGCAACATTAAGTCAAGTACAGCTGACCAGCTATTACTCTGGCTATCGTGAGATTTACGACTTCCGTGAAGCACAGAAAAAGGAGCTTGGTGAAGCATTCGACCTTAAGGCGTTTCATGAAGAGTTTTTAAGCTTTGGCAGTGCCCCGGTGAAGTATATTCGTCAACTTATGACAAAATAATACCAATTTTCTTAATTAAGTGGTCTATTTTGAGGTGAGAAAATCTTGTCGATAACCCCGCTACCGCGTCCTGCAATCGCCAAGGTACCTACATCCGTGTAGGCAAGGCAAAAACTTTGCTATTTAGTTGTTCTAAATAAGAAGTTTTTAACGCCGTTAGCGTCAGATTTACTCCTTCAAATTGAACGAGTATTAAGTCAAATTGGTATAATTTCACCCAATAACACAAAAAATGCCGACCTCTCGGTCGGCATTTTTGTGTATCAATACAAATTAAACCTGCAGACTACTTCACTATTTTCATTTCATCTAATAGGTTTTGTGCATTGTCGACTTTGTCCATTATCCAAAGCATGTAACGCGAGTCAACGTGAATCGAACGGTTCAGGTTTTTATCATAATCCCAATCGCCAATAATGCTTTCATAAACACCATCAAACAATAAACCAACCAGTTCAGCTTTGCCATTTAACGTCGGCGAACCAGAGTTACCACCCGTTGTGTCAACATTAGAAAGGAAGTTTACCGGTACCGTGTTCATACCACCTGTATACTGGCCATACACTTTATCGCGGATCAACTGCTGCTGTTTTTTAGGTGCATTGAAAGGATCAACATCGGTGTTTTTAGCTAGCAGCCCCTCTAGAGAGGTAAACGGTGTAGCAACTAATCCATCTTGAGGTGAGTATCCACCTACTGTGCCGTAGGTAACTCTCAATGTGCTATTAGCATCAGCATAGACAGGCTTATTTTGAGACTTGTTGTAAGCAATGATTGCTTCCATAAGCGCAGGACGTGCAGCTTGCTGTTTACCGGCTAGCTCTTTTCCTTCATCTTCAATTTGCTTCATCACAGCAAAAATCGCTTTAGCATACTGCATAAATGGATCAGCGCTTTGATTGAGTTGTTCAAGATCTAAATCTAGCATCCATAGACGAACTTTCTCATCTGCCAACTTAGAGTTTGCATACATTTGATCAAGCAGTGCTTGATGATTTGCCTTATCGAAGCCTTCTTCCAGTTGTAGTTGCTTGTCTACCTCTGCAATGCGTTTTTCTTTAGGAAGCGCAGCATACAGCTCCATAAAGTAAAGCATAATTGCTTTGTCTACGGTTTCGTCGTAACGACGTGTCATGCGCTCAAGACCTGCTTTGAGCTTTGGCATATCACGTTCTTGATAACCGCGCTCGCGCTCAGCATCAGGCTTTTGCTTTTCAACGGCAAGACGATATAACTTCCTTGCCGTCGCAATCATTTGTGAGCGGTGAATATACCCCACCATCATATCGCGCACATAGTTTTCTTGTGCTTGTGATACCAGTTGGCTCAGCTCAGTCAACACATCGCCGTATTTTGCTTTGCGCTCAGCATCGGCATTGATCCACGCGATAAGGTCACGCTCAAATTGTTGCTTAGCACTATACATACTGCCCTTTTTAAAACTCTCAATCATAGAGCCAAAGTTTTTGATGTAATTGTTATAGCTAGCAATCGTACTTTCATAAGCGATTAATGCTTGAGAGCCTTCTGGCGCGTTCTCTTTGATAAGCTCCACATACTTTGCGTTGTGTTTGCGCACCATTGGATAGACAGTGTTAAACACAAAATCTACTTCTGAGGCAATACGATAACGATTAGTACGGCCCGGGTAACCGGTTACCATAACAAAGTCGCCTTCTTGCACACCTTTAGCACTCACACTTAAGAATGATTCAGGGTTATATGGTACGTTGTCTTTAGAAAACTCAGCAGGTTTGCCATCTTTTCCGACATAAGCACGATAGAATGCAAAATCACCAGTATGGCGAGGCCACATCCAGTTATCTATATCACCGCCGTATTTACCAACACCCATCGCTGGCGTGTAGGCTAAGCGTACATCTTTAATCTCAAGTGATTTAATCAAGTAGTACTCAAGACCACCGTGGAAGGTATAAACATTACAACGATAACTTTCGTCTTGCTCACACTCAGAGACAAGCTGTTTACGTTTACTATCGATGGCGTCAAAGCGTGCTTTACCGGTCAAGGAATCAACACCCTCATTGACTTTGTCTGTGACGTTCGAGACTTCTTTCGTTACATAAATACGCGAACCTGGCGCTGCAGGTAGATCTTCGCTTGGTGTTTTCGCCAAGAAGCCGTTTTCTAAAATATTGTTGTCAGTCGTAGAGTTATATTGAATAGAGCCATACGCACAGTGGTGGTTAGTAACCACTAAGCCCTTAGGGGAAACAAATGACGCCGTACAGCCGCCAAGGCCAATCACCGCGTTCATAGGAAACTCAGTTAATTTAGAAATCGACTTAGGGTCAATCTCAAGTCCTTTAGACTTCAAGATAGATTCTAGCTCAGGTAGTTGATGTGGTTGCCACATGCCTTCATCGGCTGCAACGTACTGAGAAAAGGCCAACACCATGGCCGCGGAGATAGCTTTGATACGCATATTCCAATCCTAAATTGTTATATTATTTTAATTACGGTCGGTAATGTGACCTAAGATTATGCTAAATAGCAATTTATTTCGATAAAATTTGATAAACCGATGTAAACAAACTCTCTGAACAGATGTTGCTAAATCCAGTTTTTTCTCGTATCAAATTTCATTGGCAAATCCAGTGGCTTCTCAAGTGCCTTAAATCCACCTGATGCTTTTAAAACTTACTTTTTCTCATTTTAGCAACGCCTAATAAAGCCAGTACTTTCATCCAAATTTAATGTCTTACCAGACACTAAATGAATGTTTGCATTTACCAAACTTTTTGCATCATTTACCCCTTATAAATGTTAGGATCGCCGCAATTGTCAGTAATGAGTCAAATTTATGCTTTCGTGTAACAACATCACTATGCAGTTTGGTGCAAAACCACTGTTTGAGAATATTTCCGTTAAGTTTGGTGACGGCAACCGCTACGGCCTAATAGGCGCTAACGGATGCGGTAAATCCACCTTTATGAAAATCCTAAGCAAAGAGCTTGAGCCAAGTGCAGGTAACGTAAACTACGATCCAAACGAGCGTATCGCTAAGCTAAATCAGGATCAATTTGCCTACGAGCAATATACGGTTGTAGACACAGTGATCATGGGTCATAAAGAGCTGTGGGAAATCAAACAAGAGCGCGATCGCATTTACTCACTACCTGAGATGAGCGAAGAAGACGGTATGCGTGTTGCCGATCTTGAAACGCAATTTGCTGAAATGGATGGCTATTCCGCTGAAGCAAAAGCCGGTGAATTACTCCTCGGTGTTGGTATTCCAACCGAGCAACATTACGGCCTCATGTCTGAAGTTGCTCCGGGCTGGAAACTACGTGTGCTACTAGCGCAGGTATTATTTGCAGAGCCAGATATCATGCTCCTAGACGAACCAACCAACAACTTGGATATCTACACCATCAAGTGGCTGGAAGATGTATTGAATCAGCGTGATTGTACTATGATCATCATCTCTCACGACCGTCACTTCCTAAACTCAGTGTGTACACACATGGCGGATATCGACTACGGTGAGCTGCGTATCTACTCTGGTAATTACGATGAGTACATGTTTGCAGCAACACAAGCTCGCGAGCGTCTGCTTTCAGATAACGCGAAGAAAAAGGCGCAAATTGCCGAGCTACAACAGTTTGTTTCGCGTTTCTCTGCAAACGCATCAAAAGCAAAACAAGCCACCTCTAGAGCTAAGCAAATTGACAAAATTCAGTTGGAAGAAGTTAAAGCGTCAAGCCGTCAAAACCCATTTATTCGCTTTGAGCAAGAAAAGCCACTATTTCGTAATGCCCTTGAACTTGAGTCTTTATCACAAGGTTACGAAGAGACGTTATTCTCAAACTTAAACGCACTGGTTGAAGTTGGTGAAAAGGTCGCGATTATCGGTGAAAACGGCGTGGGTAAAACCACCCTCCTCAACACCCTTGCCGGCCGTCAAGCGCCACTGTCAGGCGCGTATAAATGGTCAGAAAATGCCAACATAGGTTACTACGCGCAAGATCACGCTGACGAATTTGAAAAAGATCTCGACCTTTTCCAATGGATGGAACAGTGGCAACAGCCAGGCGATGATGAGCAAGTCGTACGCGGCTTCCTTGGTCGTATGCTGTTTTCTCAAAACGACATCAAAAAGTCCGTGAAGGTGATCTCAGGTGGTGAGCAAGGCCGTATGCTATTTGGCAAAATCATGATGCACAAGCCTAATATTCTGCTGATGGATGAGCCAACTAACCACATGGATATGGAGTCTATCGAGTCTCTAAACCTAGCATTAGAGCAGTACGAAGGCACACTATTCTTCGTCTCGCATGACCGTCAGTTTGTATCTTCTCTTGCTACGCGTATTTGGGAAATCAAAGACGGACAGATCATTGATTTCCAAGGTACTTATGACGAATACCTTGCGAAAAAAGCAGCCGAAGCACTGTAAATCTATCCTGTTCAGGGTCGCTTACTGGCCCTGAACACGCCCCGATACCTTCCTATCATGGTGTATAGTTCTTATATATCAAATAAAAGCAGCTGAATTGTTCAATGCTCAAGCATAATACCAATTAGCATCAATGCTTGCTCAAAATAGACCTCTTAATTAGGATAATTGGTATCAGTCAGCGAATAGGCTTTATAAAAAATAAGCGCACCGAAGTGCGCTTCCAAGTTATTAACCTGAGATCAGGTTAACTAGGGACTGTTGTGCAATCGCACTCAAAACTATTTCACTCTACGTCTAAAACCCAGCGCAGCTGCAAGTAAGAAAAGACCCGCAAACATCGACCCACCAGAAGAGCCCGAATCTTGATCTGTTGACGGTTTGTCAGTAACTTGGTCAATCAAGGTATTCGCTTTTTGTGTTAATCCCACAGCAGAGTTAGGATCGTCATCTAACACTGTAATTGCATTGAGTGTTACAAAATTAGCAGCACCTGGGTCTGTTTCAGTGTCTTTACACTGCTCATCGGTAAAGTTAACTAACGGCACATTCCCACAACGTGGAATTTGGGCGATGGCTTCTAGTACTTCCATACCGTCACCAATTACTTGACCAAACACGGTGTAGCCACCATTTTCTACATCTAAATTACTACTATTATCCTCTAAGTTTATAAACCACTGACTGGTCGCACTATCAGGTTTATAAGCCACCTTAGCCATTGCAATTGTGCCTTTGACATTTGACCACTTAGGTTCATTTTTAACCGCATTATAGGTTTCAATCGCATCAAGCGGAACTTTACCTTCATAAATAAAGCCGCCACCTTGCACGACAAACTCGGGGATCACTCGGTGGATCACAGTATCAGAGTATCGTTCGTTGTTTACATACTGCAAAAAGTTTTCAACTGTCTTAGGAGTGCTTTGATCATATAGATTCACTTGAAAACTACCGTGTGAGGTCTGAAACTCAACAATTGTCGCGTTAGCAGTAACACTTCCTAACATCGCTGAGGCGAGCAATAGCGTATTTAACTTGAACATACTTTTCCACTTAGTTATTTCATATTTATTTGCGTCTTAGAATAAAAATTAATTTTTAACGCGGCTAGCAAATCATTGTCGATGGTAACAATTAAAAACATTTACAGACGTAGGTTTACAAAAACGACACAGCGACAACTAGGTAATTGTGCAGGTTTTAGTCAAACAAACGTATTTCACCGCATAACTCCTCTGAGTAGACGGTTTATACATGCAACTCTTAACCATTTTTTATATGATCCGCCCGATTATAATTCTAAATCCAGGACAACAAGTTTATGAGTAATTCCTCTGAGGCAACGATGGAGATGAACTCCGTCAGTAATAGCCGCTGGACAAAACATGATACCCACTGGGTATTGAGCTTATTTGGAACCGCTGTTGGAGCAGGTATTTTGTTCCTGCCAATCAATATTGGGATCGGTGGTTTTTGGCCACTTCTCATTATGACTGCCCTTGCTTTTCCAATGACCTATTTAGCGCACCGAGGGCTCGCTCGCTTTGTGCTTTCTTCAAAGCAAAAAAATGCTGATTTTACCGATGTAGTCGAAGAACACTTCGGCGCTGGTGCTGGCCGCTTAATTTCCCTACTCTACTTTTTCTCTATTTTCCCTATTTTGCTTATTTACGGTGTTGGTCTGACTAACACTGTCGATAGCTTTATTGTCAATCAGCTAGGGTTTGGATCCCCTTCACGTATTTTGCTGTCAGGTTTATTAGTGGCGGGCATGATTGCCATTATGCTAGGCGGTGAAAAGCTATTGCTCCGTGCTTTCGCTATTTTGGTTTACCCACTTGTTGGTGTACTTCTGTTTTTGTCACTGTATTTAGTACCTAACTGGCAAATGCCCGTAGTCAGTACGCCAGATGTTGCCAGTTTAACGCAGTTATTGTGGTTATCTGTGCCGATCGTGGTGTTCTCCTTTAGTCACGCAGCGGCGATCTCAAGCTTTGCTAATGTGCAACGTCGCCATTACAAGAGTGAAGCGGTGCAAAAGTCTGAAGCCATCTTGCGTATCACCTCAATTATGTTGATTGTATTTGTCTTGCTGTTTGTATTTTCTTGCGTATTTTCATTAACGCCAGAACAAATGGAAGCTGCAAAAGAATCAAACGTTTCCGTATTGTCTTACCTAGCCAACGTTTATAACAATCCATTTATTGCTATGCTTGGGCCACTGGTTGCGTTTATTGCCATCACCTCTTCATTCTTAGGTCATTTCTTAGGTGCTCGTGAGAGCTTCAATGGGCTGGCAACCAAACAAACTAACATGAGTTACAAAGTAGCTGACAAAGCGGGTATCGCATTTATGTTTGTTGCTATCTGGATTTGCTCAGTGCTTAACCCAAGTATTCTCGATATGATGGGCGCAATTTCAGGCCCTATCATTGCGATGATCTTGTTTATTATGCCGACTATAGCGGTGTTTAAAGTCCCTGCGCTACAAAAATACAAAAGCCATATTGGCACCTATTTCGTATTAATTGTGGGCTTATTGGCGGTTTCGGCATTGCTATATAACCTAAGCTTTGGCTAGTCACAGACATACCCAAAATTTTAGTAATATTGGGAGGCATCGCCTCCCGCTCCAACGCATCACCTCCATGGTAGTTAAGCGCAAATTGTGGTAGTTTTCAGTGTCTTAAAATGAACACTGCGACTGAACAATGAACTTTGACTTTGTGCCATCCACTAATGAAGAAATTGTAGCCTTAACACATCAGGTAGATGCGCTACCAGCGCAAGAGCAAACCTTGCTCTGCATTTTGGCCGTCGTTTACAAGCCAGTCTCAGCAATAAAACTCAAACGCCTAATACAGGCTCTTGTTAGTAAAGAAATTATTCCTAGCACTGAGTTTGAACAAGGAATAAGCCATAGCCAGATCATGAAGTGGCGCGCTGACGGTTTAGTCACGTTTAATGAAGATGGCGTACAAATCAACCTAAAACTCGCGACCGGTTTAAGTCAAAAAGTCATGGCCGAGGGGCAGTTTTTACCCATACTCAATACTGCCGAAGAATTTATACCGGTTCTTAATGCTTATGAATGGGAAAGACAATTTGCTGATGAACAGCGCCTCATTCGCGATTTTTTATTTATAAATCAATTATCAAAAGCACGTGCGCAACTAGGGTTTAATAAAGACCCACAAGCCGTGTGCTATAAAACCAACCAAGTACTACTGCCACTTTATTTTTATCCGTTCTCGTTGGAGCGATTTATCACCCTCCCCGAAGATTTGCAGTACCAAGCATTTTCAACCTTGCTGTATACCTTAATACAAAGTGGCCAAAGTATTGCCTTTGCGCTAGACACGCTGGAACAGGTTGAGGCCAAAACACAAAACCCACCATTAACGGCACTATTAGCAGAATACCAACTGTACACATTACAGTTAGATGCCGCACAGAGTATGGTAACTCAACATCACAGCAGCTACGAGTTACAGATACGAGCTGCGATTGCTTTTTTGCAGCAAAGTGAAGATGCCGTCTCAGAGTTTACAACAGCCCTTAAAGCGAAGGATAAAATCACCAAGCGTAAAAAGCAGTACTTAGGCAGAACCCTTGGGTTATTTCATAAACTGGCATTACTACAACAAGCCAATAACCAAGATGCTGCGCTTTTTGAAGTGTTATCACTACAATTAGAGTATGAAAACCAAGACAATAAAGCTCCCTTTTGTAATTACTTTGCCAATAACGTCTTACTCTATTGCAGTGAAAGCCTCTCGCAAAATAACCCATACAGTAGCGCACATTTAAAGTACTCTGCTTTGAAGCAGTCGCACTATTTTGACTATTACATTGGCCGCTTACTTGACTGCTTTGCATACTTTTGGTGTAACAAGACTTTAGATGCAACGGCGCTTGAACACCTTGATGATTGCGTGAACGCTTTTGAACAGCTGTCGATGTCGCTTTTTGCTCAGCTTGCTAAACAACTGCAACTTGCTCAGCATGGAGAGTTTCAGCCACTGACAAATGCTCTCAACATTAACCTCAGTACGCTTGTGGCTAAAAAGTCACCGTGGGATTTGGCGCTTGATAAACTTATCGCATTAAACCCAAGCAGTAACGCCACTCAAGCGGCCGATACGCAATACCGACTGATCTGGCAGCTTAGGCAAGGTCGCTTTGATATTGAATTTTTAGCCAGAGAACAAAAACGGGGAAAAACCGGCTGGGGTAAGGGTAAGCCTTTACCTTGTAAGCAACTTAAACAGCATCCTGAACGCTTCAGTTACATAAGCCAATCAGATAAAAAACTCATTGAGGCCATCGCATTGCAAGCCAGTTATGGCTACAGCAGCAAGTCTGATTATGTACTGGCAGGGATCCCAGCTTTAAGAGCTGCGGTTGGCGCAACAAACCTCTATCATGAGGACGACTTAACGCAGCCTATTACCATAACCGAGCAGACCCCTGAATTACACATTCGTCAGCACGGTGATGAGCTTTTACTTTCAGTGCCAAATCTACCGAGTTATTTTACCCAGCCGCAAAGCTACTCATTTTTCCAGCATGACGAACATCAGTATACGTTTATTGTATTTAATCAATCACATATACAAGTCGCTGAAATCATTGGCGAATCAGGGTTAAGCGTACCTGTTAGTGCAAAGCAAAAAGTACTGTCGAGTATTAAAGCCATTGCTCCTTATCTGAATGTTCAGTCGGATTTAGCCGACATTGACACAGGTCTTGATGTCACTGCAGCGCAGTCTACCCTCGTTATCAATATTCAACCTTACCATCAAGGTTTAGACTTTCATTGTGTGGTGATGCCGTTTGGTGAAAAAGGCCCTGTTTTCCACCCTGGTCATGGTACTGCCACGGTTAGTGCAGAAATCGACGGCAAACGCTTGTCTACCACCCGGGATCTCCTGCTTGAGCAACAAGGGCTTGATGAGCTTGACACCCATTGTCCGTTGTTTTTAGAGATGATTGACAACCGCCTCAGCTTGGCGCAAATGGATGAAGCACTGGAGGTATTGCAAGAGCTTGAGATGGTAGTCAACCAAGATCCTTGCCCTATGCAACTCAGGCTAAGGTGGCCAAAAGGTAAAAAAGTCCGCCTCAGTAACAAGCTTGAAAGCCAACATTTGCAACTGGCTATGACCAAGAAAAACGAATGGTTTGATATCACCGGCGAGCTGCAAGTAAATAATGACCAAGTGATTGAGCTAAAAACACTACTCAAGATGGTTGCTACCAGTAATGGCCGTTTTATTGCACTGGACAGTGAGCAGGTGATTGCCCTTTCAAGTGAACTAAAGTCTCAACTTGATAAGCTCAATCATGCCACCGAAGGCGGTAAATTCCATCCACTTGCTACGCCTTTGATTGCTGAAGCCACCACCGGCATGCGCATGAAAACCTTACCTGCATGGGAAGAGCAAAATGATAAAATGCACCAAGCCGTGGCGTTAACTGTGCAGCTACCATCAACATTACAGGCCAAGCTTAGAGACTATCAACAAGCAGGATTTGACTGGGCCATGCGACTCGCCCATTGGGGCGCTGGCGCGTGTCTTGCCGATGACATGGGGCTTGGCAAAACCATCCAAGCACTAGCGGTGATATTGGCTCGTGCACATAAAGGGCCTACGTTAATAATTGCTCCCACCTCGGTTTGTTTTAATTGGCAGCAAGAAATTCAAAAGTTTGCACCAACGTTGTCGGTAAAAGTATTTGCCGACTCTGCAAATTCAGAGGCCAGAGCACAACTGCTCAGTGATCTGCAGCCACTGGACTGTGTCATTTTAAGCTACGGCTTATTACAGCGCGAAGTTGACATATTAAAGCCCATTGCATTCGAAACGATTGTCGCTGATGAAGCCCAGGCGCTAAAGAACCCGCTTGCAAAGCGCACTCAGGCAGCATGTGCACTTAAAGGCAAATTTAAACTTATTACTACAGGGACACCAATCGAAAACAACCTTACCGAGCTGTGGTCACTATTTCGGTTTGTAAACCCGGGACTACTTGGCAACCTGAAGCGTTTTAGCGAAAAGTTTTCTGCGCCAATTGAAAATGCAAATGAGGACAAAGTCGCAGCACACCGAGCTCGCAAAGGATTAAAACACCTGATCCAACCGTTTATTTTACGTCGCATGAAGCACCAGGTATTAACAGAGCTACCACCACGTACGGAGATAAATGTAGCGGTTCAGTTAAGCCAAGAAGAGCAAACCTTTTATGAAGCGCTTAGGCAAAATGCCATTGATGAAATCTCCCAGTCCGCGCAACAAGATAGCGCCAATGAGCAGCGCTTTAAAATGTTGGCAGCGCTTACTCGTTTACGCCAAGCCTGTTGTCATCCAAAACTCTTATTGGCTGAAAGCCAAGTCGCCAGTGCCAAATTAGCGGCATTAGATGAATTACTAACAGAGCTACAAGAAAATAATCATAAGGCGCTCATTTTTAGCCAGTTTGTAGGTCATTTACAGCTGATAAAAAGTCACCTTGAAAAACGTGGTATTCGCTTTCAATATTTGGATGGCAGTACCCCTCCTAAGGCGCGACAACAGGCGGTCAACGCCTTTCAAAAAGGTGAAGGCGAGGTATTCCTAATTAGTCTTAAAGCAGGCGGCTCTGGCCTAAACCTTACCGCAGCGGATTATGTCATTCACATGGATCCTTGGTGGAATCCAGCGGTTGAGGAGCAAGCTTCAGATCGTGTTCATCGCATGGGACAAACGCGCCCTGTCACGATATATCGCTTAATCGCTAAAGGGACTATTGAGGAGCAAATTGTTGAGCTGCATCATCATAAAAAAGATCTAGCAGATCAACTGCTAGCCAATACGGATAAAGTGATGAAGCTCGATGTCAACGATGTCCTCTCGATGCTTAAGGAGACGCTGTAGTACAGATCTCTGGCGCTCGATACGGTAATCTCAACAAATCAAAGTAGTTCTGACCAAGCGCGATACGACGAAAAGCATTATCGTCAAGGCTGGCCAAAACACGACTGTTAATGTCCACTTCCTCTTTGTAGTCAGCAAAACGTTTGTTTTTGCTGGCAACAAAGTCACTCCCCGGTAAAAAACGCTCAGCATGGGCGTTGATAAACTCAACATATTGGCTGTTGACGGTTGGAAAGCTAAAATAATAGTCGTATAAAATTCGCCAAGAAAGATCCACTTTAAGATTTTTATAGCGGGCAAACAGCTTCTGCATGGTGCGAATATGTAAGCTGGGGTCAATACGGCTTAGCTCTTTTGAGATCCCCATGTGCATCCAGATGATGTCATTATTCGGGTAGCGCGTTAATACTTCCTCAAGTAACGGTAAGTAGCGAAGCGGCGCCTCGTTATCGCCCAAATCGGCATGCAGTGCCAGTGGAGTCTTCTTCTCTTGTAGCACTTGCATAAATGGCTGCCACTTAGCGATAGTATCCAGATTTACTGCTTGATGACCGTTATCAAAGTGCGCAGCTTTCACCATATTAACCTCTCCCATCCAACGAAATAGATCACCAAACTCTTCCTCAAGCAGCGCCATATTGGTCAGTATCGTGTCTGGTTTATGGAGATCAGCAAAGGTCATTGATAGGGTTAGATGTACTTTATCTGCCCCATGTTTTAGATAGTTATTGGCATTTTTAATATCATTTTCAATACTTGGTGCGATGACATGTGTGTAGCACCCTCGCTCACCAACACATCCTGATTTGCGTGTATAGATTTGGCCAATACCATACACATTGACAAACAACACCCCAGCACGCTCCGCCCAGTTAACCAATTTATTAAAAGGGACAGCGTCGCCGCGAAACGGCTGAAAATGATGATGACTATCAACGACAAAATAATTAGACTGACGCTGTCTGTTATAACACTGACTATTTTCTGGGCTAAACATTGCTAAGCTGCGCACACTTGTTGCCGATATGGTTTCACAGCTGCTGAGTAAAAAAGCACACCCCATCGCTATAAGAGTTTGTTTTATATTCATTTGGCTAACTTCATATTCCCTACCAAGGTACCTTAGCGCAGATCATATCTTTATACATAACCCAGTCTCCCATCAAGCTATATAACGGATATTGGAACGTCGCGGGTTTATTCTTTTCAAAAAAGAAGTGACCAATCCAAGCAAAACCATACCCCGCAACAGGCAACAACCAAAGCAACGACCACTGCGCCGAAAAAATGATATAGAACAGCAGCACTAGCACCACAGTTGAACCGACAAAGTGGAGCCTGCGGCAGATTTTGTTTTTATGCTCAGAGAGATAATAAGGATAAAATGATGCAAAAGAATTGAACTCTTTGTTATTGTTTTTAGTCATCTATATGTATTATTCGTTATTTGACCGTATTGCTCAGCATAGTGCAAAGCAATTACATTGAAAACAAAAAGGATTGGGCGTGGCAACAGGCTCAGAATAATTATGTTGAAACCCATATTAATATTTTCTGCCACTTTGCTATTAGCAGCTTGTAATGACACCACTTCAACCACTGATCCGCAGGCAAGTATGAATTCACAGCGCAACATTCAATGTAGTGTCGCAAAAGGTAACGACGCAACCATGAGCTATCCGGTCAAATTCACCTTTACCAACTTAGGGAACGAAGATGCTAAGTTCCTTATTTGGCATACCCCGTTTGAAGGATGGTGGAGTCAATTTTTAGTAGTAGAGCAAAATGGTAAAAAGCTCAATTATCAAGGTCCAATGGCCAAACGCCTCACGCCAGAGGCAAACGAGTTTTTGACACTTACTGCGGGGCAAAGCAAAAGCGTAGAGCTGGACTTAACGCTCGCCTATGAGATAAATACCGCACAACCTATCGCTATCACCTACAATAACCAGCTTAGCCATCCACTCGCACTCACAGCAAGCTGCAACAAGGTGCTATAAACTTAGCCTGAGTCTAGATTAATAAAAATGCAGCGGCCGTACGGAAAATAGAAGAGCAACCCCTTGTAGGAGCGACTTTACGTCGCGATCTCTTCTCGACCACACAGCCCGCTCATGCAGACACAATCTAAAGCGGGAAGTCATATGTACTGTGCACACAACCCCGTGTAGGAGCGACTTTACGTCGCGATCTCTTCCCCACCACACTGCACGCTCATACAGACACAATCTAAAGCTGGAAGCATATGTACTGTGCACACAACCCCTT
This sequence comes from Pseudoalteromonas sp. McH1-7, assembly GCF_013366255.1. NCBI lineage: Bacteria > Pseudomonadati > Pseudomonadota > Gammaproteobacteria > Alteromonadales > Pseudoalteromonadaceae > Pseudoalteromonas > Pseudoalteromonas sp. McH1-7. Next base: position 38,137 of record NZ_JABWPQ010000006.1, on the reverse strand, counting down.
GTGGGAGCGACTTTACGTCGCGATCTCTTCTCGACCACACAGCCCGCTCATGCAGACACAATCTAAAGCGGGAAGTCATATTTACTGTAGAAACAACCCCTTGTAGAAGCGACTTTACGTCGCGATCTCTTCCCCACCACACAGCGCGCTCATACAAACACAATCTAAAGCTGGAAGCATATGTACTGTGCACGCAATCCCGTGTAGGAGCGACTTTACGTCGCGATCTCTTCCCCCAAAACCATCAAGGCCTTGATATTTGAATAACCACCCGACGGTTTTTACCACGACCAATGGCATTATCATTGGTGTCCACATGACGCTTTTCACCAAAACCATCTGTCATAATCTTATCCTCTGCCACCCCAAGGCTTGCCATATAAGACTTTATCGCCTCCGCTCGTCTTTTTGACAGTCGCAAATTGGTGTCTCTACCGCCGTAGCTATCACTGTATGCAGAAATATAAATTTGCTCAATTTTAGGATCGTTCTTTAAGTACTCACCTATCATATCCAAACGTTGTCGAGAAGATTTTGTTAACTCACTGGAATTCTTTTTATAATTCATCACAGTAAATGCAATATCTTCAAAACTATAGGGCAATAAATTGTCTCGGCACTGCAAAAATGCCCAATAGGCTTGCTTAAAATTGACTGACGACAGTGCCACAGACACTTTGTCTACATCATTGTGCCAATCTTTATAATAAAACGTGGGAAAATACCCCTTTTCAAGCTCCGTTAGCAGCTCCCACGCCACATCATTGTCCAGCTCACCATCAAACTTTTTCAGTAACTTCATCTGCCCAATGCTTCTTGCAGGCTTACCGGCTCGCCACAACGGCGGCACCGACTCAAGACCAGCAAAGTCGTAACTTTCAGGGCGCACTACCATATCAAGATTAAACGTTAAGTCTTTATTTTTACTGGCATGGCTGGAAAAAATCGCTTCACCATAAAACGGAACTTCATGGTTTAACGCACAGCTCAAGCGGTTGGTTTGGTCAACTTGCCAATGGGATGCGTCTGCCTCGGCAGCATATTGCCGCATCGCAGCATCAGCATTAAGCGTCACGGCGCACAGGGATAAGCTTATCCAACTCGCTGATTTATAAAACTTAATCACTTAATACCTCACTACATTCACTCATTAGTATGCCATTACGGTGTGCCAATTTTGTGTGAACCGCAATACTAAACCATTATCTACAAATCAAAAGCAATAAATATACCACTTTGAACCCTTGCAAGTCGCTCGCATCTTGCCGAGGTATCAGTATAATAGGCCGCTCAATTTCACAAACCAAGAAGATTATGTCTGATACCGAGCAAACGCTATTTTCAAAACGCTTTCGCGGCTTCTTTCCTGTAGTTATCGACGTGGAAACCGCAGGCTTTAATAAAGATACTGACGCCCTACTAGAAATCGCAGTCAGTATGCTAAAAATGGATGATAACGGCATATTAAGTTTAGATCAGACGGTACATTTTCATGTCGCACCTTTTGAAGGGGCTAATATTGAACAATCAGCAATAGAGTTTAATGGTATCGATCCATTCTCTCCGCTTAGGGGCGCAGTTGCTGAAGATGAAGTTATCAAAGAAATCTGTAAAGCCGTCCGCAAAGCCCAAAAAGCCGCAGGCTGCCAACGCTCTGTTGTTGTAGCTCACAATGCCGCTTTTGACCATGGCTTTTTAAATGCCGCAATTGAGCGCAATAATATAAAACGCACACCCTTTCACCCTTTTGTAAGCTTTGACACAACTTCGCTTGCTGGACTGGCGCTTGGACAAACTGTCCTTGCCAAAGCTTGCCGTACCGCAGGGATCGAGTTTGACAATAGCCAAGCTCACAGCGCTTTATATGATACTGAACGCACCGCTGAGCTATTTTGTTATATCGTGAATAAATGGCAGGCATTAGGCGGTTGGCCGCTACCAGAGCCTGAAGAAGAAGAAGGCCAAACAGAACAGTAATACCAATTAAACTTAATACTTGCTCAATTTGAAGGAGTCAATCTGACGCTAACGGCGTTAAAAATTTCTCATTTAGAACAACTAAATAGCAAAATTTTTGCCTAGTTATCGACAAGATTTTCTCGCCTCAAAATAGACCACTTAATTAAGATAATTGGTATAAAAACTCAAATGCCAGCTAGGTTGCTGGCATATTTTTAGGCAATTTCTGCGGTTTTTGCAGTGGTAAACTGCTGCATCAGCTTACCTTCATGTAATTTAACAAAATTTGGCGGGTATATTCTTGAAAACAATTTAGTGTCTTTGGCTATTTTGACTTCAGTGCCTGGGTGCATCAATTCGTTCACCGTGACCCGGCTTAAGCGCGTAAGTCGATGAATTTTTTGTTGTACTAAACGAATGTTGCGCTGGTTAAGGCCATAGTGCTTATTGATTTGTTTTTCACTGTGTTGCAACTTGGCCAAGTAAGCGTCGCGTTTTGGTGATTGAGAAGACGCCTTCGCTCGCTTCATCGCCAGCTTGATTTCAATTACCTTAGCAGCAAGTACCTTTTCAAGTTCTACCAGCTCACGGTGCTTATCATGTAGGCTGTCCCAATCTTGCGCCAATGAAATTCGCGTTCTTGTGCCAGAAGGCGCGCCTAACTCACCGGTTTCAATTCGCATGGCATCAAACACATTGCCACCAATTAGTTTACCTCTTGGGGTATCGCCTTTACCGACTTTGATCAATCGCTTTGATGTCAGATCACAATGCAGCGCTTGACGCTCTATTAAGATGTCATGCTCACTTTCAATTTGGCAATACTGCGCATAACCCAAAGAGATACTGCGCTTGGCTTGAATAGAACATGAAAATGCCTCCCCTTCGTTTCGCTTACGGCCAATCGCCCCAAGCATTACCGTCACCGCACTGCTGCTTTCTAGTACCGCAGACTCAACAAAGCCAATAACGGTAATGTCACCCGAGGCTTTTACTCGCATCCCATCTTTGATGTCGCCACTAACAATAATGCTACCATCAAATTCAACATGTCCTGTTGTTACATCAATATTGTCGTAACACAGCACGTCATCTACACGCATCCCTCTGGGAATAGCCACAGGCACGCCTTTAGAGTCTGCAATCAATAAGTTGCTATCGCTTGGGTCGAGTTTAGTACCTTCAGACACTTCCAGCGGCGCGTCTTTACCCGGTTTTGGCTCAATCACATCGCCAAATACCGTATATCCCGGCTCACCTTCCGTTGGAGGCACTTTTTTCATCAATGGACTACCAGGTTTAACGGTGATGATTGCGCCTAGGTTGCGCATATCCACTTTACCACCGCTTGATTGCTGCGGGCTGAGCACTCTGTCTTGCGCTGTCATGCACAGGCGCACAAACTTTGCATCACTGCCATCTTTTGCGCGTTGACCGTGGGCGACTATGCCTTTGTAGGTGTGCCCCGCAGGCAACTCAAGTTGTTGACCAAGCAGGTTATCAAGTGCTTTACCACTCACCCCTTTTTTAATACCGGCTTGTATTAATGCTTGCTTGGCTTTGCTCATGCAGACCAACTTACCACCTTTTGCCGTGGTAATTTTTGCCTCCGCAAGCATATTCCCTTCTTCAATATGAACAGATATTGACGCATCAATGGCACGTGCAACCACCAAAGAATCTTGCTCTGGCGCTTCACTGGCAGTAAATAGTTGACCAATATTGGCATGGATGATTTCAAAATCCGCATACGGCGAGCCTTCAATCATCTCAACCAACTGAGACGAACTTGCCGGAAAACCAGATTCTACGGGATGAGAGAGCAAATAAACGTAGCCCTCATCCTCATCAAAGCGAAATAATGACATTCATCAACCCTGAAAAGTATGCACAAACTTATTGTTATATGTTGTTTTTAATGCAGCGACTTCATTTGAGCACAAGTTCTTTTGATTGTTAAGCTTAACATCGTGTGAATTGCTACAAAATATAAATGAATGTAAATCATTCTGTGCATCAAAAATACAAGTTATTATTTTCCCTACATTAATCGGCTTTACACGCAAAACCTTTAGGTAAACTTTTGCGTTAAACGCCAATTTCATAACTAAGTATGAGTAATGAGTAGCCTATTAGGCTGTTTCAATATAGGGTAATTGGATTTTAGGAAAAAGAAAGTGAATTTTTTAAAGCAATGAATTATCGCAAGCTCAGGGCTGATTTTAACGTGTGTTTGTTTATTCAATGCCTAGACGACGAAAAGCCAAAGTACGACCTTGTTTCTTCAGGAGGTGAAGACATTGATGTGTTTTGACTCTTTTTCGTTAAGCTATCGCCCAATATGGGCGTTGAAGTATAGAGTTATTCACTGACAAGTGGTGATGGCACTTTTTGATTCAACCGGGAATACGGCGCTGTTGTTAGACTCTGAGGCTAAAAAGTCGATGGGTTTTGTTGAAAGTAAAATAAAGCCATACTTTTGTGAGGTGTTTGCCAATGCCGTTACCGCTTGATGAGATAAGCTTTGAATGGGTGCGATGTCGCCATGGCGTTTTGAGTCAGCCATTATCCAGTAATGTCCGGTTTGGCTCGCGGTGTAACCTGCTACGACCTTGTAATGGCCAACACAGTGATAAATGATGAAGTTTTCTTTTTGTGTGAGCCAGTTAGCAATATCTGAAACGGCAATCTGCGCCAGCATATCACCAGTTAACAAGGCGCTAAATGGTGCCACCTTGTTGGTTTTACACACACTGTTAAACAAACGAATAATGTCAAAGTTACTCATGCCTTTTGGGTCTACTAATGCCATATTTTCAGTTGCTGGGTCAGCAGAGTCTGAGACTTTTCGCTTGGTATAAAACCCCGCATTAAATTGCTGATGAAATGAGTCTTGAGTAAACTCGTCATCAAACAACGTGTTAACCACTGCGATTAATGAACAGATCCCACAAAAGTTTTTATATTGCGGCTGAATAAAATGCGTAAATATACCCTGATCAAAATAACGAGGTTTGGTAATGGTCGTCACAGGCTTGCTTCCAATTAATATAAATAAATATCTTCGTTTGATTTATTCAGCAAAATAGCCGAGACTTCTCCGGCAAAAAATAAACCGCCACAAACAAACACAATGGCATCATGAGCTTGCGCGTATGCTTTGGCTTCCATCACGGCTTGTTTAAGATCGTCTGATTGCGATGCTGCCAGTCCATGATTTTTGAGCTTGTCTTGTAATAGCGTAGGCTCTGCGCCTTTAAAACTGGCTTTGCTCACAACACAGTGCTCTGCTACCTCAGCTATCCTTGCTGCCAATACCGTTTGGTCGCGCCCTTTTGAGATCCCAGCTAGCACCACAATACGCGCTTGCGGGAAGTCTTGTTTTATCGAGTCAAATAACATGTTAAAAGACTCATCGGTATGGGCACTGTCTACAAAAATTTTCGGCGCATCACATACCAAGCTTAACCGGCCATCATTTGTAAACCGGTTGATTGCGTCGCTATATTGCTCAGCTGAGATAGTAAACCCCATGTCTTTTGAAAAGACTTCTGACATCAAAATAGCGGTTTTTATATTTTCTTGTGCAAACTTGCCAAACGTCTTGGGCGTGATACTAAACGGTGCATTATCATCTAATGTCACTTGATACTGATTAAAAGCGCTTGCTTGCTTGTTAAGCTGAATGTCGCTATTAAAGTAGCATTGTATGTCTCTTAACTTTGCATACGCGCGTACTTTACTTTTGAGGTGCTCGTCGATATTCCCCACCACCAAGGTACCACCGTGCTCACAGCCGTCGATTTTATCAAAGGCGATCAGCTCTTTGGTGTTACCAAGAATGTCACAGTGCTCAAGATCAACTGACGTGAGTATTGCAAAACGTGATTTGAGTAAGCGGATTGGGTCATATCGCCCACCTATTCCCGCTTCCATGATAATTAGCTCAACTTTTTTGTGCTTAAACACAGTTAACGCGACTAAATATAAAAACTCAAATACCCCAAATTCTTCATTTAAGGTCGCTGCTATTTTGTTAAGGGTTGGCACAATATTTTGCGCAGCGTGATTTAACTCTGCATAGTCAACAAGCTCACCATTTACTGTAAACCGCTCGTTAAATTCTAAAAAGTGTGGCGAGGTGAATAAGCCTGTTGACTTGCCTGCACCGCACAAGATTTGATTGGTGAGCTTGGCCACCGAGCCTTTGCCGTTCGTTCCGGTGATCACTAACTTCTTGGTGGTCTCAATATATGCGTCAAGTGACAAGTGCTCAATAGCAAGTTGCAACCGTGCTAAACAGATCCCAGAGCCAAACTTAGCAAACGATTTTGTCAGTGCTAAAAACTGCGTTTTATCTGTCATGGTTAAAAATCTCTTCAATGATAAATGCCCACAGTCTTGTGACTATATCGGTCGTTGAATGCTTTTCTGCTGACTCCAAGCTCGGATTGCCATTTATTTCTAAAATTGTTAACGCCTCTGCTTGATTTATATCATCGGCTTGGCTGTAAACATCTAAACCAAAAACACGCAGATTGAATAGCTTAAAGATTTTGTCGGTAAATGCGTTCAATTCATCACTAAAACACTCTGAATAATCCACCACTTCACCACCGAGTGCAATATTCATTGCTGGTGAAAAGTTAAATGTTACCCCTTTTGCTGGAATAGATTGCAAGGTTAACTGATTAGCCGATAAATATTCTCTAATATATGAGCTGTCCAAACTTAATGAGCTATGGCCATACTGCGCTTGTGTTTGCATAAGCGCTTGTAAATGCGCCGAAACCGTTTGTACGCCATCAAACGTAATAAATGGCGGGCGACGTTTATAACCAAACCAGATTTTTCCGTCTACCACAAATAGCCGATATTCATGGCCTTGCAGAGGCTTTTCTATCCTGACACAGCTCAGTTTTTGCTGATTTTTGTCAATGTAATTTTGCAGATCTTGGCCGTTATAGAGCTTTTCGATAAACGCGCCTCTTGAGCCGTCATTAGGTTTAATAAATAGCGGGTAACCTTGACGTTTGGCATAACAAAGCGCGTCTTGCTTTTCTTTGCCTACGCCTCGGTACATAGCAAATGCACTTTGCAAAAAGAAGTAATCACCTTCTGGGACATTAAAGCCGCTTGCGCTTAGTACATTGACGGTGTGCGATTTATCTTTGGCTAAAAAGGTGGACGTTGCCGAATTGATAGGAAACGAACAAATATTACCAGCGCCAAATATAAACGCTTTATTCTTGTAGCTCACTTTTAAAATTTGCTCAGAGAATGAGTCTAGGTTTTGGTATCGTATTCCTAAGCTGTCGCACGCTTTTTTTAATGACTGGATCTGGTGCGGAGTTTTAAATTTGGCTGCTTGGTTCATATTGTTTTATTCGAGCGTATAAGGCTAATTTGCGTTAATGTTTGCGCAGTTTAAAGGTTCTGCTCAGGCGCTGCTTTCATTAAAAAGTGCTTATGTCGCACACCTGAGCCGTAAAAAGTTTGTGTTACCCATATGAATGTCAGTACCTTGGTGCAAGCACAATACAGTAACGGTATTATCGACAAGATTTTCTCTCACTTCAGAATAGCGCTTTTATTTGAGCAAATTAGTATAAAATTTGATAGCGTAATCGCAATTGTTGCCTTGTAAAGCATGCGCATAACAAGGTTCAATCACAGGTCATTTTGAGCCGCCACTGTATTAGAAAGCATATGGTTTGTCGAGCTTTCATCGTTATTCTCACCCGCCAACAATACCCAAGTTATTTGGTGCTAATTGTTATGATAATTACGCCCCATTTGGGAATAACGCTCGTTTGAGCAAGTATTAAACCAACATGTTATTCTCTCATACTTAGTCCAGCACTAATCTATCAGCCTTATGTTTTAGGTAAATAAAAACTAAAACTAACAAGGAGACCCCTAGCGAACCCAAAATCGGTAATGAGAGCAATTTAGATAAGTTAAAGATCAGGGTGTTTTCTTGCACGCTAACAAACGACGCCGAAAACAAGGTCAAGGATATCGAACCGGCGCTCAACAGTAGCAATAAACCGTTAGTCTTCTCAGAATTGATAACTTGTTCAAGGCTGGTGTAGTTTTCTAAATGTTGCTCAAAAGATTGGTGCAACTGTTTGGCATCGTCTAGTTTTTCTTTTAGTAAAAACTCTTCATCATTTACTAAGTCATCACAGAATGCTTTTACAACTGCATTTTTGGTTCTATTTTTGGTAAAAATAAATCGCTCAATGTTTAGCAGCTTGATCCGGGTATCTAATATTGACTTGGTAAAATGGTGCTTTTCTCCGGTTCTTTTTGGTCGAAGCTCCATTGATGTTTGCACTCGATTGATCCGCTGTAACATCAGCCACGCTGTCATATAAAATGCAACCAGCGTGGTTTTACAGGTTTTAAGCGGCACCTCTTCAAGGTGTTCAACACGCTCTAAATACCAATTTATACCAATAAAGCTGTCACTTTGTTGCGCTGCACAGTGCTGCAACACATCCCCGCAATCAAGCGGCGCGAGCGCCTTGATAACGCTTTTTCCAAGCCTGTCTCCTTTTGCGCTAGACTTCAGTTTTTCAATTGTATGATTGTTAACACTCAAGTTGATACACACAAAGCTGTTTTCTTTACTCGACATAAAGCCCGTTTTGGTTTTAAACAACTGTATATTATGAAGCGTAGCGGTTTGTTCAAGAAATTGAATTGGTTGCTCGACATCAAATATTGGCAAGCAAATAGACGAAAACACGTTATAGAGCGTCTGTCTAAACCCCATTGTTACATAGCTTGGAAAGTCAGACTCTGAAGCAGTCATGATGCGCCCAGCAATTGATGTAAAGTCCAAAGGCCTATCGCCTAGGCTAATGCAGAGATATAAGCTGTTCATTTTTAGTTTTTATAATATCTTGGCTTTGATCGTAGGTTGCTGTTATTTAAGCACACTTACTGAGCAATTAGTAATGTTAAAAGTCAGTATGTAAAAGCACGGCTTAGGCTTTTTACGACTTAGCAGGCACCGTTGCTCAATACCTCATGCGACTATCCACAAAGCTTCTCCCCTTCAAAACGGTGAGTAATTAATCAAATAAACTGTATACTGCGTTAAATCACCTCTTAATAGCGTGATAAGCCATTGTAAAGACATTAATCCTATGTATAATGCAAAGCATAGTTAGTACATAAGTAGTTAATTACTAACACGTACTGAATTTATTCAGGGGCTGATTAGGATTCGACGGGATTCAAGAAGCCTGAGGTGCATGTCGAGGTGCGGTTGGCCTCGTAAAAAAGCCGCATTTAAAGTAATCGCAAACGACGATAACTACGCTCTAGCGGCATAATAGCCCGCTAGCACTCCTCCATGATATTCTTGTGGATCTGGTTCTGGAGTGTCACCCTACACAAGATCGCTACGGAAACCCTGGCCGGGGTTGAAGGGCTAAAACTAAGCGGCCTCGCCTTTACTTATCGTGTTCGTCCGAGATTTAAAGGTTAACCAATAGACGATACTAAACATGTAGGACCGAAGGTCGACGCTTTCCGGACGGGGGTTCAAATCCCCCCAGCTCCACCAAATTTTAGCGTTATAAAACAGCCAGTTAGAGCAAAATTCTTTAACTGGCTTTTTTGTTTTCGGGGCAAACATCCACATTTCTATAGATTTTCTTTAAAACTGACCCCTACCGGGCGGCCACTCATAGTATCTACTCTTGTTTTTGTTGATTGCTGAACACCGTCTATAGGTAGTTGGCTTCTTTTCACCATTTAACAACGAGCTTTACACTTATTATCTGAATTCGGGGTACACATTATAGTGTTCAATAAATTAATAAAAAATAAAGATAGCAAAAAAAAGCATTAAACTATAAGTAAATAACCTCTGAAATAGAGTCCTTTTCCGGCTCTAGCATTCTATTAGATGATTCCACTTCACCATTTCCGGAGTTATAACTATTTATCACCCTTATATAAATCTTAGACTTTTTGATCGTAAAATTACCAACAAAACAACTATCAAGTAATAGTCTAGAATTTTCTTGAAGCATATGGAAAGAGCTAAAAGATAATTGTTTCACCATGCACATAGATATATCAATTGCAGTTTTTTTCTTGGTTTTATTATTCTTTATCTCATTCAACTTTTCTCTCTTGTAAAGGCTATTTGTAAAATTAACCTTTATAATTCTACCACCATTAATTTTCAAAGAAAGCTCAAGTGTTTTTCTAAAGCTCACATTATTGAACGTACAATCTTTTAGAAACATCTTACCTCTAACATTATCAAAATTAACATTTTTGAAGTTACAATTAGTAAAAGTCAAATTATCACAGGACATACTTTCAAAAAGGGTGTCATGAAAGCTACAGTTGATAAAGCTAGAATTGTAAAACCTAGAATGTGAAAAGTTATAATCACTAAGATCATGATGCTCAAATTTAGAACCATTGAAACTACATTTAGATAGATTTCTATAAAGCAGAGACTTATACCCTAGCTTGAATAATTCATCATATTTAACTAGGTCTGCCATAGGAACCAACGGCCGTTCATTCAATTCATTATCCAGCCAATTTAGCTTTAGAGCTAAGATGTAAAAGATAATTTCTAACGTAATTGAATTTCTAGATAAGTGTAATTCTTCTCTATCGGAGTCACTCTCATAAAACCTTTTGTATAGTAAATGACAAATCAGAGTACGAATAGCAGTGGAATCTTCAATGTTAAGCCTATTAATTCTCCAAATTAGGAATTCAATTGTTATACCCGTGATAAGATTCAATTTATCTTGCTCTAGCCTATAATTTTCCTTTAACTTTATAAACAATTTTGATTGATAAATTAATTGCTCTAGAAAATACTCAGACAAAAAGTAATGAAGTACGTTATTATCCTTAAACCTAGCTTCATTATCGTTGTAATAGAAAAAGTAACAAGACAAGAGTGACGACATAACTTCATTCTTCTGCTGCTCGGTTTTTAATGAAATACTAGTGTTTTTTTCAATAAAGCAAGAGCTTATATTTCTCACTTTTTCATATGATGATGTAAAGATAATTTTATTCGGATCAATAGGCCATGAACTACTATAGTCAATATCAGAATTTATTTCCCTTTTATTTGCTATTGAATTATTAAAAATTGTCGCTGAAGCATTTTTAAGATAATTTCTGTACTCTTTAACCAAGTCATGTTTATTTAAAAAATTAGCTCCCACTCTCGACTCTTTATGGAATTTTCCTTTTACCGTTTTTTCAACGAAAAAGTCGTAATATTCGCAAATATCTATAACGTCGGAAGATTGTGATTCACTCATTAATTTTTCAGAAAGAACAAACAAGCTTAATGGATTAGAGGAAACATCTCTTGTATTTTTATTTTTTAAAAAAAGATTCAACTTATAACTCTGCTCACTCTTCTTTATTGCTTGAAGGTAATTATTTACCCACTCCTTCCTCTCTTCAGACTTGAAAGGGTTTAAATAGACATATTCATCATTATAATCACCTTCACAATCATATAACTCTGTAAAATAATTACAAGTTTGCTCTATATCAGGAAATATATCTCTCATTGAAACAATTATTTTTAAGTTTTTAACTTTTGACAAAGAACTAAAAATGTCGCATAAAGATGCCCAGCTATAACGTTCACCATCATTTGCTTTGATGTCAACACAATCTTCCAATGAATCTACAAATAGATATGTGGCTTCATGTAATTGTCCTAATTCTTTTCTTAAACTCTCAATTTCTGGTGAAGTATTAAGAAATTTTTTCCAATTTCGTCCAGAACAAAATATTACGTTTTTACCAGCTTGAAAATTATCCATTGCTAACTTTCTTAACAGGATGGACTTACCACTACCGTATCCACCTAATACAAAAATAATATTCTGTGTAGATAATTTTTCATTTATAAAGGAAGTTACCTGACCTGAAAGTGGAAGTGTTGTTTCTTCAAAAATATTAGTTATTTCACATACTGGGTTGATGAAGAGTTCAGAAACGCTAATTGGTGTATTAGGAAATATGGAGTTGATCTTACTTGAATCACTCAAAGAATTTTCAAACAGAGTATTTATAATACTTGTCTGATTTGGATGAGAAAACTCTTTTCGTATGGCGCTAACCATTCTCTTTTCAAGGCCTTGTAGTGCAGAACGTAAAAATTCAGGATGTGAATGGAAAGTGGTATCAATTCGCATTGACAATTCATCAAGAATTTTGACTACCTCTACTTTAGGAAGGTTAAAAAAATCTGCGCGTTCTGTTTCTGGAATCTCTTCTCTGACATTTTCCCATCGCTCCAGTAAACTGTCTAATATTAGATCTTTAGAAGGGATGTCAAACCGGTTTATACAGTCAACTAACTCTGAACGTTTTGAGTTCCCGTCACATCGATGCTCTGAAATAAATAATTGTCCAAATGCCTTGCTCCCTCTTAGATTGGTAAACTCAGTTGCTATTATATTTAAATCATGGATTAGACCAGAATTAAATTTTTTATCTATTTGACTAGCTATTAAGCTACTACCAACTCCTAAAATAAAACCTAAAATATCCATAGATTTCCTCAAACAAAGAATTAATATTTTTGTTACTATCTCAAGAATTTTAATTTTTAGCAAAGCTCAAGTACAGTTCCACAAAATAGCAACACCGAAACACAGTACGCAATTATTGTGTACTTAATTTCTAGTCTGGATTTAATTGCCAATTAGCCTTTGAAGGAGTAAATCCAACGCTAACTACGTTAAAATTTCTTATTTAGAAAAACTAAATAGCAAATTTTTATCTTGCTTAAAGGATGTGGGTGTGATGTTATCCACAAAATTTTCTCACCTCAAAAGAGGCCGTTTAATTAAGATAATTGGTATAAGTGTACAGATTGGACGGTAAAAGTAGCGCCCTGAACTTATTGCTTATTGCAGTGATTTGATTTGTAAACTGTGCTTAACACAATCAGCACAGTTTATTGTTTTATCATATAAAATAGCTACTTAACCCTTATTGATAGAATATAGCCAGCTCCCAAATTGCTAGTAAGAAGCACGTATTTCTCAACAGGTTTTCTTTATTTCTGTAACGGCTTTTTTCATAAAATAATGCGACTGTAAGTACCGCCATCTGCATTAAATTGTGTCCTGCAATGTACATAGCAACCATAATATGTGCGCAGGTTTGTACACATTTAATCCCCTCAATAATGCCAATCTTTGCAATATCTAAATCAGCTTTATATCCAACAATACGAGGAGCCCAAATGCTGCCGCATGCTGAAAGTAGTCGGATCCGAAAGTCTGCATTAGAAACAACCCCAGCGGCAAAATATGCCAAGGCTCCAATCGACAAATTAGCTTGGGTAACCAGAGACGATAAGGTTTCCACCCATTTTGAAGCCGAGAATAATATTAAGCCAAAAACGAGCCAAATTAATGAGTAGCCCAATACAAAAATGAGTAAACTGCGCGATTGTCTAGCTACAGGTATTCGATTTACGATGGCACGAATGGTGCCACTGGTCATCGGGAGCATCATGGCATACACCATTATCATCCAATCTAGTAAAGGCTTAAAAAATACAGTTTCAGGACTCTGGTGCATGTTGTGGTGTGCGTGATGAAGGTGAGCTTCGCCACTAAAACCTACTTGTTGTGCCAGATAGTAAACCCATAATAGCGCAGCAAAAAGTATAATGAGCCAGTGAGGATTAGCTACCTTTAGGTAACTAATCCGCTTTAATGTCGACGTTAACATGGGCGGTTATACAACCTCAGCCTTCACACTTACCCGTCCCACCGTCACTCTCGCCTCACCAAGCTCCCTATTTGGCTCGATCTCAATTTCTACTTTTTCGAAACTCCAGTCTGGTTGTGAGCGTAACTGGTTAAATGCCTCCGTTGCATCAAGCTCAACGTTAATACCTGTACCTGCATGCCTAACACTTGGGGTTGATGCTTGAGTCAAACCAAACAGGCCAACTTTGCCAACTAACACACGCTCAGGAGCAGCAGATGTTTTCACAAAAATACTTAGTGGCGCAACAACGCCAGAGCCCGTTACGTTATCGAGTGCAATGATAACCTGATTCGGTCTTTGGCTACTCGATTTCGCAAGCGCTGAAACCTTGGCAACTTGCTGCTTTTCGGGTAAGAACTCAAGCTGTGCTGGCGTCGCTTGAGAACCAAGTGAAAAGGATTTTGTTGTTGCGGCAATGGTATCGAACATTTCATTTCCTACTAAAGGAGTCATTGCGAATAGCTTGCTATCTTTTTCTTGACGCACTTTTACGTCTGGATAATTTTCACTGTATGTGTACCCTAGCGCTTCCGTTGACAGTACTTGCTTCACTTGAACAGTCACAGGCTTACCATTGGCATCGTGAAACTCAAATGCCTGATTGAGCCAACTAGGATCACTGGTATTTTCACGCCCTTGGTCAATCCAGCTCTGCCATAAGCGGTCTATATTTGCATGATGCAGCCAAAATATAGGATCGAGCGCTGCCGTGTTAGGATCCCCCATTGCACCACCGATATCCACATGGATCAAGTTGTGTGGATTATTTTCTAGCTTGCCAAAAGTACCTGAGTCGTGACTAAACCCTGTTCTTACACCACCAAAGCTTTGCGAAGGAATAGGCGTTGTAAAGTTTTTCAGTTGCATAGCAGCTTCACAGCTAGCATCGGCTTTCGACGACACTTTGTAATGTGCCCTTTCTACCATCCACAACCCAGGAAAATCCGAATTCGGTTGCTCTGCACCAAACTCTGCAGGCAACTTCAATGCTTGTAGCTGTTCATTTTCATTGAGTGCAGGATTGTTAGCGTCGCAATAGTTCCAGTAAGGGAGCGTCCAGTCTTCTGGGCCTCCAAGTTCAACGACTGTTTTGGCGACTATTTGCTCAAAAAACTGTAAATACATTCTGTGCCAAGGTAAAAAGTACCATGTTCCATGCTGACATTGCTGCCAGTAAATACTGTCAACTAAGTCTTTTGGTGGTGGAAAGTCTGTTGCTTGTTGCCACACACTAAGCTCACTCCACGTCTTACCAGGAGCTAGATTAGGACTGTTATCTAGACCAAACCCATGGACAGCACCTTGGTACCACCAACTCGTCGGATCTTTGATGTCTTTTTGCTTCATCGCCTCTACAGCTCTTGAATACCAAAGTAGCGTACCATCACTGATGTTATTAACATTTTTCCTTACGCGCATTGTCGTTCGCTCCATAAAGTAATAGGAAAACTATGTGTACTTCGCTTGTTCATGCCTCTGCTTCTATCTCTTTCACGATATGTGAAACCACATGAACATCGAGAAAATAAAGCGATAGAGGCTAACCAAATCTAGGTATAGCAGAGAAATGGAGCGACGCGATTACAGGACATTACACAGACTGTACCAAACCAAATTAAGGATATGAGAACGAGTGGCGCTGATTTTTGAAGTGGCTTCCTATAACCTCAAAATTATTTGCTCACATCAGGATCAGTGCCACTTCTTTTTTACTGCCTAACAAGACAAACCGTTGCTAATAGAAGACTTCCTGACATCAACAACAACTTTGCTTATTGGTAACACTGTCTGGAAACGTTAAACGTATTTCATTGGCTGACATTTCATCTCCCGCCAATTTAGCAGTGATCGAGCGTACCTGCTCATATCCATGTAACATCAAAAATGATGGAGCACGGCCATAAGATTTCATACCAACGATATAAAAATTGTTATCAATATGTACCAATTCTTTGGCACCATGACCAGGTACTGAACCACAATTATGGGCGTTAGGGTCGACCATACTTGCAATACCTCGCGGTGCTTCCACGACTTCGTCAAGGTTTAGCCTTATCTCTCTAAGCATGTGTAAATCTGGTTTAAAGCCTGTAGCAACGATTATCTTGTCGACATAAATATGAGAACCACAACCGCTGGATGTCAGTGATACCTTCAAGCCTTCAGCTTCGCGACTAATTTGCTTTACATTCAGGTCAGATAAAAGAGTTAACTTACCGCTATCGATGGCACTTTGCGCTGCACGGCCAAGCTTAAGACGGGCTGGCACTTTATCGTTAATACCACTACCTAGCAGTTTATCGAGGTTTTCTCCCCTTAAGCCCCAATATATTTTGGTATCAGGAGCACTGTTTTGCAATGCAATAAGGTTTAACCCTACATTTATTGCTGAATGTCCACCACCTATCAATAAAGTTGTTTTCCCCTGATAATCATCACGCGCTTTGTCTAGTACATCAGGAATGCCATAAGCAATAGCATCGCTATTCTTGGTTTCGCCCGGTACAGGTAGACCGTCTCGCCCTATCGGATTTGGTGAAGACCAAGTCCCGGACGCATCAATAACGGCTTTAGAATGAATGATATGCACATCTTGCTCTGCATCTCGATAATGAATAACAAAGTTCTTTTCATTACGGTCTTGAGTTGTGTGTTTACTGTGACCCTCTTTTGCTATCGCAATCACTTCTGCGTTATATCGAATATACTTAGATAACTCTACCGCGTTTGCCGCTGGAGCTAAATACTGGTCTACCAACTCTTTGCCCGTGGGGGCCTCATCAAGATTAGGCATTTTCCACCCCTGATGATTTAGTATTTTTTCAACCTCTTTATCAATTAAATACGACCATTTAGTAAATAAGCGCACGTGTCCCCACTCTTTAATTGCATTACCAACTGTTACTCCTTTTTCTAAAACCAATGGTACTAATCCATTATTTTTAGCATGAGCAGCAGCCGCAATACCAACAGGGCCTGCACCGATGATAACTACATCAAATACTGTATTCATAATAAGCTCCTCAATAACCAACTAAAATACTACTGAATACAAATAACCCGCGGCCATTGCCATGCCGAGTACCACGGTCAAAAATGCTGCTATCATTTGCTTTTCAAATATCGACCGCAACAAAATCACTTCTGTCAAACTTGCGCCCGCACTACCTATGATCAGTGCCATCACTGACCCCATTGCCATCCCTTTTTTAACCAACCCAGCACTTAAAGGAATAATGGCAGACGCCCTGATGTATAAAGGGATACCTATCACTGCGGCTATTGGAATGGCATACCACTTATTTTCTCCTGCATACTTAACAATCAGTTCTGTAGGTACAAAACCATAAATAATGGATCCAATAGATACACCCACTAATAAATACGGCAGGGTTTTCTTAAAATCTTTCCAGGTTGAGCGCCAGATTTTTATCCAACGGTTTGGTTCAGTTGATGGCTTTTCACTGCTTTTATTTGAAGGGGTGCATGATTTCTCTTGTTCGGCATACGCTTCTGGTCGCACATACTTTTCAAAACCTAGCTTTTCCAATAACACTCCCGCACTTATTGATACCACCATGGCGATGACAAAATAAAAAACAGCGAGTTGAATACTGAAAGTAACAGCAAGAATGCCAATAATTAGCGGGTTTAACAGCGGACTAGACAACAAAAATACGATAGTTGGGCCAAATCCTGCTCGCGCTTTTAACAACCCTTTTAAAAACGGGATTGTTGAGCAAGAGCAAAACGGAGTTATCGCTCCTAGCACCGCTGCAATCACATATCCACGGCCATTCTGAGAAGCTAACAACGTCTGAACTTTCTCTTTTGGCACGTACTCTTGTAGTACACCTATTGCATAACTAATGACGATGTAAAGGATGGTTAACTCAATGGCTAAAAACATAAACATATTTAATGTTTCGTTTGCCATACTGATAAATTCTGTAGACATAAAATGCTCCTAAAACAATTTGACATTACCAGTATATTCGAAATAAAGATTCGTTCAATATTTATTTCGAAGAAATTCGAAATATCTGTTTTTACTTTGGTCTGAACCCATGAAAAATGTATACTCTCCATACGGGTAATGAGGGCAATTCAGAGGTATAAATGGAACTAGAGCATGTAGCAAAAATACTAAAAGAATTAGGGCATCCTGTACGCTTGACGATATACAAAGAGATAACAAAAGTGGGCTATAGCGGTATCCCTGTTGGTGATATTCAAGCCAAAGTAAACATACCAGCTTCAACACTCACACATCACATATCTTCTTTAGTGTCAGCAGGTCTGATAAAGCAAAAACGTGAAGGTAGAGTGCTACTTTGTTCTTTGGAGTGCGGCGCTTTAGAGGCTGTCATAGAGTATTTGACATCGGAATGCTGTATTAACGATCACACTTGTTCAAACACGCTGACTGACAGCATTGACCAAGTTTAATATCCTAGTCAGGTATTGAAGCTGCTAGCGAGCAGCTTATGATCCAAAGCAGTGGTTTTATCACTTGAAGTAAGTTAACCGCTCACCGCATTTATGGCGAGCGGTTTAGTTTATCTTTTCGAGTATCCAGTTTCTCAATAAAGTACCACTAACTAGCTTAAAATTTTGCGCTGCTTTGGGCATTACATTATGCCCATCTTGGACAACCAAGAGTCCATCGGGCAGCGCTTGGCCAAGGTGATGACTTGTTACATCAAGTCCATCAGTTTCTGAGGCACCATCTATCATTTTTGTCCAGTTCGCTCCTACAGCAAAAACACCAAGATATTTGTTGTTATCATCAACTGCATAAACAGCGTATCGATTATTACCCTGACTTGAAACAATAAGGTAGTGTTGATCGTTCACCGTAAATAAGCTCATGCCTTCAATATCAGCATGCACGTCGCTTGTAGCGGTTGCTATCAATGTATCAGCCGATTTCTCGTCCAAGTTTTTCAACCATACTCCCGTTGACTCTTCACCGTAAAATAGTCGCAAGTTCTCATCATCACTAACACAGCCTTCAGGCTGACTTGGCACCGTCCACTGCATAGTCATTGTTGCGGTGGCCATATTATTGTTAAATTCAATATTGTATCTTTGAAAGCGGCCATCCGTATCGTTTACCCATACCGCCAAATCTTTGCCGTATTTACCCATACATAAGCCATAAGGATCTGCCAGATCGGTTTTTAAGTCGCCAAGCAGTGAGGGTAAGCCGGTTCGTCTGTCTATTTTAAATAGGCTAATGCTTTGAGAGGTACGGTTGCTGGCCGCAGCAATATCTACTGTTTCACCATTTACGTTAATGTTGTAGCGAATATCCACATTATTCACCCGTCCAACTGGCAGAGATTTGAGTAATTTTCCCTCTAGGTCATAAACATTTAACCCGGACTTTTTGTCTGTGCCATAAACGAGGCTTTGTGATGGTACTTTACTATTTACCCAAATAGCAGGATCATCTGCCGCATCACCATATGATTGCACCGGCTGTGTTTGACCATAAGGTGTAAAGCTTGGCTGCGCTTCACCTTGTGTTATACCACCTTGCTTGGTTGGAATATCGCTCAATTCGATGTTACGACTGTGCCCTGATTTTTCATCGAATAGATGCGCAACTAACGATGTACCCTCACGTTGTAATTGAAGTGTTTTAGGTGCCACATGATGTGTAAGCGCAATTGGGTTGAAGGTAGTATTTGTAGAGTCAAGTAACCAGATATGATTGGAGTCCGGTGATACCACTGCAACATCGCCAAATGAGGTAGCATCTACATATTCAACTTCAAGGTCAGTGGGTAGTTGTAACAATGTACGATTTACCTCATGCTCGGGGTTGGCGGAATAACGCCAAATACCAATGTTTTCTTCTGCGATATATAGAGTTTGAGCGGTATCGTCCACGGTACAAGATTTTATATTAGGCCCCACGGTAAAATCTCTTACAGGCTGCAAATACCAGTGCTCGATATTTTTGGTATTGATGGCCAATTGCTGCACACTGCCATCTACATCCACGGTATAAAGTTCAACATGCTCAGACGAACTACCAACACATAAAGCATCGATAGCAGTGTTTTTTGCCGAAAACTCAGCCATAGCTCTAAGCTCTCCCGCGGCGACATCTACTTTTATCAACTGAACTTTACCTGAGTTAATATCAAGCGTTGATAATATTCCCACTTGTGAAGACTCAGGGAGCCATCGAAAGTCTAAGTGCTCCGACTTTATATCAATGCTCGAAAGCACCTTGCCTTGTGTATCAAGTAGTGCCACTCCTTGTGTGCTACTGACAGCTAAGTATGGCCGTTCATCTACACCCAAGGTATTAACAGGGTAAATAAACTCTGCATGCCTTAGCCATGGCTCATCTGACGCATAAGCATTTGTTGTACACCCATAGGTAAATAAACCACATAGAAACCAAGATAAGGGGAAAGATAAACATTTCATACTGCACTCTCATTTATTGCTCAGGTTTGTTAACTTGGCGCAGACAGTAGCTACCCTTTATGACAAAGATATTTCAACAAACAACGCAAGCATGTAAGCTTGGCTATATTTGCTCAGATTATCGCATTTACATGGCAAATTTGAGCTAATTTGACCTTTTACCTTAAGTATTAAGATAAGGTCGGGGCTTAAAAATATAGATGTCGACTAACTATGACCTTTCTCGCTGTCAGCTTTGGCACTCACTTAAGACACCAATCGCATTACGTAAGCGTAAATACGTAACTATACAGTAAATAACTTGGGCTTCGGATAATTGATGTGCGCTGATCCGACCCTAGAAAGCACACTCCCCACCGCAACTTAGCTTGGCTCGGGATAAGATTTGAGTTAATCAGCTAATATTGCAAAGAAATTTAACGCTGTTGAAAGGTATAACAGCGTCAAGAGAACAAGTTATTATCGACAAGCTCATTACTTAGGTGAAAAGTCCGGTGCAACGGCACACAATTTGTCATATAGCGCTTCATCACCATTACTGCGCTCGGAGCCTGGTAAGATGATACCATGCAGCTGTGAGCGCAGCTCATCCCAGCGAGCATGCAGTACCTGCCAATTGTATTCGTCATAGGTGCCTTTAAAAATCACAGGTTTTATTTCAATAAAGGGAAGCTCACCGTTACTGGCTTGATTTGCTTGATGCGCTTTAAATTCTTTTTGCCACCGCGAGCCAATCCTGTCAACTCGTCCAATTTGCTGCTCTACCACCCCCGGATTCCACTCTGGATGTAGTAAATACACCACTCGACAAGCTCTATGGAGATTAAGCCCTTCTCGACCAACGGTCGATTGAGCAACCATGACTCTGGGGTAACTGTGCTCGCGATTAAACCCGAGCTGCATCACTTTACGACTATGCGGATCGGTATCACCATACATAAACCTAGCCATCGCACCTCTCACGTGTCCAAACTCTTTACTCACCCGCTCCTCAATCAAACGCCACTGTTCGTCAGAAACTCGCATATTAGGATTATCGCTTTCACTACATGCCGCTTTTGCACTTACCGCATCCATTAAACTCATAAAACTTTTAGCCAACTCTACCGATGAAGGGATCGACGAGGCTTTATCCGCCAGTTCAAAAATAGCGTGCATAAAAGGCGTTATGTTTTTACTCTTTGACCCGGCTTGCTGCGACGTTTGAAATTTTTCAAATAAGGCCAGAGTCCTTGAGTCAAAGACCTTTTTGGATTTTGCAATCTTCTTAATGAGGGTGTTTTTTTCCCGACTTAACCGTTTGTCATTGGCTTTATATTGCTTGCGTAGTTTTTGGTTTATTTCAGTCAGTGTCCAACTGATATTTAGCTGCTTGCATGCCATTTTCACAGCAAATTCTTCTGACTCTTCGTGGTTTTTTCCACCAGCCCATATCTTACTTTGTGGCCAGTACGTTTTCTTTTTTAGTGACTTGAGCATGGCTCTGGCGTTCAATAAATTGGTTAGCGCTCGCATCGGTCTGGTCATTTTGCCAAATACTAATACTTTTTGCCCTTGTCGCAAATCTTGTTCTATTTCATTCACCACCTTGATAATGGCAGGGTGACTATACAGTGACGCTTCGCCTGATTGGTAGGATTGTGTAATGACAGATTGCCACCAGTTTGCCCTTTGCTGCTTTTTATAAGTGGCGACGTCGGTATCTTGGGTTTTGGTGTACTTAGGCGCTTTCATTGCACTGTCTATGATTTCTGCAATTCCATGACCACTGCCAAGCGTTAACCTCGCTCTTTTTGATTTTCCATCTGGTAGCTTATGGGCAGCCGCTGAGAATCCCTCAACGGCACACACAATTTGCTTCCACCGCGGCGATAGTTCTGAAACTTCTATCAATATCGGCATATATCGCCGGTAAGCATTGATTGATAGCCCAGAGACTCTACAAAAATCACGAATATACTTATCTTGACGTTTGTCTCTTCTTAGTAAATAAGGCGAAAGTGCTTGTTCAAAGCGCTTAGATATAGCCTGATACTGTTGCACAATTTTCTGGTCTGCACGCCATGTTTTTCTAAGTTGAGTTATGGTTTGCACATATTGGTATGCCACTTTCAAAATGTCGTCTCGTTGAGATTGTGGCACACAGATCCGATTTAATATGTCGCCCCACTGCCCCACATCAAGCTCCACTGGAGTGGCGGTCATGGCAACACGACGTGCAGTGGCGGTTTGTAGTACAATATGCTCTAAGATAGCATTTAGGCTACTTTCATCACCCCGACTTTTATGCGCTTCATCAATCACGACAAGGTCAAACTCACCAAGCCCTAAGCCCACCGCTTTTTTGAGTAAGGTTTTATTTTGCTCATCAGAAAAAAAGTTGCTATCTAACATAGCGCGACGCCAATTAAACTCTTTGACTATCTCGGTCAATACAGGATGGGTATCAACGCGTTGAACAATCTCTTTGGCACAGTTTGCAGCTGTGCTAACGTGCATATCTGACCAATTTTTATATCCATTTGGGAAGCGCTTACTGATGCTTTTACAATGCTGCGCAAAAACTTGAGGTAGCAAAGCAAAACGCGCAGAGTTTGAATTTTCACTCACTCGCCAACTTGCAAAGCGCTGAGAGAGCAAGACTATTTGCTCATTTGACCACGCAGAAGCGTGTTCGGTATCACTGTAGGCATCTAAGAAGCGCCATAAACTGGTCAGTACAGGCTTGGATTTTAACCATGGGTCTCGCGCAGCCAATTCAGTTTGCCATTGAAACCCCAGATTAGACGGGATAATGACCAAAACACGTCCGCCTGCTCGCTTAACTGCATTAATTATCTCCACTGCTATTCGGGTTTTGCCCATGCCTACTTCGTCTGCGATGATCACACCCGACTTCTGCAAGCGTTTAATCATTGCTCTTACACTGATTTTTTGCCCTTCATCTAGGTGGTTATTGTCATCGACTGAGTTAAGCAGTAGATCCGCAACCTGTTGCCAACCATCAAATTGCATCACCTGTTCCTATTCTATGTAATTGCGCTAGCTCGAGCTTTTTCTCAATTCGACTAAGCGTTTTTTCGTAACGTTTACCGTGCTCATTTTCTACTGTTTCAGCAAACTGAGGTCGAAACGGTGAATGCCAAAGTGGCGACAAAGGATTGACCGCAAGCTCCTTAAAATAAGCAAATGCCTCATTTTGCTTTAGCTGCAATAGCGTTTGCTCAAGTCGAGCACACCACTGTGGCCAATCTTGCTCTAACACTTGTGTTTGCTTTTCGGCAATTAGCTCAACTAATCCCATCATTGCGTTAATAAGATAGCTTTTATCTTCCGAAGACGTCGAGCTAGAAGCACTGGCAGTACCGCCGCCTTGCCCCTTTTGGTCTATACTGTCATCAGCAACACTCAGCGGATTTGGAAAGGCGCTAAACGCTTGCCACGCATCATCAAGTTCTAACTGTGGCAGCACAGTTGCGGCAATACGACCAAACTCATCGATCACCGGTATATCTGCACTCAAAGTCATTCCATCATGATGATAACTAACCGTGAGTTGTCGAGGTGCCTCTCCATACCAATTTATGCGTTCAGTATTTTTAACACGATATTGACCACGGTGGCGCTTATCGAACTTACATTTGGACGTAAAAGGGGCATTTGGTTTTAGCACACAATACTGCTGAGCTGTGTGTGTAATTACAAAGTACGCAATGGGTAACGCAATATGTTGTGATTGCTGCTCTGTAAACTCGCTGCCTGATTGCAGACTGTTAAGATCAGTAACCTGGTATTCTTTTTCTAAGCACACCGGAAACTTGTTGCTAATCGCACTGTCTGGATTATCTTCGCCATCCCAAGTTAACCCCTTAGGACTGAATACGATGCCAGCCTCTAAGTTTCCCCCGCGATAAGATGCTTTTTGGGTAAAGCCTGGCTTAGTGAGATTGCCAGATCCTAAGTACACCCATGCCTGTCCACAGCTATCCCGATTACGCTGCTTATACGCAGAAAAAATAAATTTTCCGTGTAGGCTTCGGATTTGCTTGCCTTGTTTTGAAAGCGGATCATAAGCTCGGTACACTTGCCATTTGTCTTTTATTAAACTGCCAAAGCTATGCGCTACTGCTTGACAAGAGTCTGGATTAACAACAATGTGTTTTTGTGCGCCTAGACTGAGTAACCCTTGTTCCAAAAGAGTGTTATGAATATGGCTAAGTACTTTAGGCGAGCCGCGGTGCTCCGAGTTTTCGTAAAAGCCAGATCCTAATAGTAAAAGATTGCGTTTTTTATCACCACTGTGATGTTTTATAAGTGGTGCGAGCTGCGCGCACAGCGCTTGCTTTCGGTTGTCGAAAAACCTAGCTTTTATGCCTTGAGTGCGCTTTATTCCTGTCAGTATACGATGAAAGTTGTAATAATCTCGCCCACCAACTATGCCGTGGATATTTCCTGCGGCGGGATTAAAAATACGTGTATCTACATTAGTTAAGATGTCGCTCAATAAGTGATAGGCCGCGGCAATATCAGCAATACCTTGTTTATCATCACTACGTAAGTCCACATCTATCGACCACACAAAATCTAGACTGTCTTCAAGTGTCTGTCGTGTCCAGTTACCTGTCGATACGACTAACCTAAAAAGATGGTCATCAGATGCGAGTGACTTAAACCCCAGCAGCGCCACTTTACTGTGGAGTAAGTTAAAGTTTCTTTTCTCCTCACTGCGAAACGGAAGGTGAATAAGGCCAGGACATGCTGTTGGTGACAACTGTGCACGTCTTGGGTCTAAAACAAGCGCTAATCTCATCGCTCCTTGATACGCTCTTTGCATTGTTGTTTGCAGCGTGAATTTTTCACTTGCCGTGTTTAAAAAATGCACATCCGCTGAGTAACCAACAATAAGACCAAACATCCCTGCATAGCCTGCTGGCGAGATAAACTGATCACTAAGTGCTTTGGCCTGCTCCTTACTCATCAGTGTCATCCTCCTTACCTTCAAAGTCTCTATTGAGCTGATACATATTCGGTACTCTGTATGAGATATTTGGAGCAAAGCGCTGTGTTTTATTGTCTGGCTCCGAATGGACAGGATCTGGGTCGCCAAAGGCTGCCGCAGGTAAGATACATTGCTCTATGTAACGCAGCACAACTTCATCTTTTTCAACTAAAAATTGGATCACTGCTATATCACTTTGCTGAGCACATGACTTTGCAAACATTGTCGCTTCTTTATTGCCTGTGGGATCATAGGATAACGCCAAAAATGCGGTGGCAGCTTGTCTCAACAATGTAGTGGCGTCCTGAATGCCGTTAGGTAGCTTAACCGACAATTTTAGCTTTTTAGACTGCAACCCCAGGATATGAACTTCAATCACATTCAGTAAATCCAGTGCCTTGTCTCTAAGCGCGAAAAAGTATGCGCCACTTTTTAGGTCGTTGAAATGAGAGGCATCAATACAATGCGGCCGTTGCCAGTTTTTCCAAGCTTTACACTCTGCGTACTTTACCCACTCCAGTATCGCTTTTCTTCTTATCACTGCGGTTTCATTACCCGACAACAGCGCTTGGCGAAAAATGGCTAAAGCCATTGTATCAAGCTTAATGTGAGGCGCGAGTACCCGAGTTAACTGATAAGGATGATGAGGGAGTTGTTTTAGACCAAGCACCCATTGAGTAAGAAAATTTGTTACGTTAATTTTCGTGATCGCACAACCTGCGCTAACCAGATCAGCTCCTTGCTCACTGAGTCTAAAGTTATTAAAACGTTCGCCTTTGGAGTTGACTAAACCAAGAGCTGGTAAAGCTTGTACCGTACTCATTCTCATTGGTTGAGTCACATAAAAGTGCGCGGCGCTAAATGTGTCATAGGTCGTATTTTTTGGCGCTCGTAACTTTGTGATCCCCCTTAAACGCCGATTTGGTTGCCAATTATTTTCTTTGTAACCTAAGTAACAAGCCAGCGCCTCAATGGCATTCGTAACCTGAAGGTTATTGACATGCTTGCCCAAATCACGCACTTGTTGAGCAACTTGTATCCCCAAACACGCAAGAAAAACAGGTTTGACATATTTTACACCGCCAAGGCCAGGGACTGCCAGCTCATTAAACTGGCGGGTAACTGAGTTAAGCCCCAGGGTGCGGGTTCGCTTTTGTGAACCTATTTGCTCTGGTGGCATGACTCCCCACTGCATCATAAAATCCTTATCATAAACTTATATCTGTGCTCGCATTACTATCAAAAGCAATCTGTTCGCCATCAAGCATTGTTAAATATTGCCCAAGCTATACTTATGTTTAACAAACTATTTAATCTGAACTCGATGTAGAATGTTAGTTAACTAGCTGAAATATATAATACTAAGCTTGCCAGATGTTTTTACCCAATACTAGATAAGCTTGCGTACTTGTCGCTAACCTCTCACACAGTTGTGAGCAGCAACAGCTTTAAGCACACAAATTACTAGCCGGTATAAAAACTATTTTTCCTATCTATTCAATCTGACCTCGACTACCATAAGACGTAGACAAACCGTGCAAGGAAACTAATGTGCCACTGCCGAGTATTTATCAAATTCGACTTCTGCCGCTCATTGCCGCACTGGCTGTACTTATCGTTGGAATGGCTTATGGACTAGTTTTATTTGAGCAAGAAAAACAGCATCATGCGGAGAAGGTTTCATCAGCATTGTCTTCCCGTTTGGCACATATTACCGAGGGAGTCCGAGAGCGGGTTACTTTATATTGGTATGGGGTTCTAGGTCTTCGCTCTGCCATCTACGCAAATCCACAGCAGTTTAATTATC
This sequence comes from Pseudoalteromonas sp. McH1-7, assembly GCF_013366255.1. Lineage (NCBI taxonomy): Bacteria > Pseudomonadati > Pseudomonadota > Gammaproteobacteria > Alteromonadales > Pseudoalteromonadaceae > Pseudoalteromonas > Pseudoalteromonas sp. McH1-7. The sequence goes on along the minus strand of NZ_JABWPQ010000006.1, from coordinate 11,120 downwards.
AAGCTATGCAGCAATATATTCAGTCTTTTAACTTTGAGGTTGAATATCCCGGTGCTCGCGGACTTGGGTTTATAAAATATATTCCTACGGCACAGCTCGATACCTTTGTTGCTCGCGCTCAAACTGAGCGTAGTGATAATAACTTTGCGATAAAATACTTAAACCCACACTCCGACAGTAATTTTGTTATTCAATATATTGAACCTGAGATAAATAATAAACAAGCCGTGGGACTAGATATCGGCTCTGAGGAGAATCGTAGAGCAGCAGCTTTGGAGGCAGCAACAACCAATTCGCCGAGACTTACCGCTCCTATTACGCTTGTGCAAGCTGACAACAAAATTAAGTATGGCTTTTTGATCCTCGCCCCCGTTTACAACACTCTTACAGATATTAGCGAGGAAACAATCCACCTTGATAACCTCGTCGGTTGGACATATTCACCACTACTTATTGATGAAATTCTCTCTACCTTGTTGTCTTTTAGACAAGATGTATCCGTTCAAATATCTGACGTCACTAACGCAGGAGCTGCAATCCCCTTTTACAACTCTATACCCAAAGGTACTGTGACAGCAACGCATATGTCAACCAAGCAGCTATATCTATTTGGTAGAGTGTGGGAGGTAACTACCTCTCCTACCCCAATGTTTATAAAATCACTAAACCTAACTTCTCCCAACTTGATACTCCAAGTCTCTTTACTGGTTTCATTTTTACTCGCCGTTATCACCTACATTATACTGTTGAGCTATCTTCAGCAGCGCCTTGCAGAAAAAGAGAAACTAGCGGTAGAGGCCGAGAAAGCGCTGTCACTTGGAAAGCTGAACTCATCTTTAGAACAAGAAGTAAAAGCCCGCACCAAAGAAATAGTCAAATATAGTCAACTTCATACAAGCATTGTTGAAGGCTCTGGGTACGCCATAATCGCAACCGACAAAAGCGGAAATATAACCCAGTTTAACCCCGCCGCAGAGCGCTTGCTTGGCTATAAAAAAGCTGAGCTAATTGGTAAATACTACCCAGATAGCTGTCACCTAAAAAGTGAAGTAATAGCAAAAGCACATGCCCTTACCGATGAACTGAAACAGCCGATCCAACCTGATTTTGAAGTCTTTATTGCAAAAGCGAAACAAGGCGAGGTAGACACTAGCCGTTGGACATACGTCACCAAACAAAATCAACATGTCCAAATAAAATTAAACGTTACTGCTTTGAGAGATGAACAAGGTCAAATCGATGGCTTTTTGGGGATCGCAAACGATCTTACAGAGCAGCTTAAACACGAATGGGAGCTATCGCAGGCAAAAGAAGCTGCAGAGCAAGCAGCAAAGGCCAAAGCAATGTTTTTAGCAAATATGAGTCATGAGATACGAACACCAATGAATGGCCTGTATGGCACCCTACAATTATTAAAATCAGAGCCGCTTAGTAACACTGCATCTGATCTTGTGGAAAAAGCCACTTATTCTATTAAAGCCCTAAATACAATTATTAACGATATATTAGACTTTTCAAAAATAGAAGCTGGCCGGATCGAGCTAGAGCAACGGGTTTTTGATATTGGTGTGTTGATAGAGCATTTGCACTCTGATTTTTTAGTACTAGCTAAAAATAAGGGATTAGATTTTAAGGTAGACATGATGCTTGAGCATAAGCATTGGTTGGGAGATGAGGTAAGGACGAGGCAAATATTACTCAATTTACTGTCTAACTCGATTAAATTTACCGAGTCTGGTCATATTAAGATACAAGTAACAACACTAGAAAATGAGACAGGTTTGCTTATCAAAGTGATAGATACAGGGATAGGCATGAGCGACACAACCATACAAAAGCTATTTTCCCGGTTTGAACAAGCCGATAAATCAACAACCAGAAAGTTTGGAGGAACAGGCTTAGGGCTATCAATTACTCGCTCACTAGTAGAACTCATGGCGGGTAAAATTAGCGTAGAAAGTAAACTTGGCCATGGTAGCGTGTTTACTGTCGAGCTGCCGCTACAAAGATCTACGCAAATAACAACTTCATCCACGCATACTGAAGACTCGGCACCAGATCTTAGTGGAGTTGCCATTCTTCTTGCAGAAGATAATCCAATCAATCAAATGGTTGTCCGTTCAATGATCAACAAATCCAATGGTGACATCACCCTTGCAAATAACGGAAAAGAAGCGATTGAGCTGGCTACTAAACACTCCCCCGATCTCATTTTAATGGATATTCAAATGCCAGAGATGGATGGTGTTGATGCCTGTAAATACTTAAAACAACATCACCCTCAAATTCCCATTATCGCTCTAACGGCTAACGCATTTGCAGAGGACAAAGCACTCTATGAGCGAGTTGGTTTTGACGGATATGTCGCCAAACCAATTGACCAAAATGAGCTCATTAATGTGATAGGCACTGTACTCAACTCTCGAAAATAACACCTTAGTATTATATAAAAGTATAGACATCATGAATTAATATAAAATAAATATCCCCTTTTTACTTTGCTGATGACTCATTTTTATATTAAAAAATGGCTTCTCAGGGCCAGTCTATAATGCCATATTCAAGTTATATTCCACTTAGTTTACTACTCATTCTTTGTGCATTTGAAGTTACCGCAACCTGTTTTAAGACGTTACGTGTTGGTTTAAATGAAATTTATTGGCCACCCTATATTGAGCACCAAGACAATACCTTATCTGGTCTTGAGATATCAGCATTAAACACCATTTTTACTCGCCCAGCGTATTGCCTTAAATACATAATTTACCCTTCATCAGCGAGAATGTTTGCAGAGATCAAAGCTGGTAATATCGACTTACTTGTTGCCGCAACTCAAACCCCAGAACGAGTAAAATATGCCCACTTTACTACAGCATATCGTCAAGAGATCATGGCGTTATTCCAACTAAAAGAAAACCCAAGAACCGATATGCATATCGAGTCGCTTCTACTTACAGACAATACCTTTGCCATCAATAATGGCAGCTACTACGGTGATACCTTTGCAACGTTGACTCAAAACCACAACAACGAGCAGGTTATCCGCCTCCCAAATGCGACACGGCGCTTTGACTTACTGCGGATTGGTAGAGTCGATTATGCAATTGAAGATAAGTTGGCTGGTAATCATTTGATCAGATCTTCTAGTTATACGGGTATTGTCTATGCAAATGTTGATGCCTTTAGCACACCAGTGCGTTATATGCTTAGTAAAAAAACCATCACCTCAGATGAGTTAAGTACGATCAATCAACTCATTAATGCGAAGCAAGCTGAGCTACATGCTTTATTTATGTCCGATACGAAAAGCGGCACTTTATAATATCAATTGAACAACCAGAGATATTGAGCGAAGCCATGACGATTGAGAAATCGCTTTCGCTCAATATTTACACCTCATTCTACTACGTAACATCAGCAAATAGCCAAACTCGGCTTGCCACATGTTACTGCAAGCGACTACATTTATTATATTGACTACGGTACTGCGAGGCAGATTTGCGACGCTCGATTGTTTTCATTCTTTGGCTGATTTGTATGATAAAAGCAGCTCTAGCTGATGACTCGACGCAGTTTGCACAAAAACTAGATGAAGCTAAGGACTATTTAACCGTTAATCCAGCTCACTCTCTAGTCATTTTGGATAGCCTAGAAGGCTTGTCAACCGCTCCTGTTGACCTTTATATTCAATGGCATTTACTAAATGCTCGTGCATCAGTTCCAACTAATCAGCAAGACCGCCTTTATGACTCAATCAACGCTGTTTTCGCTCATTCACATACAGTGACATTCAAAGCAAACCTTCCTACTGTGCTGAGTGCTCTGGGCATTTGGTTACGACACCAAGAATACTTGCAGGACGCTGAAATGAGTTTAGAGTGCGCGTATAAGTACGCAAAAAACGATCGCCAAAGATTATCTTTGATGAACAGTATCGCACTACTTGCACGCAACCAAAATCGTTATCAAAAAGCCCGTAACATTTATCACAAAGCACGTCAGCTTGCCATTGAACTGAAACAAACTCCTATCCTTGCAATGTTGGAGAGCAATTTAGGGAGTTTGGCGTTAGATCAGGGAAAAGTACCAGAGGCTGAGCAGTATTTTCGCAGTGCGCTACTCGGCTATCAGGCTATTGATAAACGAGCTGGACAAATATCCGCAGGGATCAATCTTATGTTTGTTTTTCTAATTCAAAAACATATTGTCAATTACGAACGACTACAAGGGCCAACTTCAACACTAACTAATGCTTTTCCAAATGTGGCAAAACAAGCGTGGTTACAATGGCTAGAAGCACGCTATCATCAATTAGAAGGTGAAATTATCAGTCAAGCAACAAGAGATGAACTGCAAGTCGCTTATACACAATTAGAGAGTGATAAGGTAAAAATACTGGTACATCGTTATTTAGCGAAGGAGCTAAGTGTTGACATCATCGCTCCCCAACCGATAACAGAAAAATCTTTTTCGAGTTCATGGTTTGCAAAGGTAAAACGCTGCCAATGGTAGCGGGGCATCAAATAGCATAATCGGCTACATTTAGCGCTAATACCAATTTTCTTAATTAAGTGGTCTATTTTGAGGCGAGAAAATCTTGTCGATAACCAGGCAAAAATTTCGCTATTTAGTTGTTCTAAATAAGAAATTTTTAACGCTGTTAGCGTCAGATTTACTCCTTCAAATTGAGCAAGTATTAAGTCAAATTGGTATCCGCACGTTCTTACCCTCAGTCACTGAACATAAAAAAGGCCACCCATTTTGGTAGCCTCTTATAAGTCGCTCACTTTTACCCTCAAGTATTAAGCCGACTTTGGTATTGCAAGCGGATCCGAGGTTTACTCAGCCGCTTTCGATACCATCACCATAGCAGGACGCAATAAACGGCCATTTAGAGTGTAGCCTTTTTGCATCACGGCTAGCACAGTATTTGGCGAAACGTCGTTACTTGGCTGAATAGACATAGCTTGATGTAATTCGGGGTTGAACGCTTCACCTTGAGGGTTTACAGCCTCAACGCCAAACTTTGCCAACGCATCAGCAAAAGACTTAATCGTCATATCGATACCTTCCAACACAGGCTTAAGCGTTTCATTTTCTTTGTCAGAAAACTCAATCGCACGCTCTAGGTTATCAATGACGGGTAGCAATTCATTTGAGAATTTTTCAAGTGCGAACTTATGCGCTTTTTCAACATCTTGAGCTGCACGACGGCGTACATTTTCTAGCTCTGCTGCGGCGCGAACTACGCTGTCTTTTTGCGAGTCAATGGTCTGCTTAGCCGTTTCTAGCTGCGCATACAAGCCAGCAATTTCTTCTTCTGGGCTCAACTCACTCACATTTTCAGCTTGTTCTGATTGTTGCTCTTGTGCTTCAACCGTTTCTGCTTCCACTTGCGTTTGTTCTTGATCAAGCTCTTGCTCTGTGGCTTTTGTCTGCTCAGACATGTGATTATTCTCCGATTCTTTACAACTGCCGTAATTATGGGGATTGAAATGAGAGTTTCAACCCTTTACTGAGGCAATTTTTTGAATTCAGTTAAGATTGCCTCAATCTTCGAGTCTGCGGGACAAATCGCGCAGAAACGACTTTGATATTGTCCTTTAGAAAAATAGGGCACACTTAGTACAACTACCCGACCTAAATCAAGCATACTCAGCTCCTCCCCCAATAATACCGATACGCCATCTTTAAATGCTAAGCGATCTTCAACCTGCTCTAAAAAACCAACGCCAATGTTAATTTCTTTATCCAGTTCTAGGCGGTTATATAAATAACGCTCGCCCACAACAATTGCGTTGTCAGAGCCCAGTTGCTGACTTAATTGCTTTGTCCACTGTGCCAAAATATGATGACAGCTTGGTGGCGCACTATGTGCCATCGCCCGCATCCGATGCAGTCCTTCAACCAAGTTCTGTTGGCTAAACACGGTATTCATCCACGCCGCAAACTGATAACGCAGCGCGTCGGAGTCATCAACGGGTTTATCAATACAAATATTGTGAGACTGCCCAGCCCTGTCTATTAACAGCACCAACCAATTTTTGCGATCAAAATCGAGTACTTCTACACGAAACATCTGCTTGCTGCTAACTTGTGGTAAACCAACGCAGCAACAGACCTGAAAGTTTTGGCTTAGTAAATGGGCAAACGAAACAATCGCTGACTGGTCAGGTTGCCAATGTACAGCCACGTCAGTCAGTGGGAAAAACTCTTGTAACCAAAATTTTACCCCTTGATCCGTCGGTACGCGTCCAGCTGAAGTATGCGGTGAATATAATAAGCCCTTATTTTCAAGGCGTGCCATCGAATTGCGTACAGTAGCAGAGCAAATAGAAAGCCCATCTTGCTGTGCAATTTTGCTTGATGCAACAGGTTGGCCATCACCATTACAGTAATGACGCATAACCGCGCACAGAATTTGTTCATCTCTAGGATTCAGTTTCATAAATATTTTAATATGGGTGTCAATTGTCAGTTTCAAGCACTACGCTTTTAAGATAATCTTGCTATAAAAATATCAAGGACAAATGACTGAATGACGACCACGTTTAACACTATCGGCTTAATTGGCAAACCCAACCATGAGGGTGCGGGAACGACCTTACAACGACTTTATACTTTTTTGCAAGCATTAGGATATGAAGTACTCGTTGAAGATCGTGTCGCTGATCAGATTAAAACCCTAGATGAAACGTGTGTTGTCGAATTAGTTGAATTAGGAAAACGCTGCGATTTGGCAATTGTTGTAGGTGGCGACGGTAATATGTTAGGTGCAGCAAGGGTACTTGCTCGCTTTGATGTTGCTGTGATAGGGGTGAATAGAGGAAACCTCGGTTTTTTAACTGATCTCAACCCCGAAGGGTTTGAAGCGCAGTTAGAAGCGGTACTAAGTGGTCAATTTATTGAAGAGTCCAGGTTTTTATTAGAAGTTTCCGTATACAGGCATGACCAACTCAAAAGTGCAAATTTAGCAATGAATGAGGCGGTGCTTCATGCTGACAAAGTCGCGCACATGATTGAGTTTGAAGCCTTCATCGACGATGATTTTGTGTTTTCTCAACGTTCCGATGGTCTGATAGTATCCACACCAACGGGGTCGACGGCTTACTCATTATCCGGTGGCGGGCCTATTTTGACACCCGAGCTTAATGCCATGTCATTGGTTCCCATGTTTCCCCATACACTGTCTAGCCGGCCACTTGTTGTTGATGCTGACAAAGAAGTTAAATTAAAGTTGAGCTTGGAAAATACCGATAGCTTACAGGTAAGTTGTGATAGCCATGTAGTACTTGCAGTCTTGCCCGGAGATGAAGTGGTTATAAAAAAAGCAGAGAAAAAGCTTAGACTTATCCATCCTAAGTGTTACTCCTACTACAATGTTCTTAGGCAGAAATTAAATTGGGGCAGTAGGCTTTACTAAGTACATAAAGTTACGCAAAATAACCTTGGTTAATTTTCTAAATTAGGTAAAAAATAATAAAATGGCTTACGTTGTATTTTTCACATTAGCGCTGCTTATCACTATACTCTCCGTGTATTTAGTGATTGAAAACAATAGAAGAAAAGCCCGTGAAGCTGAAAAAAAGGCCTTTAATGACCGTCTTAAAGTAATAAGCAACCACTTTAAACAGAAAGTAGCAGAGTTTGTAGAAGCAAAGATCTTGCGGCCCAAATATGCCCCGCAGATCAATGCAATTGTCGGTAATTTTTTTGTTGTGCAACCGCACTCTGAGGAAAACCTCGCTCAACTCGAAAAAGTCAGTGAACTATTCATTTATTCAGTCACGAACGAGTTAAATAAGTGCAGACAAAACGGCAATATAGATTTACTTGCCGAACAGCTACAATATTTTGTTGCAGAGTTGCCAAACGCAGGGATCGCATATAATCGCGATTTTTATCGTGAGATTTTACCTGCACTCATTGCACGTATTCAAACACCAGACACCCCCACTACTTTGCAAGATGATGAAGCCGAAAACATCCAGAACCCAGCAGTGGAAGCGCCAGAACCACCGACGCAACAAAAACAATCAGCTCCGGCTATGAAAGAGCGCGCACTCAGCTGAATACACTTAATAGTGTCGCTTAATATCTGAAAGAAATTTTATGATATAAGTTGCTAAACACCCAAATACTGTATAAATTAACAGTGATCATTTGTTAAGGTGTACAGTATGCTTTTGGCTCTGAATATACAAAATTTTGCTATTGTTAGTGCGCTAAATATCGACTGGCATTGCGGTATGACCGCAATAACTGGTGAAACAGGCGCTGGTAAATCTATCGCTATTGATGCGCTTTCTCTTTGTCTTGGCGAGCGAGCTGATCCTGCAGCAATCCGTCCGGGCAGTGAAAAAGCCGATATATCAGCTCAGTTTGATGTGTCTCAGCTCCCAGCAGCTAAGCGTTTTCTTACCGAACATATGCTAGAAAATGAAGAAAATGAATGTATTCTTCGTAGAGTGATCAGTAAAAATGGGCGCAGTAAAAGCTATATCAACGGCTCACCTGTCACGGTTGGTCAACAAAAAGAGCTTGGGCAGCACCTAATTGCTATTCATGGGCAGCATGCTCATCAGTTGTTATTGAAGCCTGAATATCAGTTACAGTTACTAGATGCTTATGCTAATCACACCACGCTCTTGCAAGCAGTTAAGGGACAATATAGTCACTATCACAAGCTACAAAAAGAATATGTCGATCTTCAAAAGTCACAACAGGCACAAGCAGCAAAAAAACAACTTCTTGAATATCAAGTCGCTGAGCTTGATGAGTTTGCTTTACAAGAAGGTGAATATGAAGATATTGAGAGTGAACATTCACGCCTAAGTCATAGCCAAACAATTTTAGAACAGTGCCATCGCGAATTATCTCGTCTATATGAAAATGACGAGCAGACTGTATTATCGCAACTACAGCAAAGCGCTCAAGTATTTTCTGAACTTACCAGCTTTGATAAAACCCTTGAAAACATTGCGCAAGTGCTTGATGAAGCAGCAGTTCAAGTAGAAGAAGCCAGTAGAGAGATCCGCAGTTATTCCGACTCAGTTGAGCAAGATCCGATGCGACTACAGGAGCTAGAAGATAGACTTTCACAAGCCTTAGATTTGGCAAGAAAACATCAAGTTCAGCCTGAGTTGCTCTATCAACATCACCAAGCACTGCAACATGAACTTGAGTCTATTACCTCTGACTCCGCAAGACTCGATGCGCTAGAAGAAGAAATAGCTGAAGCGATTAACGCCTACAACCAAGCTGCTCATGGATTAAGCCAAAGTCGCCAGCAGGCCAGTGCATCTCTTAACGAGCGTATCTCTGCGAGTATGGAAGAACTTGCAATGGGCGATGGCCAGTTTGAGATCCAGTTAACACCTAACCTAGGTGGAAAGCCGAGTCCACTTGGATATGATCACATTGAGTTTTATGTCTCTACAAACCCTGGACAGCCTTTACAGCCTATGGGGAAAGTCGCCTCAGGTGGAGAGCTATCGCGGATCAGCCTAGCCATACAAGTTATTATCGCAACACGCGTCACCACCCCTACTTTGATTTTCGATGAGGTGGACGTCGGTATCTCTGGGCCGACAGCGGCAACAGTAGGTAAATTACTGCGCCAACTTGGCCAGTCTACACAAGTAATCTGCGTTACGCACTTACCACAAGTAGCGTGCAGTGGTCACAACCAATTTTTTGTCGCAAAGCGAGTTGAGAATGGTGAAACCTTTACCAAAATGACGCCGATGGCACATAACGAACGTATCGATGAGATCGCCAGATTAATCGGTGGCGATAGAATAAGTGATACAACAAGAGCGAGTGCAAAGGAACTATTACAAGTACAAAGTGCGTGAATGCCACTTTTGACTTGAACGATTTATCATAAAGATAACTGGAGAATAAGTGCAGCGGTAACTTTGCATTGTGTGGCATGACTAACGATATACGTAGTTATGCCACTCTGTATGTAAAAACTGAGTTGTGCATTTGGCTATGGCCTTTTCTAGGCTAAGTGGTGATTCACTTTGAGCCAATGCCTTTAGATAACTTTGTCTTTGAGATATTTCGGTTAAAACTTGCTCCGCTCCAGAAATTGGATTTCCATGGGAGAGTAGTAACGTTAGCTCAGCGTAGCTTTTTAATTTTTCAAGAGAATCAAAATGTGCTTGTGCGCCACTAATATGAACAGCTGGCAAAAGTGCTTCAGATTTATTTGACGTCATAATGTCATCAGCTACGTGGATGTATTTATCATTGATGATGGTATACAAACCACACTCCACATGCCCAGAAATAAACTCAAATTTAAAATCGAACTCACCGAAATGCAAAACCGAGTTTTCATTAAGCTCGTTGAGCCCCTCAAAATAATGATGCTTAGTTTTATCTATATATTTATTTAGTGTATTTTTATAATGGTGATTTCCATATAGTTCTGGCATTGCAAGCGCTGGCAGACCAGAGATATGATCCGGGTGGAAATGAGAGAATAATACCTGCGTAATATTAATACCCTGGCTGTTTAGATCTTCATGAACAGCTTTTCCATGTGCTTCAAATCCGGTATCAAGGAGCATAGCCGTGTTGTCTTCAATAAAAGCATAAATATTATAGCCAACATGATCCCCTTCAAATGGTGGAAATTGATAGAGGTACAAGTTTTTAGTTATTCTGAATTTTTGCATTTGTTATTTTTCATTCCTTTCTATTCTTTTTTGTACGGAGTATAGTGTGAGCATTATAAAAAAACCATACTATAATACCAAATCAGCCTTAATACTTGCGCAGTTTTAAGGGAATAAGCCTGACGCTAGCTGTGTTGGAAACTTCTTATTTTAATAACTAAAGAGCAAAGGTTTTGTCTTGTCTCCATGGATGTTGGTACTTCGAAGGTAGCAGTGCTATCGATAAGATTTTCTGGCCTAAAAATAGATTGATTAATTAACGTACTTGGTATTAATTCACTGATATTCATCTCTTAAATTACTGAGCTTTAGAGTAATAGCCCCCGAATTCAGATAATAAGTGCACCACTCATGGTTAATCGGTGAGGAGAGATCAACTGCCTGTTGGTGGTACTCTGTAATCGCCAAAAAACAAGAGTAGTTACCATGAGT
>NZ_JABWPQ010000005.1:0-239396 GCF_013366255.1 Pseudoalteromonas sp. McH1-7 | reverse complement strand
GAATATATGGCAGCAATGAACTTTGAAATTCTATCAATTACTATCTTGTAATCGGAGAGAGTCCATATATGGTATTAGATCATTACGAGCTTTTAGAAGAGAGAGAAGGGGATTTAGGCTCGAGCTCCAGTTTCGCTTTTTCCTCTAGATCTGCTGGCAGCTCTTTAACTACCGCAACACCAAGCTCTTTAAACTCAGCGGCCTGTTTGATTAAGTTTCCTTTGCCCATATACAACTGGGAAAATGCCCTTTCATAGCTTTCTTTCGCTTTATCAAGTTGCTTGCCCACATTCTCCATACTATGCAAGAAGTTATTTAACTTGTTATAAAACTTCTCTGCTCGTAGTGCCAGCTCTCTCGTATGCTTACTTTGATCTTCAAAACGCCATAGTTGCTTCACGATATTGAGACTCGTCAATAAAGTCGTTGGCGTCGCAACCAAAACATTATGTTGTAGCGCGTCTTGATAAAGGGTTGGTTTATGCTTTACCGCTTCAACAAATGCCGATTCAATCGGAATAAACATAATAACCACTTCCGGAGAATTGAGACCAGGGAGGCGCTCATAGGATTTACTTCCAAGTTCTTTTATACGCGCTGTAATAGCTTCGCTATGCGCTACGATAGCCTGATTGGCCTCACTGTCAGTTGTTGAATTAATATAACGCGTATAGGCGTTTAACGATGTCTTCGCATCGATGACTAAATGTCGAGATTGCGGCAGATAAACCACCACATCAGGGCGAAACTTTCCTTCATCTGTATTAAAATTAACTTCTCGCTGATAGTCATAACCGGGTCTTAAACCAGCACTATCGAGCACATTTTCAAGCATCAATTCGCCCCAATTACCTTGTGCTTTTTTCTGTCCCTGTAGCGCAGTAGTTAAGCGTTCAGCCTGCTCTGTCATCACTCGATTATTAGCTTGTAGATGGAGTAATTCAGTTTTCAAAGAAGCCCGCTGTTTCAGCTCTTCGCTATGGATTGCCTCCATCTTATCCCTAAAGCCTTTTAACTCCCCTTGGACAGGTTGCAGCAATTGTTGGATTTTTTCTTTACTTTGATGGCTAAAGCGCGCTGTCTTTTCATCAAAGATCTGGTTGGCAAGGTTATGAAACTCTTCTTTTAACTGTACTTTGGCTTGTTCAAGTTGCGCTAGTTGCTGCTCAAAATGGTGTTGCTTTTGCTCTAATAAGGTTTGTAAATTCGCCATTTCAATTTCAAGCCCATGAGCATGGGCTTGAATTTCTTCTTTGGCGTCGAGCTCACGCTGCCAAAGCTGTTGATACTCAGTAGCTTGACGTTGACGTTCGTTAAGGCGGGCTTGCATTTGCTGTACTTGGCCATGACTTTGTAGCTGCTGTTCACGGAGCTCCTGAACTACCTGTTCAGCTTGAACGATTTGAGTACGCAAGGCATATTCTGTTGCTTGTTGAGTATGCAGCTGACTTTTTAATGTACTGCGGATCACCCATACAATAGGAAGGAGGGTAGCTGCACCGCCTGCAAACAGTGCCAAACTATACCATGCAGGCGTTGTTGAAAGCATTGACCAAAGCATATTGAAATCTCATCAGTTGTTCTGCTTTGATAATACCTTAGATATAAATTTCAATCACTTAGTCATTCAGTGATCTGTTGGCCATTATAACGGTACCCGGCGCCATACACCGATTCAACAATTTTAGGGGAATGCTCTAATTCTTTGATTTTTTTTCTAATATTTTTAATATGACTGTCAATAACTCTATCTGAAATATCAAAATTATCTGGCTGAATATGGTCAAGAATTTGTTGTCTTGAGAAGACACGATTAGGCGCATCGTACAACAAAGCAAATACATCAAACTCAACTTTAGTGAGCCCCAAAGTACAACCGCTCAACTTTACACTCAATTCATCACGGTTAACTTCTATCGGCTTTTGGTAGGAATGCGTGTTCACGCAACGACGTAAGATAGCTTTTATTCTCATCACTAATTCAGCTGCGCTAAATGGTTTACAAACATAATCGTCTGCACCAACCTCTAGTCCTTGTAAACGATCAGCTTCTGTGACTTTTGCTGTTAACATAACAATAGGAACTTCGGAGAATGTCCTAATTTGCCGCATACATTCCACACCATCTTGGTTTGGTAGCATGATATCCATTAAAATCGCATCCGGTTGATTTTCGCGTACCCAAGATACCACTTCTGCGCCATCAGCAATATGGAACATCTTAAATCCTGACGCTCTAAAGAACAGTAATACTTGTTCTGCAATATCTTGATCGTCTTCAACGAGTAAGATGTTTGGAGGTGTAGACATAGGGTTTATTTACTCTTTGCTTTTAAACTTTTCAATTGCTGTCGGACTTGACGCTTCAAAGTATCCGACAGTGTGTCATCGAATAACAACATTGTCAGTATACTAGACAAATCCTCTGAACTCGCCACTTCATTTAACAGATCATAATCCGTTTGTGATTGTGTCTCAATAAAGTTTAAGTGTGTAATCGTCGCATCGTAGCAAAGCATAGCATTATCCTAATTGGTCTATGGCGTTTCTCCGTTATGAATATTAAAGCGCGACATTATGGAACAAAAATGGAGTGTGATGATGTTTTTTTCATCAGAAAAAGAAAAGCCAGCTTAGTTAAGCTGGCTTATTACAATCAGTAACAAAGGGGGAAATCAACATACGCCTATTACACCAACATGTTCGCAATAAGCATAATCATAGACCTACGAGGTTTTCATTTAGTTCAATTTTATTTTTAACTTTTTATCAATGCGAGCATTTGTGACTCATCAAATTGGCTCAGGTTAACTCCAGAGTCTGCAAACAAAGCGTCAACTAGCGCCTGTTTGTCTCTTTGCATCTTAAATACCTTTTCTTCGATGGAATTAGCCATAATTAATTTGTAAACAAAGACCGGCTTGTCTTGGCCAATACGATACGCGCGATCAGTAGCTTGATTTTCAACAGCTGGATTCCACCAAGGATCAAAGTGGATCACGGTATCAGCTTGAGTAAGATTCAAGCCTGTCCCACCGGCTTTAAGGCTTATTAAAAAGATGCTGCACTTACCTGAAGTAAATGCTTCTATTGCCTTATCCCTTTGTCTGGTTTGACCGGTTAACATTGTATACTTCAGCTGTTGTTGTTGGCACTGCTCCGCAATGAGATCAAGCACACTGGTGAACTGACTAAAGATGATGATCTTACGACCTTCACTTAATAGTGTCGGCAGGTGCTGTGCAAGCCATTCAAACTTTGCACTGCTATGCTCTGCCAAATCCTTATCCACGAGTTGAGGGTGACAGCAGATCTGACGCAGCTTAAGCAGTGCATCAAGAAACGCCAACTTACTCCTTTCAACGCCATGCTCTTGGAATAAGTTCTGTAATTTACTCTCTACTTGATGCTGCACACCTTGATACAGCCTATGCTGCGACTCTGAGAACTCTAACTCTTTAATAAGTTCTGTTTTATTAGGTAGCTCTTTTACTACTTCTGACTTTGTTCTTCTTAGAATGAACGGTGCAATTAAAGATCTCAGTTCGCTCGCACGAGCACGATCTTGCTCTTTCTCGATAGGGATCTGAAAGTGTTGTTTAAACTGTTGTTTGGTCCCCAATACATCCGGCATTACAAAGTCCAGTAACGACTTTAGCTCAAGTAAATTGTTTTCAATCGGTGTGCCACTCAAACAGAGTTTGAAACGCGCAGAAAGTCCCTTCACGCATTTGGAAATTTGTGCAGTTTCATTTTTGATATACTGCGCTTCATCTAACACGATAGAGTCGAAATCCAACCCTTTGTAATAAGCAACATCTCGTTTTAACAATGGATAAGTGGTCAGTATAAAACGAGCACCCGATAAGTTAGTTAGTGCTTCCTCTCTGTTAGCACCATGAATAATCGTCAAGGGTAGGTGAGGAGCAAAGCGCTTAAATTCATCTCTCCAATTTCCAACTAAGCTAGTAGGGCAGACAATTAAACTTGGTTGTGTCACGAGGGTGTTATGTTGCGCAATAAAGTATGCTATTACTTGTAACGTCTTACCAAGACCCATATCGTCAGCGAGAATACCACCTAGTTGATGACGATTTAGGAACTTAAGCCAATTAACTCCCTGAGCCTGATAATCGCGTAAAGTAAAGCACTGTCCTTCACTAGCCGGAATAACTTCATTTTGTTCAATCGGCTTTTCTAATTCCGCTAAATATTCAAGTAGCTTTTGATCGCTTGACTTGGTTTCAATATGCGCTAGCTCAAATAGCTTTTTAGCGTACGAAAGTGGGAACTTAAACTGAGAGCTGGATAGGTAATAACTAAAGCGAGATTTTAATGTCAGCAATTCATCAAATACGCTGCGACTGATTGCATAAAACTGCTCTCCGATCTCCACATAACGATACTCATGGGCTAAATTGTTTAGCTCGTGAACCGGATGTTTATCCCAGTTTAAAGTAATAGGTTTATCATCCAGCATCACTTTACCCAAAACATGGTGTTGTTTGTCACGTTTAAGAGATAAGATCACTTTCGGAGTAACAACATGACCATTGCCTGGCAGCTCATCCACAACCCAACGTTTACCTTGCAGGTAAGGTCTAACTTCTTTGTTGAACCAATGTATTTCGACACCGTCATCTGTAGGCAGCAAAAAGTCTTCGCCTTCGTGTACAAAGCCCAGTCCTGTAAGCACTTGTTCAAGACGCGATAATTGTTTTTTCGACCCACCTTTTCCTAGTGGCTCAATGGTAAACCTAATTTTGTTTGCACGCTCTGATTTGATCAGTTTGGCGACTGTTGATTGCGGGTTTACGAGTTGAGAAAAACCAGATGGCGGTGCAATAATATCGTCAGTAAAAATATCTTGAAAGCGCGACATCACTTGCTCAAGTTTTTCACCTGTGATCGGTGGCATCGTATGGAGATGGGCAATTTCAGATGCGGTTAATTCAGATTCAATCCTACCAATGAGTAGATTTTCAGTATCCAAATAAACTGGTGGCTCGGTTTTAACTAATCGCCAATGCTCAACACCAGCTAAACGGCTCTTTAGCTGATATTCGTCATTCTCTTGATGCCAATAAAAGTCTAATGTTTGCTTGTGACCCAACTCCAATGGCTGACGATGATTACGATAAAAACAGCGATGTGTATGTATAAGCTGAGTCAGAGCATTAAAGCCCCACGCACCAAACAACTCAAAGTGGCCAGGCGTATTTTGGGAGCGGATCCAACTGAATAAGCGAAAATCACTTTCTAATAATCCGGCGGGAGCAACTTGGCTGTTGAGTTGTTGCTCTGTCAGTGCACGGCCAAGAGGATACAGACCATCTGGACGGTTTGGTGATACTTTAGGGCTTACTAATACTTCATTTGCCCGAGGCTCTAATACAAACAACAACACATTATCAGCGTCAGCTTTATCTGTTTGCTGTAGCTGCGCTAATTCATTAAACCAATCGTTAACTAAAAAAGCTTCGCCAAATCCACCGGAGTGTTCGATTTTTAGTTTCAGCAATACAGCTGCGATATGTCGACACTTAGGATTATTAGAACAAGAGCAATTTGCTTCGACAGAGACAGCACCCTGCTCCTGATTGATTTTGATATGCTGGGTAAACGTATTACCGTAATTGCCCAATACTTGCGCATCAATCTGAGCGAAGTTATCACTATGCTGCAAAAAGCAAACCTGTTCATCTTTAAGATATTCCTTTGCTTTTGCTAACAAGCCGGAATTAAAATATTGACGAAGAAATCGCTCAGATAGCGGAAACTGACTCGCTTGCTCCTGCTTGATTTCTTCAAATAAGGCGAAAAGTTGCTCTTTAGATAACTGCGAAGACATTAAGTGCACGTCAAAATCAAAGTAAAAAGCCAGTATATGAAATTAGTGATATGAGCTAAAGAGCCAAATGCGAGAAAATAGGTAAAAAACGACTGGTTGGAGGTCAAGTGACCATAAAAAGCACCGAGTTGAAGTAAATTTGTCCAACTCGGTATCGGTAACGTTTAATTGTAGCTACTCAGTAGTTTTTGTAATTGTTCCAAACGTTTATCGGTAAGAACACGATTATCAATTTTTACGGTAACATCGCCGCTTTTTAAGTTACGCTGGATCCTAATATAATCGCTTTCGAGCATAGATTCGACTCTTGCCGAATCGCTATTGCCAAATGTTGTCAAAAATTTAGTTATCTGTAGTGCTCTTTTTTCATCTGACATTTCATCGGTCATAAACTCTTGGTTTGATAATCCTGCCAATTGTTCAGCGAAAAACTGAGGCTGTTCTTGCTTCGCTGCAATCAATTTTTTTGCCGCCTCTCTGCCTAAATGGTTTGCGGTTGGATAATACTTTAGTACTTCTACTGGAATGCTTTCAAATGCCTTTAGTGCGTCAGCTACAGCGGTATGAGAAACTCCCTCAATTGCTGCTATTTCTCGATAAGATCCTTTTTTACCTTGTTGGATCAAAGCATGCTTAGTATCGCTATATGCTTTACCCAACTCCCATAAACTAGGCGCAATATACTGATCAGAAGAAACCGCCAGTGTTTTAGCATCTTCCTCGTTAAAATCTTTGGAACTCAGAACAACGTAATCAGCTTCAGCTAATAAA
Organism: Pseudoalteromonas sp. McH1-7; assembly: GCF_013366255.1. NCBI lineage: Bacteria > Pseudomonadati > Pseudomonadota > Gammaproteobacteria > Alteromonadales > Pseudoalteromonadaceae > Pseudoalteromonas > Pseudoalteromonas sp. McH1-7. The sequence continues at coordinate 232,774 of NZ_JABWPQ010000005.1, read as the reverse complement.
CAGGCCTTGCGGCGTCTTGACCCTGATAATACGTGTAACTTGCCATCGTGCCTCCAGCATAGAGCTGGATGCAAATTACGCTTGTCTTTTTTGATTGCAGGTAAAATATCAGCAACTGCTTTTTCGCTTAACAAAGATTGCTCGCGGCGATTTTGTCCAAATACTGTTGTTTTATTCTCAATATCTGAAAATGGAATGATCTCACAGGTCAATACAATCGTGCGATTAGGATCGCTTGGAGCTGGCATTGTAACCACATCACCTACTTTTGCCTGATCCAATAGATCGTCCAAACTACTACCCTCAACAGCGGTTGCAAAAGGGTCTATTCTTGTGTCATTTTTGCGTTTTCTAGCCATTTGTAGATACCTTTTTTATTCTGCTAGCGAAGATTGTGTTGAAGGCCAATTTGAGCGAATAAGCATTTCAAGTTCATCGACTACGTCTTTGATATTTTCTTGTGCTTTAAGTAAAGACTCTCTACTTGCAAGGCTATCAGAAGTCTTTTGATCGAATATCGTATTAAACGACGAGGAGCTTGCGGTGATAGCGGAACTATGGTTGATCGGGTAACTCATTACTTGCCTACCAAATGCACTACGCACATCCTTAACAATATCCCGCTGTGAATGGTTTCCTTTTACGTAATTCGTTACCAAAAATTGCATAAAATCCCACCCCTCGTGACCTAATGCTGCAACAGTGTGATAAATTTCACCGAGGCGTTTTAGATATTTATTGTTTGCATCGAAGTCAACCGCTTCTGGATGAACAGGGATCAACATTGAAGTAGAAGCCATCAGTGCATTGTAGAACATGAAATTAAGTGATGGTGCAGTATCTACAAGAATTATGTCAAACTCATCTTGTACAGGCTCTATAACCTTTTCTTTGAGCTTATGATAGTGTCTTGTTGATTCATAGCTTGAGCTTTCTTTCAATTCGGTAGCAGTTTCATGTTCAAAGTAAAAGTCATCCATACCTGATGGTAGTACTCTAATATTTGGTATGTGGGTTGTCTGAAATGCACTTGAAACTAGATCTTCCCATGTTTCACCTTCATCTAAATCAATACAATCTCTCATTAAATCACCGACTGTGATCGGCTCATGATCGTTTGATGGAAAAAAGCTGGACGAAGATCCTTGAGGATCGAGATCGATGATCCCTATGCGATAGCGTTTAATATTTGTAGTGGCTAAGGCTGCTGCAATATTTACCAAACTCGTTGTTTTTCCACATCCACCCTTTAAGCTATTAATCACGATAACTTGAAGTTTGTCTTTTTCTTTACGTTGGTCTGCACTTACACCTAATACTTCGGCCATAGCGAAGATATTTGATAATGTATAAGCATAATGACCGTTAGCACCTTTCTTAATGTTTATATTGTCAAAGTCACCTTGGTCATGACGTCGTTTGAGTGTTCTGTTATTGACACCTAAAAGATCAGCAGCTGCTTTTTGCGTATAAGTTCGAAGTTCTTTTTCTTCGGTTTTTAAATGAGCGCGATAGTGTTGTATCCGACCAGCAAGAGATTGTTCGGCGACTTCAGCTGTTGCTTTTAACAGTCTGTACGTTGAGAGCGCATTGTTATTTATAGACATACACATTATCCTTCATTTGATGCTAATAATTATAATGTCCATTCAATTTGCTGTAAACACAAAAAAACAAAGACATTTGTAATTTATGTTTACATCTAAGAATAAATAAGAAAGGTTAGATATGGCTAAATATATAGGTATTAAAGGCTAATGTTTAAATTTTAGTATGTATCTATATGTTTTATATGAATTTTATTGTTTTTTTTAGATCACAATATTACTTGGTTAAGATCAGATCTCTTACAACTAACAGATCTGATTTTTACTAACTAGTATTTTATTTTTATAGTTACTCACATCTTACCCACAGGTATATGCTATTTTTTTATTAATGAGATCAATTTTTTACTAAGAAAAATCAGTTGGTTATTCACAGTAGCGGTAAGATCCGATCGTAAAATGTAAGTATAGATCTGATCTCTTCTAAGTAGAGATCAGATCTATACTAATTTAGGTTGTAGTTTTCCACAGGGGCGTGGTGTAGTGGGTCAAAATCAGCAAAAAACTAGATTATTGAGAGGGTTTTTATGGGCTTTTAAGTGCTAGCTTAGTAAAATGTTGATCTGAAAATTGAACCAGTTAGTAAAAAAATGATCCAAACAAAAAAAATGACCTCAGATCACTTTTATACTAACTTTAATCATTAACTTTTCCTGCTGAATATGTTGTTATTAGACGTCATGAAAATTTGGAAGTAAAACAATGAGCCGGAAGGTGAACATCTCTGTTGACAATTTGCCCGATTCACTTCGTGGACAGATCCATGGTGTAGAAAGTGCTATCGATAATGAAAGTTTGGCATTGTTCACTGATAATAAAGATGTTCGGGTATCAATAGAGCATGCAGCTCATGGTTTGAGAGCCTACTCAAATACCTTTAATCATTATGACTTATGGGGTCGTTTTGTTCGCTCTGGTCATAAAAAACTACCATTAGAAGAAGCGCCAAAAAAAACGATCGTTACTAGAAAAATTTCAGAGAAAGTTGATGGGATTTTGTATGAGGGTGAGATAAAAATTACGCCTGCTGTTGTGAGTACGAAAAAAGATGGCGATGACGAGGAGTTTTTGGTCTGGCCTTCTGATCGTGAAGAAAAAGTTGAGCGTGCACTTATTCGTCTTGCTTCAAAAGGGAAAATAGTAAAGATTAATTTTAAGTCCGGTATTCAATATGCTGTTATCTTTTCTATGAATGAACTAGCCCAAGAACTCAAGGCTGTTGGACAGTCGATGCCGTACCCTCAAATTAAGGAGTCACTAGAAGCACTTCAAGGTTCAAAACTTTCTTTTAAATACACCGCAACAGATACTAAGAATCCAAGTATTGATGATTCTTTCTACGAATCGAACATGAACTTTTTGTCTTCACTTCATTTTAGTGGCAAAAAAGGACAGGGTGGAAACATAAAATGTGTAGCTTGTCTTAATGCTTTTGTACACAACATGATTGATAATCTGGAGTATAAAGGTTATTACTTTAATAGTGCGCAAGAGTTAAAACGCGGTTTATCGCGTTGGATGATGTTGCGTCTCTATCACCTTTGGCGATATGCAGCTCCTGGTAAAACATATCATTTTCGTTTGATTTCAATCATGGAAAAGTATGGCTCTATCTATTCTGATGATGAAATTACAGAAAATAAACTAAAAGCCCTACGTCGTGATATGACTACAACAATGAAGGATTTGATCGAAAAAGGGGCTATATCTGAGTACAACATTTCAAATGTTAAAGATGAAAAGTCTGGAAAAATCATCGATTATGTTTATGAAATGCACCCTTCAGCACAATTTTGTGATGAAATTTTAGCGCTTAACAAACACCACAAGCGCATTGAGATTCAGGGTGGTAAGCGTATCGTTGAAAATGCAGAAGTAATAGATGAAGATACATTAGAAGAAATAGTGAAAAAGTAATGTCATACAAAGTGGTATTTGTTCGAAGAATGCCATATAAACATTTAATAAACGCCTCTGCTGATCTCTGTTTTCCAACGGCTACACGATAGAAAACTTTTAACTAATCATATTTAATTAACAGGAATCTGCTTCAAAATAATAGTATTTGGAACAAATAAAAAATCTGAAGAATAGTAGATTCGTTATTCTTCAGATTTTCCCTGAATTTAGTTTTTAAAACTTAAAGTGCGGTTAGCTGTATCCACTATTATTGTTCAGATACAAGTGCTAGTTGGGACGATGTTAATAAATTGCCATCTAAAAAATAACAAACTAGCTTCTCTTATATTTTATCTGCTGTTACGCATTTCGAGCATAAATATTGAAATAAAATTTGCTTCAAGCGCTATAAATTGGTTGCTCACTCATCAAACTTCTTTTTTACTACTAATGCCAATTAGACTTAATACTTACACAATTTGAAAGAATAAATCTGACGCTAACAGCGTTAAAAATTTCTTATTTAGAACAACTAAATAAGAAATTTTGCCTTGCCTATATGGATGTAGGTACCTTAGCGATAGCAGGAGGCGGTAGCGGAGTTATCGACAAGATTATCTCGCCTAAAAATAGACCACTTAATTAAGAAAATTGATCTAAACTTTCATCAACTTGATGTCTAACGCGATTATTATTTTAGTAGATTCAACTTATACTTTGATGATACAAATCTAGGCTGTTAAAGAACACATCATACTAAATGGAGTTATTGCCGCATTCCTGTTATGTTAAATTAGCTGAAAGTTTTGATCATGAAACTTATTCCGCGCATAATCACACATAAATACTGATTAATCACAGCGTTCTAGGTAGATTCTATCAACAAGAAAATTATACTCTCGCTTTCTAGGGTGGTCATCTTTTTCAATAAAATTGGAGAGTTCTCCAATTTTAGTATCAGGGTGTGGGTTTAATAAAATAAAAGGCAGTGCAGCACTGACATGATAACGGTTCGATGCGGTATAACGGACATTTACTTCAGGTGTTACTCGAGTAGGTCTTCTTATTCTTAGCTTTGCACTTTCAGAAAGGCTCGATACACGGTATTTTTCTTGTTCAACTAATTGTTTCCACTTTTCTTGATCTATCATTCTCGGATTAGAATAAATAGAGGAGCGATTAAGCATTTCCAAAGCGGCATCTTTTGTTAGCACTCTAGTCGCATGCTTTTTCATCCAGGTAAAGCGAACAGAAAAAGGCGGCTCTGATTCACAATGAATCTTTCGATAGGCTGCAAGAGTTATTAAATCAGGTACGGCATTATGCACAGCCTCGAACCGCGCATCGTTGTTAGAAATTTCCAAAATCGTATTTTTAAAATTTTCTTTTGCTAAATTAACTTCTGCGACTCTTGATTTTATTGTGTCTCTCGGATCGTTGACAAGTAAAAGACCGGGAAAGCGTTGTAGTAACTTGCCACTCTCACGACCACTTAAAAAAATATCACGGAACGAGTTTATACATTTCTTTTTCGCATCTTCACCGTCTAACTTTAAAATAGGAATCTGCTTAGGTGCGATTTCCTCATCTTGTTTTTTTACTGCTGGTAATTCATAAAAATTAGCTTTGATAATTTCGCTATGCTGTAATTCATGACATAACTGATCAATATGATGTATTAATACATCGAATGTAGAACGGATATTAAATTTATTCATGTATGATGTGTTCTTTTTGAAGTTAGCATTATTATATCAGATCATCAACTATGTAGTATAGCTGTTTGACTATAAGGGTAATTTTGGACTGTACTAGTGATGTATGAAAGATGATTTTCTCATATGATGTGTTCTTGCGTTTACCTTCGGTTGTCGTTTTGCAGCTCTGGAGAATATTGATTTTAAATAAAGTATGATGTGTTCCTTTCATTCCTCGCGATAATATCTCTTTTTACGAAGTAAAGTCAATTCTAATGTAACAACGCTAAATGTATGTTACCGAAAGACCTAGATTGATATTCTTTATGATAATAAGGACAGTAAGGGAATTGTCTTTTAGCGACTAAATGAATTTTTCACAGAAAAGAAGTAGGGTAGCGATCGCTATTGTTTATTTGATAACTCTGAGAAGGTAGAATTATACATTGTCATCAATAAAATATGCTAAACCTGAACGCAAGCAGGTTATGAATAAATCGGGTTATTAATAATTTTTCCTACGTTTTTAGGCCCAAAGTGCTAGAAGATGCAGAATATGTTGTATGATAACAAGATTCGATTTTTCAATGGCGAATGTGAGATTGGTTTTAACTTTTGACTTACTGGAAGATCGAGAAGTAATCCTTGATGGCATTATTGCTATGATTCTTTTTTCTCAAAAAAGTTTTACCAGCTCCAATATCATGTCTTTTACTTATAAGTGACCTAAGAAAGCTTATCAATTCTATGCGATAGGTATAGAAGCCTAAAAAATTAAATGTAATCTGTCTTACATTTCAACTGGGTTGACAATTGACTCAAGTTGATGATTGTAAATCTGTCTGAATAGATGATTGCTTTAGTTAGTGGATCTGACATTTAACCGTTTTACTTATCGGTACTGGTATGTCTAGTGTTTATTGGTAAAACCATGCTGCTGTAGAGATTAGACTAAAAAACCTATCATTCAAAATAATCCCGAAAGAACGTTATAAGATAAAAAATAGAGTTAATACTGCTGTGGCACATTTTAAAATGTTGCTTTCATCTTAATAATTGAATTTTTAAGCTGCGTAGGTAAAGGTGCGCTTTGAAAGGTATCAATCAAGTGGTAACTTTGTTTGCTTGTTTTAAGATTTGCTTAGAGACTTTTTCATAACTAGGCTCAAGCTAAGATTTGATAATTTAGATTATGCTTAGTAAAACTTCCTTTTTATAGCTAGAAATTATACAAACTCAATCTTTCAATAATATTGTAAAAGTAGGTGGAGAAAACTTTTAGAAGTTATCGTATCTAATTTATCAATCAAAAATACCTAAAACGAACTAAAAGCATATTTCATAGTTTGATCTAGTGCGAACAGAATTAAGTTAAATACTTTATCGTCAATCTTAGATTAAAAGTCTTATTTAACATAATAACCCATTCGTTTGAGAAGACGTATCACTCTAAACTTTAATCAAATGAACAATTGATAGACTCTGCTCAAAGAGACGGTGTCTGTAAATAAACACAATATTAAAAAGGTTTATCTTTTGCGCTTGGAGAATTTTTATAAATTTTGCAACAGGTGTTGATTATATTAAAACATTTTTAATGTATGATGTGTTCTTTCCCTTATTAAAATCTATATTTCCCTTGATGAAAATTAGCCGTTAGGGTACTGTTCTAGTGTGTTTACACATATTGGAATGAGGAATTTTAAAATGGCCAATTGGAGCCCAAATAGCTGGAGAGATAAGCCCATCTTACAGCAACCAGAATACCCGGATTCAACCAAATTGAGTGCGGTAGAGAGTGAACTGAATTCAGCACCGCCGTTAGTCTTCGCTGAAGAAACACGTAGTCTATACAAAAGCCTAGCGGATGTATGTGAAGGAAAAGCTTTCATATTACAGGGTGGAGATTGTGCTGAATCTTTTTCTGACTTTAGTGCTGCAAATATTCGCGATACATTCAAAACCCTACTTCAGATGGCTGTGGTTTTAACGTATGGTGGTAAGTGTCCTGTTGTCAAAATAGCAAGAATGGCTGGCCAATACGCAAAGCCACGTTCGGCTGATTTTGAGACTATAGATGGTGTTTCTTTACCTTCTTACCGTGGTGATATCGTAAATAGCTTCGAGTTTACAGAAGATGCTCGTATCCCTGATCCAGATAGGTTGATGAAAGCATATCATCAATCAGCGGCGACACTCAATTTGCTCAGAGCCTTTGCACAGGGTGGTCTTGCCGACCTGCATCAAGTAAACCGCTGGAACATGAGTTTTGTCGCTGCGAATCCTCTAAAAGATAAATTTCAACAACTAGCAGAGCGTATTCAAGAGGCGCTCGAATTTATGGAAGTCTGTGGTATCGATTCCACTGTAGCGCCGAGCCTTAAAGAAACGCCGCTTTATACTTCACATGAAGCGCTATTACTAGGTTATGAAGAAGCGTTAACTAGACGTGACCATCTTTCAGGCGACTGGTATGACTGTTCAGCTCATTTCGTTTGGATTGGAGAGCGAACGCGACAATTGGATCATGCTCATATCGAGTTTTTCCGGGGCATCAAAAATCCAATAGGTGTTAAGGTTGGCCCAGGAATGCAAGAAGATGAATTAATTCAGCTTGTAGACGCCCTCAACCCAGACAACATACCGGGTCGTTTAACGCTGATCACTCGTATGGGAGCAGATGTACTTCCGGAAAAATTACCTAAACTGGTACGTCGAATTCAACAAGAAGGTCGCAAAGTTATTTGGACATCCGATCCCATGCATGGAAACACTGAAAAATCGACGACAGGATATAAAACACGTAGTTTTAATAATATCCTTCGAGAAATCAGTCAGTTTTTTGCGGTTCACAAATCTGAAGGCAGTTACCCTGGTGGTGTGCACTTAGAAATGACAGGACAGCACGTGACTGAGTGTGTTGGTGGTGCATACGGTCTTTCGGATGAAGACTTGTCACAGCGATACAGAACTCAATGTGACCCACGCTTAAATGCAGATCAAGTCTTAGAACTTGGATTTTTAGTCGCAGACTTACTTAAAGACGCAAGAAAAGCAAGATAAGAATTTGTGTTTCAAAAGGCCGCACACGCGGCCTTCTTTTAGTATTTTCTGCGTTTCAAGCCTGTTTCAGAAATTATCTTGGCTGATATTTCTTCAACGGAATATCGCGTGCTATTCAAATAGGGAGTTTTATTGCGCTTAAATAACATCTCAACTTCCTTCACCTCAATACGACATTGCCTTATAGACGCATACTTTGAGTTTGCCATCCTCTCCTGTCTGATAGCAGCTAATCTCTCAGGCTCAATAGTTAAGCCAAAAAGTTTCTTTTTATAATTATCTAAACATTTTGGTAGCTTACCGCTCTCCAAATCTTCTTCTGTCATCGGATAATTCGCAGCTTTAATTCCATACTGTAGTGCTAAATATAAGCTGGTTGGCGTTTTACCACTACGACTAACACCGACTAAAATAATGTCAGCTTCATCGTAATTTTTAATATTTGCACCGTCATCATTTGCTAAAGCGTAGTTAACAGCATCAATTCTAAAGTCATAAGTAGACTCGTGAATACTATGCGTACGGTGTATTCTCGGCACAGGGCAAACTTTTAGTTCTTCACCTACAAGTTCACCCGAATACGATAAAAAGTCATAACAAACACCCTTAGATGAAAGAATAACTTCAGATAGCTCAGGGTTAACAAAAGTAAAGAACACTAATGGTTTTTCTCCTGAAGCTTCAGCTACAGAGTCGATCAAGCTTCTAATTTCATTAGCTTTTTCTATTGTTTCGACGAAAGGAATTGTCTGGTGATTAAACTCAACAGGAAACATAGAAAGCGTAGCATGACCGAACACTTCAGAAGTTATCGCTGTGCCATCGGAAATATAAAATGCAGTTCTCATTTTGATATTATTCATTTAGAAATTGTTTAAAATAAGCCAACGCGGTTTACGAAGGCAGCCATACCGTTGTAGAATGCCTGTGACCTAGTGGAAAGGTCAATTAATCTCTCACATTTAATACAATTTGTTTTGGAGACAGTTCCGTGCAAGACTACGTTCTCTGGTATCAAGAGTTAGGTATGCAGGATGTACCTCGAGTTGGTGGTAAAAACGCTTCTCTAGGTGAAATGATATCTAACCTTGCTAACGCTGGTGTACAAGTACCTGGTGGATTCGCAACAACTGCTGATGCGTTCAATGAATTTCTTGAGCAATCAGGGCTCAATGAAAAAATCCACTCAATCTTAGATACTCTCGATGTTGATGATGTCAACGAATTAGCCAAAGTCGGCGCCCAAATAAGACAATGGGTTATCGATACACCATTCCAACCAGAATTAGATAAAGCAATCCGTGAGGCTTACAGCCAATTACACGGTGATGCAAGCCAAGATGTCTCCTTTGCTGTTCGTTCTTCAGCAACAGCAGAAGATATGCCAGACGCTTCTTTCGCTGGCCAACAAGAAACTTTCCTAAACGTTCGCGGCATTGACGCCGTGATGATCGCTATAAAACACGTATTTGCTTCGCTATTTAATGACCGTGCCATTTCTTATCGTGTACACCAAGGCTATGACCACAGAGGCGTCGCGCTTTCAGCTGGTATTCAACGCATGGTGCGTTCAGACAAAGCATCCTCTGGTGTAATGTTCTCAATCGATACTGAATCAGGCTTTGAAGACGTAGTTTTCGTTACTTCTAGTTATGGTTTAGGAGAGATGGTAGTTCAGGGCGCAGTAAACCCTGATGAATTTTATGTTCATAAGCAAACTCTTGCTAAAGCAAAACCAGCTGTTCTTAAGAGAAATATTGGCTCGAAAGCAATCCAAATGATTTATTCAAGTGATGAATCTCATGGTAAACAAGTTGAGATTGTTGATGTAGACTCAGCACTATCTAACCAATTCTCGATTACCGACGCAGAAGTAGAAGAACTTGCCAAGCAAGCTGTTATCATCGAAAAACACTATGGTCGTCCAATGGATATCGAGTGGGCAAAAGATGGTAACGACGGTAAGCTATACATCGTACAGGCCCGTCCAGAAACCGTTCGTTCAAACGAAGATGCGAACGTAATGGAACGCTTCCAGTTAAAATCAAAATCAGAAATTATTGTTGAAGGTCGAGCAATCGGTCATAAGATTGGCTCGGGCGTCGTTAAAGTTTTGACTTCTATTGACGAAATGGATTCAGTAAAGCAAGGTGACGTACTTGTAACTGACATGACGGATCCTGACTGGGAACCTATCATGAAGCGCGCCTCTGCTATCGTAACAAATCGTGGTGGTCGAACTTGCCATGCAGCAATTATCGCTCGAGAGCTTGGGATCCCAGCTGTAGTCGGATGTGGTAATGCAACTGATTTGATTACTAATGGCGACACCGTAACTGTCTCATGTGCCGAAGGTGACACAGGTTATATCTACAAAGGCGAGCTTGAGTTTGATGTTATTTCTTCTCGCATCGATTCAATGCCTGACATCCCAATGAAGATTATGATGAATGTGGGTAATCCAGATCGCGCATTCGATTTTGCTAAGTTACCGCACGCAGGTATCGGCCTTGCTCGTCTTGAGTTTATTATCAACCGTATGATCGGTATTCATCCTAAAGCACTACTTCATTTTGACAAGCAAGATGCAGAGCTACAGGCTGAAATTAAAGAGCTTATCGCAGGTTATGAGTCACCAGTAGAGTTTTATATCAGCAAGTTAGTTGAAGGTATAGCAACACTTGGCGCTTCATTTGCACCTGAACGAGTTATTGTTCGTATGTCTGACTTCAAGTCAAACGAATATGCAAACCTAGTTGGCGGTCAACAGTATGAGCCGGAAGAAGAAAACCCAATGATCGGTTTCCGCGGTGCATCTCGATATATTTCTGAAGACTTTAGGGAATGTTTCGCTCTTGAGTGTGAAGCGATTAAACGTGTTCGTAACGACATGGATCTAACCAACGTCGAAATCATGATCCCGTTCGTTCGTACTCTAGAAGAAGCAGCCCAAGTGATTGAAATTCTCGAAGCTCATGGCTTAAAACGTGGCGAGAACGGGCTAAAAGTCATCATGATGTGTGAACTTCCATCAAACTGCCTGCTAGCAGAAGAGTTTTTAGAATACTTTGATGGTTTCTCTATAGGTTCAAATGATTTAACTCAGTTAACTCTCGGTCTTGACCGTGACTCAGGTCTTATCGCACACCTTTTTGATGAGCGAAATCCAGCGATCAAGAAACTGCTTTCAATGGCTATTCAAACCGCTAGGGCAAAAGGCAAGTATGTAGGTATTTGTGGTCAGGGCCCATCGGATCATGAAGATTTTGCTGCTTGGCTGGTAGAAGAAGGAATTGATTCTGTCTCACTAAACCCAGATACAGTGCTTGAAACTTGGTTATATTTAGCTGAAAAGTTCACTAAATAACATACCATTAGCCCCAGTTTATTGAACTGGGGCTTTATGCTTAAGCAACTTTTTGCAGCATTTTAATGACCACTTCGCTATCTGTTATTCTCAGCGAATTACTATACTAGCCACTTTTCCAATCAAGTCTTATCGATGTAGATACGAGTAAAAATCATAAAAGTGAACAAACTAATTTATTAATAACTTTCATGTTACTTTCTCCCTATCAACAAAACTGTACAATAGTATCTAAAATAAACTATTTTCATTTTTAACAAACCCAAAAATTCTCAAGTTGTTCATGGAACCTTCGTGATACAATTAATGCAAAGCAAGTAAAATATACCGTCATGATCGAAAATATTAGTCAGCAGGATTCTGCAAGTGAGCTCATAAGCCAGTACCACAAAAAACTCAGTGAATCAGGGTTTTCTGGGGACATAGATAATAGCTATGCCACACGCTTAGTAACGTCAACTGATAATAGTATTTATCAGCAAGTACCTCAGGCCGTCATTTTTCCAAAGTCAAATAGAGATGTACAAGTTGCTTTAGAACTTGCGCAACAGGATCCTTTTCTTTCTCTTACTTTTGGTCCCCGCGGAGGTGGCACAGGTACTAATGGTCAATCATTAACTCCAGGTATAGTAATTGATCTCTCAAGGTATATGAGAGAAATATTAGAAATTAACGAAAAAGAAGGGTGGGTCAGAGTCCAGGCAGGGGTTATCAAAGATCAACTCAATGATTTTCTGAAACCTTATGGCTTCTTCTTTTCACCCGACCTATCAACAAGTAATAGGGCAACTATTGGTGGTATGATCAATACCGATGCGTCAGGTCAAGGCTCTCTCGTTTACGGTAAAACCAGCGATCATATTTTAGGCCTAAAGACTTATCTCATTGACGGTACTGAGCTAAACACTTCAAAGCTTCCAATTGAAAAAGCGGAACTTTTAGCTCAGCAAAATTCAAGAACATCTGATATTTATGCTCATGTAATTGAAGCATGCCGCTCCAATCGCACTCTCATACTTGAAAAGTTTCCAAGGTTAAATCGATTCTTGACAGGTTATGATCTTGAAAATGTCTTTGACGAATCTTTATCTACGTTTGATTTATCAAGAATCGTTGCAGGTTCAGAAGGATCCTTGGCGATAGTAACAGAAGCTAAACTAAATCTAACCAAGATCCAGCCATACAAAACATTAATAAATATAAAATATGATTCTTTTGAATCCGCACTTAGAAATAGCCCATTTTTAGTATCAGCAAATGCCACTTCAGTTGAAACTGTGGATAGTAAAGTACTAGGGTTAGCAAGAGAAGATATTATTTGGCATTCAGTATCGGACTTAATTACAGATGTACCTGGCTATGATATGCAAGGTTTGAACATGGTTGAGTTCAATGGTGAGTCAACACAAGAGATCAATTCGAAGGTAGAGAATCTTTGCAATAGGTTAGATACATTAATTGCAAACAAAGAAGCTGGAGTCATTGGATATCAGTTAATAGATAGCAAAGAAGATATTCTAAAGATCTACGCAATGCGTAAAAAGTCTGTTGGTTTATTAGGTAATGTTAAAGGAAAGCGTAAACCAATCGCGTTTGCTGAAGATACCGCGGTTCCGCCTGAAAATCTTGCTGATTTCATAATGGAATTCCGAGATTTGCTAGATAGCTATAAATTAGATTACGGCATGTTTGGTCATGTAGACGCGGGGGTTCTTCACGTTCGTCCAGCACTTGATATGTTTGACCCAGAGCAAGAACAGCTACTTAGGTCAATTTCTGACAAAGTTGTTGCACTTACTGCAAAATATCGCGGCTTAATGTGGGGTGAACATGGTAAAGGTTATCGTAGTGAGTATGGCCCAGAGTTTTTTGGTGAGCAGCTTTTTAGCGAGCTTAGAAAAATAAAATCTTTATTCGATAAAAACAATCGCCTGAACCCAGGAAAAATATGTACACCTATTGATTCGAACGACCAATTGGTATCGGTTGACGGGCAGAAAAGAACATGGCTTGATCGAGAGATACCTGTACAAGTACAAACAAGTTATGAGCCCCCACTCAATTGTAATGGTAACGGCCTTTGCTTCAACTATGATGAAAACTCCCCCATGTGTCCATCATATAAGGTGACTAAAGATAGACGTCATTCACCAAAAGGAAGAGCTGGTCTTTTTAAAGAATGGTTACGATTACAAAGTAACAAGGGTGTCGATTTAGTATCAGTAGAAAAGCGACTCATTAATGGTGAGAATACAGTCACATGGTGGGAGCGATTTTTAAATAATCGAAATAAAGACGAGTATGATTTCTCCCATGAAGTAAAAGCATCCATGGATGAGTGCTTGGCTTGTAAAGCCTGTACGACCGCTTGTCCAATAAAGGTTGATGTACCTACTTTTCGCGCTAAATTTTTGAATTTTTATTACAGTCGTTACAATCGCCCAATAAAAGATTATTTAGTTGCCAATATTGAGCGCTTGTTACCGGTAATATCAAAATTCCCAAATTTGAGTAATTTAGTTCAAAATAACAGTATATCGAGTTATCTACTTGAAAAGCTTATTGGCTATGTGGATTCACCATTACTAAGTAAAGTTCAACTACATAAATTAGTATCTAAGGAATACCACTATTCTGACGAAGTATTTAACAGGCTTAGTGCTGAGGAAAAGCTACGTGCAATATTTATAGTCCAAGATCCTTTCACCAGTTTTTATGAAGCTGAATTAGTATCGGACTTTATTCAACTCATAAGAAAGCTAGGATATTATCCACTTCTTTTACCCTTCAAACCCAATGGGAAGCCTCAACACGTAAAGGGTCTTTTAAAACAGTTTAAGTCAACAGCGGCAAATGCTTCTGAATTTTTAAATAAGATAAGTGAAAACGGCAGACCTTTAGTGGGATTAGACGCCTCGTTAGTTATGTGTTATCGAGATGAATATAAAGATATACTTCAAGAAAGTAGGGGAGAATTTAATGTACTGTTGGCCCATGAGTGGCTTGCAACTATTGATATTCCAAGTATAGACACGCTAAGTCCATCAAAGTTCAAGCTGTTAAGTCACTGTACCGAAACCACCTCGATGCCCGAATCGAAAAGAGTATGGAAAAGTATTTTCACAAAATTCAATTCTAACTTAGATACACCAAGTACTGGATGTTGTGGCATGGCTGGTACCTACGGTCATGAGTTACAGAACCAAGAAAATACGAGGGCTCTTTATGATGCTTCATGGCGATCGCATATTGAGGAAACTAAAGATGAAGCGATTCTCGCCACCGGCTTTTCCTGCCGCTGTCAGGTGAAGCGTTTTTCAGGTAACAAGCCCAGACACCCAATACAAATACTGAATAGTCTATTGGATTAAGTGTAGAATGTGAGCATTTAACTATTTAATGTTAGGTGCTCACTCTGGCTATATTTTGAAGTGTAAAAATCAATTCACTCCATATTATATTAACTGGAAAGAATCTTTTTAAAATAAACTATAATCAAACATCCTTATTAAACGCTTTATTTTTATCTTAGAACGTTTTCCAAAACCCTCAAAATCACATCCAATTTTTGTCACGATAACAATATTTTTATAAACCAGTTCTAATAAAATTTAAAATATGTCAGGTGAAAATGAATGCTTTGATAAAAATTTCAAAATTCAACTCGGTTTATTAATTTGTAATTCCACCCACAATAGTACGATGTGTTCCTTTCAAAAAGAAATACTCACACATTTTAAATGTATGAAGAAAACTTGACGCTGTAACCTATTTTTAATAGTTCTTGCTCGCAGCTTATAACCAGTAAAGTGTTTAATAAAAATTATACCTATTTTCCTAATTCAGTTGTCTATTCTGAGGCGAGAAAATCTTGGCGATAACCCCGCTACCGCGTCCTGCTATCACCAAGGTACCTACATACGTGTCGGCAAAGCAAAATTTTTACTATTTATTTGTTCTAAATAAGAAATTTTTAATGCTGTTAGCGTCAGATTTACTCCTTCAAATTGAGCAAGTATCAAGTCAATTGGTATTAGTTACTTTTTACCATTATCCTAAAAGGGATAGGGCGCTGAGTTTGTAGTTGCTTAAGCTTATCAATAGATTTATCTGTAAATACATGGCCTTTGGGTAGTAGCAAGATCCCTTGATTGCTATGTAGAGCAAGACCTAAGGTCATCCCTGCTTGTAGCTTATCAGTTGTAATTATATCAACTGTTCCCACACTATCTTCAGCCAGATCGTTATTACTTACGGCTTTTTGCAAGGCATCAACAACTTCGGGGGCATAAAAATTTCCTCTATACGCTTTTATAAGCTCAAGAGAAGTTTGCGTTTTTTCCTCATCTGTACCGTTAGCTTGATAAAAATGATCATAATAGTCTCTCGCCACAGCCAATATTAAAGAGCCAAGAGGGATCTCCTTTCCCTTGAGTCCCTTGGGAATACCTTGTCCATTGTACCTTTCAAATTGGTGATAAATTGCTTCGGCAACATCAGATAAATGTTGTGCAGGCATTAACATAAGCTGTGCGATTGAGGGATGTGTATAATATGTCTTTTTTTGCGCTTCGCTCAGCGTTCTCGGTGGTTTTTTGTAGATTTCAGGATCCATCGCAAGTAAGCCTACCTCAGCAAGATAACCTGACATCATTGTTGTTTCAGCAAGCTCTTTACTTAAATTAAGGCCAGAAGCCATTATTTTACATAATCTAGCAATATTCTTCGCTTTTTTCCCATCAATAAAAGGGTTGGCATTAATAAAGTTATACAGCAACTCAACTGTAGCACGGTGCTCTTTAACTTCTTTTTTATTCGCTTGCTCGAGCTGATTCAATACTTTTCTAATTTGTGCGGTACGTTTTTGTACCAATTCCTCTAGGCTTTCGTTTAGCTCTACTAGCTCCTTATTTTTTGTACTAATTTCTTTAGTAAGCTTTATATTTTGGTTCTTTAAACGAAATTTCTCGGCACACTGTTTAACTGTATGAATTAGAATTTCATTGTCCCACGGTTTTTGAATATATGCGTGGATCCCACTTTCATTTATGGCTTTAATTGTTGATGCCATGTCAGCGTATCCAGTAAGTAAAATACGTTGAGTTTCGGGCTGAATTTGCTTTGCTTGTTTTAAAAAAGTAGCTCCGTCCATATCTGGCATTCTCATATCGCTAACAATGACATCATAAGTATTTTTTTTAATCGTCAACAACGCTTGCTCTGGTTCAGTAAACAATTCCGCTTCGATCCCATTTTGTCGAAACAGCCTGTTTAATGATCGCAGTACATTCTCTTCGTCATCGAGGCATAGAATACGAATGACTTTGTCTGAAGTAGTTGATTGTTCGCTAAAATCCAATGCAATACCTCCAAATTACCTTACTTTTAAACTTAGTAGAAAAACCAAGTAACAACAAGCATGATGAAAAATTCGAATTAATTCCTATATTCCTCTTAGAAATCATTTATACCATTAAGATATATCAATATAAAACATATAGTTAAAGTAAAGATTTTGCATTCTCGCTCAATCAACTATCTATAAATCTCAAATAATCATGACATCGATTATTTCATTATCTGAGAAAGAACTAAGCATTATTTTCAATAGCTTAGTATTACATTTTTAAGTCTAAAACACATGAAATTACGTTTACGTAAACGTCAAACAGGGTGGTAAATTTCTTGTTGCCATATCCTTTTTATGTGTTAGGTTTATGTTGTTATTGTTAACCGAATACAATAAATGGTTGGAGAACCACACCTATGAAACAACATGTAAAGACCTTTAATTTATCCTATATGGCTTCGCTAATTGGTGCTGCTTTTTGCGCTAATTCATATGCTTACAATTGTGACTCACTAGCACAATGGTCACAAGGCACAGCATATAGCGGCGGTGAACAAGTACAAAAAGCACAACATGCCTATGAAGCAAAGTGGTGGACTCAAGCAGATCCCTCTACTAACTCTGGACCTTGGGATGACTGGAAAAAATTGGGACGGTGTGACAGCGTTGTCACCAACAAACCACCTCAAGTTCAATCATTACAGCCAATTGACGGAGCTTCTTTTTCAGAAAATGACAGCGTTGCCATTTCAGTTGATGCAACAGACGCTGATGGTTCGGTTAGTCAAGTCGAGTTCTTTGTTGACGGTACCTCTGTAGGTATTGATACAACAGCAGTAGGTAACAACTATTCTGTTGATTGGTTGGCAACTGCAGGTAACCATACCATTTCTGTTGTTGCTACAGATAATGAACAAGCACGCTCTTCATCATTAATCAGCAATATCATCGTAAACTCAACAAGTAACCAACTACCGACCGCAAATTTAAGTCTTGAAGGTGGGATAACTGATGTCACTGTAAATCAACCAGTCATCATTACTTTGGATGGCTCAGATCCTGATGGTACAGTACAAAAATTAACGTTGCTTGTAGACGGTCAAGTCGTCTCTGAGAGTACTTCAGCACCGGTACAATACACTTGGCTACCGGCGCAACTCGGCACCGCGCAACTTAAACTAGTCGTAGAAGATAACAGCGGTGCAACAGCACAAAGTACATTAACTGTGAATGTTGTTGAAGTTCCTCCAGTTAGTAATAACTGTGTTCCAGCAGGGCTGTACGAAACTCCAAATGCTTCGCCAAATTACTGCAAAATCTATGATGAAAATGGCAGAGAGAAAATGGGTGCCGATCATCCAAGACGAGTCATTGGTTACTTTACAAGCTGGAGAACAGGTAAAAACGGTCAACCAAGTTATTTGGTTAATGACATACCGTGGGACAAGATCACGCATATTAATTACGCATTTGCACATGTAGATGCTAACAACAAGGTTTCAATAGGCAACCCAAATGCCGCTGAAAACCCAGCAACGAATATGACCTGGCCGGGAGTTGCAGGGGCAGAAATGGATCCAACTTTGCCCTATACAGGTCATTTTAACTTACTTAACAAATTTAAAAAGCAGCATCCAGACGTAAAAACGTTGATTTCAGTTGGTGGTTGGGCTGAAACTGGAGGCTACTTTGACGAAACAGGCAAAAGGGTCGCGAGTGGTGGTTTCTACACCATGACAACCAATGCTGATGGTAGTGTGAACCACGCTGGAATTGATGCTTTTGTTGCAAGCTCTATCGATTTTATACGTAAATATGGCTTCGATGGTGTCGATATTGACTATGAGTACCCCTCTTCGATGAACGATTCGGGTCACCCAGATGACTTTGCCATATCAAACCCCCGACGCGCAGCATTGAATCGCTCTTACCAAGTATTGATGAAGAAATTACGTGAGGCACTAGACCAAGCAGGTCAGCAAGATAATACCCACTACTTGCTCACTATCGCGTCTCCTTCCTCTGGTTATTTGTTGCGTGGTATGGAGACCTTCCAAGTCACCAAATACTTAGATTATGTGAATATCATGTCTTATGATCTTCACGGTGCATGGAACCAACATGTTGGCCACAATGCTTCATTATTTGATACTGGTGAAGACTCTGAATTAAAACAATGGAATGTTTATGGCACGAAAGAGTTTGAAGGTATTGGCTACCTGAATACTGATTGGGCTGTTAAATATTTCAGAGGATCAGTTTCTGCTGGGCGAATTAATATAGGTATTCCTTATTACACTCGCGGGTTTAGAGATGTGACTGGCGGTACCAATGGCTTATGGGGTCAAGCTGCATTACCAAACCAAGCGGATTGCCCTCCTGGTACTGGTAGTGGCGACAAGAATAAATGTGGTAATGGTGCAGTTGGTATAGACAACTTATGGCATGACAAAAATGATGTTGGTTTAGAGGTACCAGCGGGTTCGAACCCATTATGGCATGTTAAAAACTTACAAAATGGAGTACTGGGTAGCTACCTTTCAGATTACGGTTTAGACCCTATCAATAACCCAGCGCACCAAATTACCGGCAGTTATACACGCCACTATGATGCGGTTGCAGTTGCACCTTGGCTTTGGAATTCAACTAAAAACGTATTCTTGTCCATCGAAGATGAAGAATCCATGGCTGCAAAAGTTGATTATGTCATCAACCAAGAACTGGGCGGGATCATGTTTTGGGAGCTTGCCGGTGACTTTGACTATGACACCAGCAAAAATGAATATTTTATGGGTTCATCGCTTACCAGCTTGGCGTACAACAAGTTTAACCAAAGTGGTACGCCTTATTCGGTCAAACAGGGTAACAAAACGTTTGTTAAACCAGCTTCTGCTGTCAACGTGTCTTTTGAAGCAAAAGACTTCCCAGCAGGTGATGCAAACTACCCAATTGCTCCAACCTTCGCATTTACCAATAACTCAGGGATTGACTTAACCGGTGCAAAGATTTCCTTCGATGTACCTGTTGCAACATCAGCTATCTTCAAATCGAACTGGAATGCCCAAGAAAAACTTAAGATGGCGGTGGATGTAAATGGCTCTAACGCTGCTGGCAACAACATAGGTGGTTTTGAAAATGAATTCCATCGTTTTTCTATCACGTTAGTCAATGAGTGGGGGAGCACACCTAAGTCATTTGGCCCTGGAGAAACGGTGAACGCCCAGGTTATGTACTATATGCCGATTTCAGGTCCTGTTAATTTTGTCGTTGAGAAGGATGGTAAACGATACGCATTTGCCAGTGAATACAAAGACCTTCCAATAGCAAAGCCAGGAGATGGTTCAACGGATCCGGTGACTTCATGTAAAGGAACCCCTGTAGACCAAATTGTCACCTATCCTACTTTTCCTAAAGGCACCCATGCGGCTCAGGGCGACCTTATTAAAGATGGTAACGCAGTATACGAAGCCAAGTGGTGGAGTAATAAACAACCTTCAACGAGCAGTGATTATACCAAAGTTTGTAACTTATAAATAATGGATGGGGAGGACAGGCTCCCCACTTATTAGAAGGAAATTTAACATGAATAAATTCCAATCTAAGTTTGCATTTATAATGGTTGGCACCTTTTCAACGCTACTGTCCAACAACGCGCTATCTCATGGCTATATGGATTTTCCAAAGGCCAGACAAGCAATATGCCAGTCTCAAGGTGGTTACTGGTGGCCTGATGACGGCTCCAACATACCCAACCTAGCATGTAGGGCAGCTTTTCTAGAGTCAGGACACTTCCAGTTTGTACAAGAGCATGAGTTTTCAGCAAATACCGCCGATTATAACAACCTTGAAGCCGTTAAGACTGTAGTTCCAGATGGTACATTGTGTTCAGCCGGGGACACAAATAAAAAGGGAATGAGTGTTGTGTCGCCCCATTGGCAGAGAACTACGATTGAGCCAAATGCTCAAAACACAGTGGCCATTAGCTTTAGGGCAACCACACCACATAATCCCAGCTTCTGGCAGATTTTCTTAACTAAGCCCAGTTACGACGGAAATACAATGCCACTCAAATGGAGTGATTTAGAGCTCATCAATGAGTTCGACAATATCGACTTTGTTGTAGATCCAGAAGGCAAACGCTTTTACAAAATGGAAATTAATATTCCCGCAGGTCGTGAAGGAGAAGCAGTGTTGTACACCCGCTGGCAACGTAATGATGCCGGTGGCGAAGGATTTTATAACTGCTCAGATATTACCATTAAGTCCACAGGCGCGCCTGCGGATTGGGTTAGCAGTGGTTACTATTTAAAACAAGGACAAAATGCTAACGTTGGCGACAGTATCTGGTTTAGAACATTTGACCAAGCGGGTAACGAGCTAGTAAGCCATAAACTTTCCATCAATTCAACGAATGTCTCGCGCTGGCAAACTGAGCTTGCCTCATACTTAAATAGTAACTTTAGTAACCAACTAAAAATTGGTGTTATGCAGCAAGATGGCGCGATTGTTTTTGACGAAACAACATTGTTGGCCAATCAAGTATTTTTACCAAACGCACAATTTACAAGTAACCTGAGTATTGTAAAGGGGGATACCAATACACCTCCAACGATTAACCCGATAGCAAATATCGTGATTAACGAAAACACGCAAGCAACCGTTCACGCTCATGTTTTCGACGATCAAAACGATCCGTTGAGTTTTACTTGGTCAATTCCTTCACCTTTAACTTATACAGGAGATGGCGACACGATAGTTGTCACCGCCCCAGCCGTTAACACCGACCAGTCAATTGAAGGTTCACTTACAGTCTCGGATGGTAAAGCCAGTACCGCAGCGAGTTTTACTGTCACCATCAAGAATGTAAACGCAGGTGAATACCCACAATGGAAAGCAACTCAAACCTATGTTGCAGGGGACAAAGTAACTTATCAACAACAGAGCTATGAAGCGAAATGGTGGAATCGTAATGAGAAGCCAGGCAGCTCCGCCGTTTGGAAACCAATTTAATTAACCCACACTGGGTACAACATGTAACTACAAAAAGGTTGAAAATATGAAACTTAATAAAATAACTACATATATAGGACTGGCGTTATTAAGTGGGGGAGCACTAGCTGCACCATCTACGCCATCACTTGATTGGAAGCCGCAACAATACTCTTTTGTTGAAGTAAATGTTGATGGCAACGGCTCATACAAGCAGCTAGTTAAAGCCAAAGATGTGGTTAATATTAACATCAAATGGAATGCTTGGAGTGGCTCCGGTGGAGATAACTATAAAGTTTACTTTGACAATATGTTAGTCAATCAAGGAACTTTAACACCGGGAACCAAAAGTGGGGTTGTCGAATTTCCTTATACAAAATCAGGCAGACACCAACTTTATCTAGAGCTATGTGAAGGTACGGTATGTGCCAGAAGTGCAGGCAAAGAAATCGTTATCGCCGACACAGACGGTGCACATTTGGACCCACTACCAATGAATGTTGATCCGAACAACAGAAATAACGGAACAATTCCCGGACGTGTTACCGGTGCTTACTTTGTAGAGTGGGGGATCTACGGTCGCAACTACGATGTAACTCAAATCCCAGCCCACAATCTGTCACACATTTTATACGGTTTTATTCCAATTTGTGGACCGAATGAATCGTTGAAATCTATTGAAAACGGCAACAGTTGGCGTGCACTACAAACTGCCTGTGCGGATTCACAAGACTATGAAGTTGTTATCCATGATCCATGGGCAGCCGTACAGAAATCGATGCCAGGTGTAGACGCGAAAGATCCTATTCGTGGTGTATATTCTCAATTAATGGCGTTGAAGCAGCGTTACCCTGAATTAAAAATCTTACCTTCAATTGGAGGGTGGACACTTTCAGATCCATTCCATGGTTTTACAACTAAAGCAAACCGCGACACCTTTGTCGCTTCTGTTAAGCAGTTCTTGAAAACATGGAAGTTCTATGACGGTGTAGATATAGACTGGGAGTTCCCTGGTGGCGACGGCCCAAATCCAGATCTTGGCGATCCAGTTAACGATGGTCCGGCTTATGTAGCACTTATGCAAGAGCTACGAGCAATGTTAGACCAGTTGGAAGCAGAAACAGGCAGAAAATATGAACTCACATCCGCTATCGGAGCGGGTTACGATAAAATTGAGGACGTAGATTACCAAGCAGCGCAGCAGTATATGGACTACATTTTTGCCATGACCTACGATTTCCATGGGGCGTGGAATAATGATACTGGGCACCAAACTGGGATTTATTGCGGTTCACATCTAAGCACTGATGAATGTAATGGTACAGGTGTTGATGGCAATGGTAATCCTAGGAAAGGTCCTGCATACACTGGTGACCATGCAATACAGTTGTTGCTACAACAAGGAGTACAACCGTCAAAACTGGTTATGGGCGTAGCGATGTATGGCCGTGGCTGGGAAGGTGTAAGTGATGCTAACACGACTATTTCAGGAAATCCGATGACAGCACCTGGTAATGGTCCTTTAAAAGGCTCAACCAATGAAGGGGTATGGGAACCTGGGATAATGGATTATAAAGCGATAGCGGCTAACGCTGTAGGTCAAAGTGGTAATGGTGTTAATGGCTTCGAAGTAGGCTACGACGAACAGGCTCAAGCCGCTTACGTCTGGAACAGAAGCAATGGTAAACTGATCACTTATGATAGCCCAAGAAGTGTCATCGCCAAGGGTCAATATGCAAATACTCACCAACTTGCTGGTTTGTTCGGCTGGGAAATTGACGCTGACAATGGCGACATATTAAATGCGATGTACGATGGTCTTACCGCTGGTGATATTCCAAACCGTGCGCCCACTATTGGCCTTTCAGGTCCAATTAACGTAACAGCGGGGCAATCGGTGAATGTAAGTGCGCTAGCAGCTGATGCTGACAATGATCCGTTAACATACTCATGGACTGCTCCCGCAGCATTAGTCTTGTCTGCAACCAACACAGCGTCAGTCTCTATCACTGCTCCATCAGTAACTCAGCAAACTAGCTATGATTTGTCATTAACAGTAAACGATGGCACTGTTAGCACCAGTAAGACGGTCACTGTAGTTGTCAATCCTGAGGGGGCAAATGAGGCTCCAGCAGTTACGCCGATCGCAAATGTGACGATCAATGAAGGTGATTCGACTACAATTACAGTCAACGCTACTGATCCAGAGGGCGCTGCATTGAGCTATGATTGGTCAGTACCAGCCGAGCTAAGCGTTGTTAGCAATAATAATACGGCAACCCTTACCGCTTCTAGTGTTTCTGCTGATACTACGGTGACGGTAACTGTTACAGTCTCTGACGGTGTCAACAGTGTTATTTCAAGCTTTGATGTAACAGTGAAAGACACGGCAGCACAATATCCTGCATGGGATAGTTCAGCCGTATATGTTGGCGGAGATCGCGTTAGCCATAACGGCGCTCAGTTTGAAGCCAAATGGTGGACTCGTGGAGAAGAGCCTGGAACCGCTGGCGTTTGGAAACGTCTGTAAACTGATTAACTTTAACTTAAACCCTAAATGAGCTTGTTTGCACAAGCTCATTTTATTGTTCACTTACACATTACTCTGCCCAATATTACCGATTTATCACTTTATTTTTTTCGTGAGTCTTTCATAATAACGATATGAGCTTCACAAACGAGTAACGCCTCCTGATAGTAATTTTTCGTATCACCGTATTTATATGTTGCCTGATGATGTTCACGACTCACTCGCAGGCTTGCGCCAACCGGCCTGTGTATAAAGTTGGAATAGGCTCACAGTGGCCACCTTTTGTCATGTATAATCCAACACCATACGGTATTGATATTGAAGTAACAAAGTCAGTTTTTGCTAACGCAAACCTCTGTATCGAATTTATTCAACTTCCTTCATCAGCAAGAGGGATCACCGAGCTAGAAAAAGGACTAATAGATATTCTTCCTTCAGCTAGCTTTAGCGTTGAGCGAGCAAAAGTTGCTTATTTTTCGGCACCTTATAGAAGAGAGAGAATGAGGCTATTCTCAAATAGAGAAATCGGCCCAAACAGTAGTCTAATAGAGCTTTTTTCGTCCGGGCATACGTTTACATCAAATCCTGGGGCTTATTATGGCGAAGAGCTAAAACAAATAAAAAAAATAGAATGGTATGACAAAAGGTTATTTGAAATTTCAAGCCTAGAGCGCAGAGTAGAAATGGTTGCAAAGGGTCGTGTTGATTTTCTGATAGAAGATGAAGATGCGGGATATTATTATATTAACCAGCTTGGCTATCACAGCCTCGTATTACATCCCTATGTTGTCAATGACAATGCTATACATTTTATGCTAGGTCGACATGCCTTTAACCGCTCTGAAATTGATAGGATCAACACAGCTATTAAAAGCCTAAGCGAGACGATAAGCGACATATCAAAAAAATATAGAAAAGACTCGGAATGAATCAAAAACAGATTTTCACAACGCTGCAGCAGACATTTGGCCATTCGACATTACGCCATGGCCAAGCAGAAGTTATAGACCTTATACTAAAAGAACAAAGCACCATTGCTATTTTTGCAACTGGAGCAGGAAAATCATTGTGTTACCAGCTCCCCGCAGTCTTAAAATCGGGTATGTGTGTTGTCGTATCACCATTACTTGCGTTAATGCATGAGCAGCGAGATTATTTATTAAAGATAGGAGTGAAATCCGCCTGCTTGGATAGTACTCAAACTCGTGCCGAAACAACCCAGGTTGAAAATGAGATCATCAGTAACACTCTGAAAGTACTCTTTATTTCAGTAGAAAGATTAAACAGTCAAAAAGCCCGTTTATTACTAAGCCGAGCTCACATTTCTTTTTTAGTCATCGATGAGGCACACTGTATCTCCGAATGGGGACACAACTTTCGCCCTGATTACCTTAAAATTGCCAAATATCGTGAAGAGCTTGGGATCAAGCAAGTGTTATTACTTACCGCCACTGCAACCAACAAAGTCGCCAATGATATGGCATGTAAGTTTAATATTCAGCAGCAGTCGATTGTTCGCACCGGCTTCTATAGAAAGAACTTACATCTGAGTGCGGTGTATATAAGAGAAAAGCAAAAAGATGAATACTTACTTGCGTTTCTTAAAAGGGCAAAAGGAGCCGGGATAGTATATGTAACGCAACAAAAACAAGCAGAAGAAGTTGCTAAAATGATTGTTGCATGTGGCTTTAAAGCAGCTGCATTTCATGCTTCGCTTAAAGCTGAAGATAAAGCACAGATCCAAGCGAACTTTCTGACTGAACCAGATTTAATCGTTGTCGCCACAATTGCTTTTGGTATGGGAGTCGATAAACCGGATGTTAGATGGGTACTACATTATGATATGCCAAAGTCCATCGAGGGTTATAGCCAGGAAGTCGGCAGAGCGGGTAGGGACTCAAAGCCGGCGTACTGTGTTGCGCTAATAAATAACGAGAAAATATCGACACTTGAGAACTTTGTCCATGCAAGCGCATTGGAGTATGCGTCTCTCAAACACCTCTTTACTGAATTATTTTCAGCGCCAGATCAAGACTATCATTTAAATGAGTATGACCTTGCAAACAAAACGAATATAAACCAATTGGTCTTAAAAACCTTGTTAGTACAATTAGAGCTACAAGGCTTATTACAAATTAACTATAGCTATTTTGCAGAGCTACACATTGCGTTTACCCAAACGAAAGAGAAGTTACTTGCTCACTTTTCTGAACAGCGGCAAGTTTTCTTGGATAAGCTATTGAGCTGCTTTGAGTTTAAGAAAAAGTGGGGAGTATTATCGTTAGCGGCATTGGAAAATAATGGGATCTCCTTGTCAAAAGCGCAAGATGCTATTGACTATTTATCGAACCGACAGCTGATCGAGGTGAAAACATCAAAGTATACTTCTGTCTACTCTAAAACGAGTGAATCAATCGACATCGATAAATTAACGGATGAGTTTTATCAACAAGCACAAATTAAAGCGCAAGGTGAACAAGCCAGACTTAAACATTTACTCCAATTTTTTCAACTAACTACCTGCTATCATTACGCTTTGGCAAGCTATTTTGGAGATAGCATGGCTCCGAAACATTGCGGGCATTGTAGCGCATGCGAAGGAAAAGCCATGTTAATGCAGGTGGAGGAAGAACCTCCAATAGATATTGAGTTGATCCGAGAAACGTTGAGAAATGCGTCGCAATTTGCCACACAGAACAGTGTCGACTTTTCAACTCATTTAAAAACACTATTTTTACTTGGCTTAAGTTGCCCGTATTTTACTAGGTTTAAGTTTAGACAATTAACTGGGTTCGGGATCTTGAAAGGCGTAAAATACGATAAAGTGGCAGCCATCATTACAGAACGAAAGCTATAAATGAAAAGCGATATTATAAAATTAGCCAACATTGCAAATAAACCCACTAAGAGAATTTTAGGCCTGATGAGTGGGACTTCTCTTGACGGACTTGACATTGCATTATGTAAAATTACGCATCATGGAAAACGGACAAAGCTTGAAGTAGAAAAATTCAAAACCGTTACCTATAGCCAATCACAAAGGGCGTTATTGAGCCAACACGCATCAGTCCCAAAAGTCGATCTGCGTTCTCTTTGCCAGTTACATACTTGGCTTGGAAGGTTATATGCAGATATGATTAGTGAGACACTACAGTTATGGCAAGAGGAGCATCAGTCCATAGATCTGATAGCAAGTCACGGACAAACTATATATCATTGTCCGGGTCAACCGTTTTATACCGCTTCAAATTTACATAGCACCTTGCAGATTGTAGATGCCGATGTCATTGCCACAAAAACAGGTATAATTACTATTTCTGATTTCCGACAAAAACATATCGCCAATGAACTAGAAGGAGCGCCTCTGGTACAATATGGCGATCATTTACTCTACTCAGATAAAAAAGTCGACCGCATTTTATTAAATATCGGCGGTATATCTAATCTAACTTATTTACCAAAAGCTAAGGCGATAAACGATACCATTAGTAGCGATGTAGGCCCAGGAAACACATTAATTGATCAATATTGTCAACACACTCTTGGTATTGCCTATGACGAAAATGGCAAGATAGCATCGAGTGGAAATGTTAACGATAAACTGCTAATCAAATTAAGCCAACATGCTTTTTTTGATTTGCCACTGCCAAAGTCTACGGGACAAGAGCTATTTAACCGCGCGTATGTACAACGTGCGCTGAGTGAATGTGATCTTTGCCATGAGGATATCATAGCAACTCTTACTGAATTTACCGCTCGTACTATTGCAGAGGCAATAAATCAGCTCACAACAGAACACACTGAACTTTATGTCAGTGGAGGCGGGCTGCATAATGCGTTTTTGATGCAGCGCCTTGGTGGACTTCTCAAAGGCACCATAGTGATTAAAGACTTTGCCAACTTGAACATTGACCCTGATGCCAAAGAGGCAGCTTTATTTGCATTGCTTGCAAATGAAACGTTATCAGGAGAGAAGGAAGCGTTACCCTTTTCAATGGGGAAAATATCTCTACCCAGTTAAATTAACATGGTTACGGCTTAACCTTCTTAGTACCAACTCGCTTAATGTGTTGGCAGCGCGTTTTACAAATGTGCTCCATAAGTTTATAGCTTGTGCTTTGGTTATTTTGTGATTAAAAAACAGACAACACTGCACTCATCGCAGCATTAAACAGCCGTTTAGCGCCATTGACTTCATCGCCGTTTACATCAATTTCAGGATGGCTTGGCGCAATCAAGGCTTCGGCTAGCGTGATAGTAAACTCAGCAGTATTCTTCAAATAATCATGCAATCCAACCAAATTAATTTGCATAGCATACCTATCGGCTTCTAGTGGCTGTTGGATTTTAACGTCTACTATTTTGGTTAGATAAGTGTCAGCGTCAACAGTTAATACTGATTCAGACTTAGCAACACGTTCACCAAGTTTGGTCAAGATCACTTCAACCTTATCACCAATGCGCGCATCTTTGGGAAGCTCGATTGTCAACGACAGTCCATTATCATCAGGTCGCAAAACTGGATTCTCGTAGGGCTGAACAGATCGATATTTTCCTCTTATCGAACTTTCAATTTGTGCCACATTAAAGCTAAAAATACCAAGGTTGCTACTCATTTATTTGCTTCTTCATTAATAAAGACAGGAGTAATTTTCTCAAAATATGATGACAGAATTATGACTTTATACCGTTTTCGTCAATGACATGATTAGCTCTAAGCTATTTAAAGGTTTTGCCCAATCGATATCAACGGTAATAAAAATAATTGAAACATGTGATGATGTGTTAAAAGACATAAAGCTCGATAATTCGAGCCTTATGTCACAGGGTGGCAGGTTGCGATTAACGCACTGCCAACATAATAAGTCCCGGGAAAACAAAAAATGAGCCTAGCACATAAGCAAGTGCTGCCGGTTTGTTACGAGATCCAACATCGGCGATCTTTTCAGCTAATTGCAGTGGTATCTCGCGTAATAACGGCATACCGTAAATAAGCGTTACCGCAAAAACGTTAAACATTACATGTACAAGTGCGATGGTAAGGGCAACTTCTGCCGCAGCACCTGTTATAGAGGTCGCTGCCAAAAGTGCGGTAATAGTAGTGCCAATATTTGCGCCTAATGTGAATGGGTAGATTTGACGGGTCGTAAACACACCACTTCCAGCAAGTGGGATCATAAGGCTAGTCGTCGTTGAAGATGACTGAACCATAACGGTCACCACTGCACCAGAGCCAATTCCTACCAAAGGTCCGCGACCGATAGCGCTATGTAACAACTCTTTAGCTTTACCAACTAGCGCTTTTTTCAGTAGTTTGCCTAAGTAAGTAACGGCGAACAAAATCATCATTATACCGATCACCACCATAGAAACCCCAGCGGCAGTAGAATCTAAAAAGCTTACGGCATCTTTGACCACATTAACCGCTGGCTTAACTAGTGGTTTGATAAAGTTATAGCTCTTTAAAGATAAATCAGCATCGCCTACAAAAACATGTGCAAGACTAGACGCAAACTTTTCTAAGATACCAAACATAATTTCTAACGGCAGGAAAATCACAACGGCCAATAGATTGAAAAAATCATGAACCGTAGAAGCTGCAAAAGCACGTTTAAACTCTTCTTTGCTGCGAATGTGACCTATTGAGACTAAGGTATTGGTGATAGTGGTACCAATATTCGCGCCCATTACCATTGGAATGGCGATACTAATAGGTAATCCACCTGCTACTAATCCAACGATGACAGAGGTCACTGTTGATGAGGATTGAACCAAAGCAGTTGCTAATGCACCAAGTAATAAAGCCACTACAGGATTAGTTGCAAATGCAAATATTTCCTTAGCACCTTCGCTACCACCAGAGGCAAGTTTAAAACCACCACTTACAGTACCTACTGCAACTAAGACTAAGTAAACAAGTAGAATGATAGACAGCCAGTTAAAAAGTTTTGCTGAAGCTGAAGTCTGAGATTGATTAACCATAGTTTCGCTCTTAGAGTAATACGTGTTCTTTCGTTACACTTTTATTTCAGTGGCGCATTAGAACATTCAATTGTTACAGTTATATTTCAGTTTTATGTAACTCAGATTATCTGACTATTTTGCGACCATGTTTCACAAATCTCAGTAAACAGGAGTCTGTAGTTGTTTGTTTTTAATACGTATATTTGATGCTTTTTATTTACAATCTTTTACTTACACACGTTTTATCCATATTTGCTTCATTATTTCAACGTAGCATTGTCAAACAAACATTGTGTATTACTTTATTATGTCCAAACTGCTTACATTAATTTTATTGCTCGTTTCGACACTGGCTAGCGCTAGTATCTCGGCTCCTAAGCAAAACGGGCGTGATACACAAGTTGAGGTCCAATTTAGCGAGATGACCCCCGCACAGTTAAGTCAACAGCTAAATGTAAGCCAACAGGAAGCGTCGATAATCATCAGCCAGCTTTCTAAATATCAACCGTCATTAACAGAGCAGCCATACCAATGGGCTATAATTGATGCAAGCGCACTCGAAACTGGTTACAAACACTATCTTTCTTTCGGATTTGCAAGACTGCCCTGGCTAAGTATTTCCTACGTCAATGAGACTCAGGTATCAGCTATCGCTCAATATACCCTTGACGCTGAGTTTTCAGCCAGAGCAATATCGACTCCCCAGATATACCAGCCATTGACACAGCAAGAACAGGGTAGTGGACACTTCATCGTTCGCTACCAAACTTTTGCAAATGCCGCAGCAGATCTTAAATTACTCGACGATAGAACATTACAAAGTAGCATGCTTAGTAGTACCGTAATCAATGCAACGCTTAGTGGTATTATTGCCGCTGTCTTTGTCATCGTATTGGTAAACTTTTACTTCAATGCAAATGCCGCAAATGCTTATTACTGCGTTTGGACGTTATTATTTCTTTTAATAGTACTGGATATGTCAGGGTTCACTTTTCAGTATTTCTGGCCATCTTATGGCATATTTGCGTCACTATTTTCAGCAGGGTTGATGACTCTAGTTCCTGTCTTCCACCTCTTGTTTATCCGTGAGTTTTTACAACTCGGTCGATTCAACCCCACACTAAATCACTTTTATAAGGCATTTTTGCTGGGCTACTTGTTATTAATCCCAGTAGCAATCCTATCGAAGTCTGTATTTTATAATTTGATTCTGAGTCTAAGTATCATCCCGCTGTTTATCTTTACCGCTTTTTGGTCGTTTCAGCAACGTGCACCTGGGTCGATTACCTTTGCTTTAAGCCTTTTGAACCATGTTGTTTTTGTTAATATCATCGCCATAGGGGGCACGATGTTTTCAGGCTTTATCAATGTCTATCACATTTCCAGTGCGATTAAGTTAGGCTACTTGATAGAGGTTATCCTATTTACTTTTGCTCTAGCCCAACAAAATAAGTCGGCACAAAACAACTTACTCTCGACATTACAAACGCAAGTAAATGCGTTGGCAAATACGGTAAAAACTGAAAAGCAATCTAATCAACGAAATAAACAAGAACTACAAGAAAAGGAACAACAACTATTTACAGATCTGTCTCATGAACTACGCACCCCTTTGACCGTAATGAAAGTACAAGTTGAATCTTTACAATACAATATTGTCGAGAATGTACAGGAAAGTTACAGTAAGTTGATGGATAAAATCGATGAGCTGAATCAGTTCATCAATCAACTTATGCTTGTTACAGATAACGAGAAACTTGCAACTATGCTAAACCTTAGGGACTTTACTATCTGTAAGCTAGTGCATAACGTCCATACTGAAGCTGCAAGTTTATTTGCAAGTAACACGGGGCAACTGGAGGTGAACTATCAGATTTCAGGAGCAGAGAAAGTAGCAATAGATCTAGATGCTATCACAAATTGTATACTCGAAATTTTAGGTAATGCCAAAAAACATGGCGGTGAAAATGTAGCCGTCAAAATGAGCTTTTTTTGTTTGGATAACAACCTAATCATCCGCATTGAAGACTCAGGCACACCACTTTCATATGAAGCACACCAGAAACTTTTTGATCCCTTATATAAATCTCAATCTTCGCGAACAAATTCGGGGAAATCAAAAGGCATGGGTCTTGCGATGTGTAAAAAGGTGTTAGAGGCCCATAGCGGGGAAATAGAGTCTTTCAATAGCTTGTTGGGCGGCCTCAACATCGAGATCAGAATACCGTTAAAATCAGAGCCAGCGTTTGCATAGTACGCTAAATAGCACAAAGCCAATTCTTTATTGTTTACCTCGTGTAACCTATCGCCCTATTTAGTCGGTTTAGACCAACTCAATGTCTATCCGTACACCAAGCCTCTTCAGACAAAAGCAATCCTAAAAAACTCAGCTAAACTTGTTTCTTCTGTGACTTGTGATTTTTACTTGGAGACAAACGCAGCCAAAAAAAGATTTCAAGTAATAGTCCAATCACAACAAAAATAAACAGACCCGACTTATTTCCATAACTGTATGATGCTATAGCACCTACAACTACACCAAACAGAATTAACGTCCGAACTAACAAGTGCATCGTATTTCCTTAACTTATGCCGTACAACTTATGGTCGCTATATATCACCACAATATTGATAAAGAGTAAATAAAGCATTGTCTACAACGGACGTTCCTTTAATCATTTTTGAATTACTATCGACCTTCCTATAAAATGTGCTGTTTGCTTGCCTCTTTCAAGAGCCGTTTAATTAATAGGGGTTAAGGGCAAGTTAGCATTACAATACGATTGTACATAATGATTTAAAGGGGCTTTCACTATGGGCTTTTGGCAAGAAAAAACACTTGAAGAAATGACAACTGAAGAGTGGGAATCAATCTGTGATGGTTGTGGTAAATGCTGCTTACATTCATTTATTGATAGTGATGAGGAAGATGATTCGGAATTTGAAAGCACCGACTTCTTGCGCGAAGGTGAAGAGTTACTTTACACCGATATTGTTTGTCAATATAACGACGCTACAACATGTGGGTGCAGTCGCTACAGTGAACGCCAAATCTTAGTGCCGTCATGTGTACAATTAACTAAAGAAAATCTAAAAGATATATTCTTTATGCCAACGAGTTGTAGCTACAGGCGACTGTACGAAGGCAGAGGTCTCGCTAGTTGGCATCCGCTCAAACATAAAGGTTCCAAACAAGCCATGATAGATGCGGGGATAAGCATATTTGGAAGAGCAATATCAGAATTAGAAGTAGATTTAGAGTCAGATTTTGAGTCCCATATTGTTGACTGGCCTACAAAAGACGTCAACTAAACACTAGACGACAATTGATACACGCTGCGTTTGCAACAGGTGAACGCACAAAATACATATTTTCACGTCCGTTATCGCTTAGCACCATTAAATGTAGTAGTGCTTACAGTATCAAAAAACAGATCTAGACTTCGCCTCAAAGGCGACTTTGAGCTTTCAGATGGTAATCACGATATGGCTACCTTGCTGAGCGAGTAAATATTACGCACATACTTTTTTACTTCATTTTCTCAGCTTGACTGTTAGTTCAGGTGGGTGTCATTGATTTTTTACATGTGGGTGTCATTGATTTTTTAATTCAATATAGGTAGTTTTTTCTGTTCTAATGCTGTAACCACGCATACGCATTTCTTCCTGAAGACCTTTCGGAAATGGGCTTTTTCGATTCATGATAACTCCTCACCTCACGCCGCTGTATGTATACACAACATTATCTGAAATTCTCGGATATCAAGGGAAATATTGAAAAAATTTTTGCGCGTTTACGCATTAATAAATTAAAAATATTATTGTCTATCATAAGGTTGTGTATCCACGATCTGAGATAATAAGTTTGGGAAACGCGCATGCGCACTTTTCCAGATGGTATATTTAGCAGAATGCTGATAAGTTCTTTGCATACTGATAGTTAACTGT
Organism: Pseudoalteromonas sp. McH1-7; assembly: GCF_013366255.1. Classification (NCBI taxonomy): domain Bacteria; kingdom Pseudomonadati; phylum Pseudomonadota; class Gammaproteobacteria; order Alteromonadales; family Pseudoalteromonadaceae; genus Pseudoalteromonas; species Pseudoalteromonas sp. McH1-7. The sequence continues at coordinate 198,360 of NZ_JABWPQ010000005.1, read as the reverse complement.
GCACGTTTTCACTGGTCCAACGAGGTAAACGCGCATGCGCACGAATAAAATGTTATGTGCCACCATAGATTCAAGGACTGAGTATCAAAATGAGCGATGTTTTAGTATTTAAACTCAGAGAAGAAGATGGCTACTTTGATGCAACACAATTAGAAGATTGCGATTTATCCAAAGTTCCAAGTGATGTCGTCTCACTCTCTCTGGAAAATGCTCCCATTACAGACGATGGTATTTCAAATTTACCTTTTTTGTTCAAAGTAAGATGTATAGATCTCGACTCTACATTAATTACAGATAAATCATTGGAAATCATTAGTCAGTTTAAAACTCTCGAAGAACTATGGATTGAAGACTTAAAAATAACTGACAAAGGCTTTAAGTTATTAGCATTGTTACCAAATTTGAAATATGTATCATTTTGGGATACTGAAGTTTCAGATGATGCCTATAACTATGTAAAAGCGAACCTGCCTAACTTAAAATCAGAAGGTTAGGCACATAACAAGAAAATCAACGAATGGACTAAAAAAGCTTGGCTTAGTTCGTTCCTCACTAAGTATAGCCACGCTCTTTTAGCCCGTTATGTGTACTTCAGAATGGATATTTAATGAAGCATTTCTTTTTATTAACTCTTTTATTTTTCTCTGTTTCTTGTACTAAAATGTAAGTTTAAACCTGACACCCATCACTAATTTGCACCTTCCTAAGATACCGCCTAAGATTTAGGTCTGTACTCAATGGATTGAGGAAACCAAACGATGGCGACTGCCCGTAAAAGACAAATCAGTTTAACCGACACCAAATATTATCACTGTATCTCCCGTTGCGTCAGACGCGCCTTTCTGTGTGGCGAAGATAAACTTACCGGAAAATCATATGAGCACCGCCGGGACTGGGTTGAAGAAAAGCTATTGATGTTGGCTTCCATATTTTGTATTGATGTTTGTGCTTATGCCGTGATGAGCAATCATACCCACATTGTTTTATATGTTGATGACAACAAGGCGAAACGTCTGTCCGATGAAGCGATAGTGATACGATGGCACAAGTTGTTTAAAGGTAATTGGATAAGCCAAAAATTTACTGAAGGTGAGCCACTCAATGAGTCGGAGCAGTTGATATTAGATGAGCTAGTTGATAAGTACAGGAAAAGGCTGGCCGATATTAGCTGGTTTAGGCGAGTACTTAACGAAGACATCGCCCGCCGAGCAAATAGAGAAGATAATTGTACAGGCCGTTTTTGGGAGGGACGATTTAAGTCTCAAGCATTACTGGACGAGGCTGCATTGGCCGCTTGCCTCGCTTACGTAGACTTAAACCCCATTAGAGCCAACATCGCCACAACGCCTGAAACCTCAGACTACACCAGCATCAAAAAACGCATCGACCACGCTAAGCTGGGAAAGCAACCAAAAAACCTACTACGCTTTGTGGGCAGCCCACGAAAACATATTCCAAAAGGCCTGCCTTTTGAACTCAAATCCTATATTGAATTGGTTGAACTCACAGGCCGTTGTATTCGAGACGACAAGCGAGGCTATATCTTTGAATCTCAGCCCATACTCACTCGACTCAATATAGAACCGGAGAACTGGATAAAACTCACAACACAGTTTTCACGTGTATTCCACGGTGCAGTGGGCCGAGAGCGAACAATAACCACTTACTGTGAAACACTGCAAAAACGACGACGAACAAACCTAACAAACTGTGAGCGCTTGTTGGCTTAGTAAAACTCACATTCTCAATTCTCGAATTTCTTAAAGCTGCATTTACAGCGCGTTGTCGTGCGTGATAATCCTGTTTTAGTGTAGAGATACGCTCAAGTGCTAAAAAATAACCTATCGATACACGCTTTTGACCAAAGTGATGGAAGTGCTTTCATACATTTTTACTTGACGTCCTCAGTTTGGATATTAATAGTAATGGGTGTCGCTTATTTTTGCTATCAACTCGAAAATCTATAACTGTTGTATTTCCAACTCTTTGTTGTGCGCGATAAACCAGTTTTAGTGTAGAGGCACGCTCAAGTGCTAAAAAATAACCTATCGATACACACTTTTGACCAAATTGATGGAAGTGCTTTCATACATTTTTACTTGACGTCCTCAGTTTGGATATTAATAGTAATGGGTGTCGCTTATTTTTAGTCTGTAGCTCAAACCCATGCTTACCGTTTAAAAAAACAGATCTAGACTTCGCCTCAAAGGCGACTTTGAACTTTCATATGGTAATCACGATATAGCTACCTTGCTGAGCGAGTAAATATTACACACATACTTTTTACTCATTTCCTCAGCTTGAATGTTAGTTCAGGTGGGTGTCATTGATTTTCGCATTGATTTTCGCTATTACGGTTTTTTAGCCAATGTATGTAGCAAGCGAAAGTTAGCGCTGATAAGGTCACAGGCGTCATGCACATGCAGAGTAAAGAGGCCAAAGACAGGAGAAAACGTGACATTGATACCGAATTGGGCTTGTCAGCATTGTAAGGTAGGTATCTTGCGGCTAATTGGCGTATTCAAGTTAGATGCAACACCGACCAAAGTAGACCGAACGAGTTAGCAGCTTGATAGCTGCTCAAAATCAATTAGTTAACCTGCTTAATTGCTCAGGCTAGCGGCCTCTGTACGCTAAAAAAATATAATTGCTTATTAAGGTAAATTTAGGTGTAATGAATACATAATGAGCGCTGAGCAATGCAGGGAAAGCTTACATAACACTAGCTAAACTGAATACACTAGCTAGGAAAGTGAGAGCCTCCAAAAAGCAAATTCCCTTAGCATAAATAACACCAACTCTGAGACATCGAGCGGGTAGCAGCTCAGTTCAACAAGCGATTATGCAACACAAACTGCGTGTCGCTTATTTTTAAAAGTGTTATATTGCAATCAAGTATCGGAGAAATAATGAAAACTATAGGAATGCTTGGTGGCATGAGTTGGGAATCAACAGCTAGCTACTACAAAGCGATAAATGAGGGAGTAAAATCAGAATTAGGCGGTTTGCACTCAGCGAAAATTTGCCTTTATAGTGTCAACTTTGATGAAATCGAAAAGCTACAGCATCAAGGAAATTGGCAAGAAACAGCGTCAATTTTATCTGCTTCAGCAAGAGCTGTAGAAGCGGGTGGTGCTGACTTCTTAATCATCTGTACTAATACAATGCACAAAGTCGCAAATGAAATAGAAGCGAATATTTCTATCCCAATTTTGCACATCGCAGATGCAACTGCTCAAAAATTAGTATCTGATGGCATAAAGACAGTGGGCTTGCTCGGTACTCGTTTTACTATGGAGCAAGACTTCTATAAACAGCGATTAATTGAAAAATTTGGTATCAATGTCATTGTGCCAGACAGCAGTAGGCGCGATGTGGTTCACAACATTATTTACACTGAATTATGTCGTGGTGTTATCGACTCAAGCTCAAGAGCGCAATACTTAGAAATCGTAGAAAACCTGCACAAACAGGGCGCAGAAGCGGTCATTCTGGGTTGTACTGAGATTGCTTTACTAATTCAGCAAGAGCATACGACAGTGCCACTATATGACACGACAGAAATTCATGCAGCGGCAGCCGTGCAATTATCAATTTCTGAGCATCAGCAATATAACAAACAATTTAAGAGTGATTCCTAACGCTTGGGGTTTTTGACTCTAAACTTGAGTTCAATGTTTTCGGTGGCATGGTTGAGTTACGTGGTAGCGTTACTCACACCTAATTGGGCGTTAGGCATACAAGGAGAATTCGGTGATAAAATTAACTTTAGCATTCATATTCCTTATTTTTTCTTTCTCAATTTCTGCAAATGACAAGTTCACGGCAGAACAATTAATTGAAAAAGCAAAGGCATTTGTATCAGCCAAAAATTCACGTCAACAACCAAATACAACCACTAAAGAAATCGACCATTATATATCTTTATTGTCAGATAACTTTATCGATGAACATGTTAAATTTAAGTTTACGTATACTGATAAAACGAAACTCCGTTCAGACATGGTTGGTAAACTAAAAGATGAAGTTATAAACAGTAATATTGAAATAAAGGAAATCATGGTAGGTGCTAATGTTGTATTTATCAAAATGACTGAAATGGGTAAAGTTAAGCCTGCACATTTAGATAAAACTATTGAATATAGTAAAACTAATATTGTTTCATTAGAATTTAACGAAGCAGGTTTAATAAAGCATATCCGTCGACACCACGGTTAATGTACGCCTAACAAACGCTTTAACCAACAGGACACAAAACAGCAGGCTTGTGCTCCTTCGTCGCAAATTTTAGCCTGCTATTTTGTGCCGTTTACGGCAAGCGTTAGGTGCACTTGGAAATACGGAGTTTAGTTTTAATTTTTGTACTTTTATCAGGTTGCGCAACAAAACCAAATGGCTGCAGTTTCGATCTGAAAGCTTGGGAAAAACCACTTGAGTTACCAGCTTCGTTAAACACAGATTTTAAAGCAGACATTAAAAATTGGCATAAAGCTGATAATGGTGATTTATTCTACTGCAAAAGTTATATCGCAGAAGATATTTGTGGTGCTGAGTTTGAAATTCATTTCAAACAGCAAAACGGTACATATAAGTCCGAGGAAATAATGTGTATGCAATAGCACACCTAACAAACAGTTCAAAAGCGGACAAACTTAGGAGTATTTGTGAATAGATCAATAACCCGAGCCATATCATTGATATTTACAGTTTCATTAATGACAGTTTTAGCTTCCTGTAAAAATTATGATGCCACTAATTTTGAGTCAAATACGAAAGCTGAGATCATTGAATTTATTGATGGAAATGTTGGGCAAGTGGTTTCAATTTCTATTGTAGATTCAGAAAATACTTACCAATATCATTTAGGGGTATTAAGTAATGGGGATACTCCCAATAACCAAACAGTATACGAAATTGGCTCTTTAACCAAAACTTATACAGGCTTAGTTGCTGCTAAAGCTATTCTCGACGGAAAAGTTGAGCTTGATAATGATATCCGTCATTACCTCAAAAGTAATGAATACAAAAATTTGGAGCTGTCCAACCAATATATAACTTTACGACATCTTATGACTCATACTAGTGGGCTTCCACAGGGTTTTGCTTACAGTCGCGAAGATATTGAGCAAGGCACATATTTTGAAAAAATATCAAAATATTCCAGAGACAACTTTTTTGATGATCTCAAAAAAGTGAAACTTCACTCTATTCCTGGTGAGGAATATCAATATTCAAACTCCGGTACTGATTTAGTTGCATATATTTTGGAGTCTGTTTACCAAAAGCCTTTTGAATTGCTCGTTTCTGAAATAATTACAACTAAGTCTGGAGAGCTGGACACGAAATTTAGAGGTACTAACTTTAAGCCGGGTGAAATTACTGTAGGAACGGATGAGAATGGTGATCAAATGCCTTTGGCCAGTGGATATTGGTTTGCTAGTGGCGGGTTAACTTCAAACGTTGAGTCAATCACTCGTTATATGCAACATCAACTATCCTCAGAACCCGAAGTGGCTACTTCTCATCAACTTCTCGATGAGAGTTGGACGGGGCATGGTAAAGCATTTTATTGGTACACAAATAAGTATGATTCGAATGAACAAATGTTATACCAAAGCGGTGGCTCAATGGGCACGTCTAGTTGGCTTACCATTTACCCGAAGAAAAACATCGGTATCTTCATCGTAACAAACTTCGCAGGTAGCAATACTCAACCAGAATTAGAAGCCATTTCAGATAAGATTTTTGACCATTTAACAGCATATAACAAAGCCTTAAAGTCGGATTCGTAACAGTTGGCTCGGTTCCGCTTCACTACACATTTTAGCCAACGATTACTCACCGCTTAAGGCGGCGAAATTGCAACGGGAAAAAGATATTAAGTTGCTATTGAATGGACGAAATTGGCTTATGCGACTATCAGATTTGATTAAGCTCTAACAATCAAGTCTAGCTTACTACAAGTCAAGACTTATTCACATTACACCAAAAACAAGGTCGTAAACTTTATCTTCATATAAATTTATGCTGCCATACTGCTTTTTTAATTAAGCAGTGCAATTGCGTCTGTACATACATTGTTTTTACACTTTTCCTCATTGATGACGCACGCCAGTAAAGCAACGTGCAACTTCTGTTGTTTTATATCCAGTTTCCAACAACCAGTGCCGAAATCGCAGCTCGCCATGATGATGAAAATATTGAAGGCTTTCCCCATAACCCACCAACTTGGTTACGTAAGTTATAGTATTAGATAAAGGTATACCACCGCATAATGCAATTGTTCTGCTAATAAGCCACCTCTCTTCTATGACCCAGTAAACTGGATTCAAAAGCCAAACAAAAATCGGAACGTTCCAACAAATCACTTGTGACTTTCTTGTAACACTGTGTAGAATCAAAGTGAAAATAAACTGGAGTATCACTTGTGAGCGAATTAAATACAAAGCAAACCTTCGTCACAAGCGCGAACGCCGAGAATAACAATTATCGACTTCCGCTTATTGCAATGACAACACTATTCTTCTTATGGGGATTTATCACCGTATTAAATGATGTGCTTATTCCCAGATTGAAGGGAGTTTTTGACCTTAGTTATACTGAAGCCATGCTTATTCAATTTTGTTTTTTTAGTGCCTATTTTATAATCTCGTTACCAGCAGGGCATTTGGTAAAACGGTTCGGATATAAAAATGGAGTGATGACAGGGTTAATCGTCGCATCGCTCGGGTGCATGATGTTCTACCCCGCAGTGGTGGTCCATGAATATTGGATTTTCCTATCTGCATTATTTGTACTTGCATCAGGGATCACTATTTTGCAAGTGTCTGCAAACCCCTATGTGGCAGCTTTAGGCGATCCTAAGACAGCATCAAGTAGATTAAATCTTGCACAAGCACTTAATGCGTTAGGTACAACTGTTGGACCCATTGTTGGTGGCTTTTTATTATTTGGAACCGCAGGAACATTAACAGTGGAAGCCGCTGCAAACGCAGATTCTGTGAAGATCCCTTATTTAATTTTGGCCGCAGCGTTACTAAGCATTGCCATCGTATTTGCATTCCTAAAGCTGCCAATTATTGCAGAGCACACTGAAGCCGTAGATTGTAAAGCAAAAAACCACAAACTTATCCAAGCGCCACATCTTGTCATGGGCGTGTTTGCTATTTTTAGTTATGTAGGTGCTGAAGTTGCGATAGGTAGCTTTTTAGTGAATTATTTCGCACAGCCTGAAATAGCAGGGTTAAAGGAACATGCAGCAGCTAAGCTCATTGGTTATTACTGGGGCGGTGCAATGGTTGGACGTTTTATTGGTTCAGCGGTATTAAAAACAGTTGCCCCATCTAAAGCCGTAGCCTTTAATGCGGTGGTCATTATTTTGTTGCTTGCACTGACAATGAGCACACAAGGCAATATCGCAATGATTGCTGTATTAGCGATTGGTCTATTTAACTCAATTATGTTCCCAACGATTTTTTCTATGGCCATCGAGGGGCTTGGCTCATTGACCAGTAAAGGCTCAGGTTGGCTGTGTTTAGCGATAGTAGGGGGGGCAATTGTGCCTTTATTACAGGGCGTTATCGCTGATAATTTCCATATCCAAATTAGCTTTATCGTACCTTTGGTATTTTATGTCTACATCGCCTGGTATGGTCTAAATGTTATCAAGCTCTCTCAGAAATGGCAGACAAGACTAAATTAATACAGCCTAGCCTAATTTTTTAAGACCCCTTAACAATTAGGTTAAGGGTAAAGGTGAGCTGCGCTATGCTCACCTTTTTATTTTCCCCTCCAATCATCATAGTGACTGAATACGTATTCATAGCCGCAATTCTCGGTAACCTGTAGGAACGTTCCAAAAAATCATAATCGTTTTATGAATAGGCTAGATATCTGTTCTTAAATCTAAACTTAGCGAATTTACTGCCGATAAACAAAGACAAGTCTTAGGATTTTTGATAAAAATGGTGCTATCGGAATTAATACCAATTTGCTTAATTAAGTGGTCTATTTTGAGGCGAGAAAATCTTGTCGATAACTAGGCAAAAATTTTGCTATTTAGTTGTTCTAAATGAGAAATTTTTAACGCTGTTAGCGTCAGATTTACTCCTTCAAATTGAGCAAGTATTAAGTCAAATTGGTATAACTTTCCAATACCATAATAAACAACTAATTAGCTGCGCATACGCCTAATTACTAAAAGAACAAGTTCAACAGGATCATCATGTTTAAAGCGCTAAAGTTCACCACCAAAGTAACCGTAGCAGCCTCTCTTGTACTCGTAATTGTACTTGGCTTGTTTACTATCAACAATTTTTTGGCCATGCGAGATCAAACGCAAACTCGACTCACTCTGGTTTTGCAAGAGATCTCCAGTTCTGTTTCGCAGAATATCGCTAATTGGCTCAATAACAGGCTTGAAATCGTGGTGTCCATCGCCCAAGGGCATAAAGCTGATGACTCAATAGAACAAATAAGAAGAAGATTAAAAACTGCTGATGTCGCTGGGAACTTTAAAAACGTGTTTATCGGAACACCTGATGGTACGTTTGTGTTGGACGATCCAAGCATTCAACTTCCCGCTGATTTTGATGCCACCAGCCGCCCTTGGTATAAGCTCGCAGAACAAAAACAAGACACCGCTTTTACTGCCCCGTATGTTGATGTAACAACAAATGAATTTACGATTTCAGCCGTGGTACCGGTTAAATTTCAAGGCCGCTTTGCTGGAGTCGCTGGCGGTGACATTGACATGTCAACTATCACAAAAATTATCAATGAAATTGACTTTTTAGGATTTGGCTACGGCTTTCTACTTGATAAAAGCGGAAAGATACTTAGTCACCCCAATGCCGAGCTGAATGACAAGCCGATGTCCGACTTGTTCGGCCAGAATTTACCGCTGAGTAGGGAGTTTACGGAGCTTGAAATAGACGGTACAGAAAAGATAGTGTCATTTGTAAAGATGAATGGCATTAAAAACGTTGACTGGTACCTTGGTGTTGTTATCAACAAAGAAATTGCTTATTCATCAGTGTCCTCTTTTAGAAATATGGCAGCTATCTATATGCTACTTGGTGTAATTGCTATTGTTGTGATGCTACAACTATTGCTCAAGTACCTTATGCGCCCTATGTATAACCTAAACGCTGCCATCAAAGATATCGCTCAAGGTGAAGGCGACCTTACCCGCAGGTTGGTGATAGAAAATCAAGATGAGTTTGGCGAGCTATCTGATTATTTCAACCAATTTATTGATAAGATCCATGCTTCAATCACACAAGTTAAAAATACGACTGTGACACTTGAGAATGTAGTAAATAGTCTGGTAGCACAAACACAAGACACGTTATCTATGTATACTGATCAATCTAAACGAACTGACAGTGTTGCTACAGCAATAAACCAGCTTTCTTCAAGCGCACAAGAGATCTCAAGCAGCGCCACTCACGCATCTGAGCTTGCGAGTAATGCCAACAAGCTCTCCGTTGAAAGCCAACATTCGCTTACTGAAAATATCGAAGAAATAGCCGCACTGACGCAAAAAATGTCACAAGCCCAAGAAACCTTAGATGGGTTAGACAAGCTATCAGGTAGCATAGGTCAAGTACTAGAAGTCATAAAAGGCGTAAGTGAGCAAACGAATTTACTTGCTCTTAATGCCGCTATTGAAGCTGCTAGGGCTGGAGAAGCAGGGCGTGGTTTTGCTGTAGTTGCTGATGAAGTAAGACAATTAGCGCAGCGTACCCAAGAATCAACACAAGAAATTGAAAGCACCATCGCGCAGTTACAACAGGGCTCATCATCCGCAGTTGCAGTAATGAAAGCAAGCCTCGAAGACTCCGCTCGAAGTGCCGAAAGGGCGAACGCTTCTGGTACGAAAATGCAAGAAGTAAGCAACTCGATTGATGCTATTGATGGTGTCAATCATGCGGTTGCTAGCGCGACCAATGAACAAAATACCGTGATCCAATCACTTGATAGTGATATTCATCACATAAGCGACTTAAGTATTCAAGGTAGTAACAACCTCACCGCAACACTCGACGAGTGTAAATCATTGAAAGCACAGTTTGATGAATTAGAACAAATGGTGCTCAAATTTAAGGTTTAAACAAGTTTACCCTAAGATGAAAAGCCGCTTAACATAAGCGGCTTTTTTATGATGTTTTTATTACAAATATAGCTATAAACATTCCATTAACAACACAAAGAATACAAAAATCAGTAACTTATATCTAAAGCGTCGAAATCATGACAGCTGTAATAATTATGTATTAGTTGCGCAACATGGTTGTCATTTTCACTATTTAGACTGCCCCCAGTTTTTAAGTAACTAGCAATAATTTATAAGGTGTATGCGATGAAGTGCGTTAACCACTTGCTTATAGCAGGTATGCTAGCGACGGCCTCTGCCGGCGCAACAGAATTAGACCAAGCCATGAATAAAAGCATGGCAATTAATGGATCCGCATTAAAGTCACAGGAAAAGATCGATAATATTGCAGATGACATGCAATCTCGACTGCAAAAATTTAAAACTCTGAACAAAGAGATTGATGGCTTATCTGTTTATAACGCTCAGTTAGAAAAACAAATAACAAACCAACTTGAAGAAATGTCAGCGATTAATACGTCGATGGATCAAGTTTCGGTGATTGAGCGCCAGATTACGCCATTAATGATGCGCATGATCACAGGCTTGCAACAGTTCGTCGAATTAGACGTACCATTCCTTCCCAAAGAGCGTGCTGAACGTATCACTCAACTTAATAACCTGATGGATCGTGCAGATATTTCATCTAGTGAAAAGTTTCGTCGCGTATTAGAAGCTTATCAAGTTGAAGTCGATTACGGCCGAACAATCGAAGCATATACCGCACTATTAGACGTGAATGGACAGGAGCGTGAGGTAGAGTTTCTGAGAATTGGTCGACTTGAACTACTTTACGTCACTAAAGATGGTAGCCAAGCTGGTTTCTGGAACAAAGACAGCCAAGCTTTTGAAACACTTCCAGATACCAACATTAGCCAAATTAATAAAGGCATTCGCATCGCACGCAAACAATTAGCACCAGACATGCTAACGCTTCCAGTTCAAGCTGCTGAGTAATAGGTGAGGCTATCATGAAATTCCTACAACAATTCACTAAACACGCTATTTTCGCAACAACACTTGCGTTGACCGCATCTGCGCATGCTGAGCAGGCATTAGATTTGGATTCACTGCTAAAAACCTTAGAGCAGGGTCAAACGGCACAAACAGCGCAAAACAAGCAACGTGAAGCTGACTTCAAAGCGCAGCAAAACAACCAGATCCAAATGTTGAACACATTAACTGCAGAGCGCAACCAAGCGCTCGCAAAATCAGAGCGTCTAGAAACTAATTTTGAAGAAAACGAGATTAAACTGGCGAATTTAAGTGACACCCTTAGTAAGCGTATGGGAACGCTAAAAGAGCTATTTGGTGTACTTCAGCAAGTTGCTGGTGATAGTTCAAATAAGTTCGCAACATCTGTGGTATCAGCGGAAATTAAAGGTCGTGATGACTACATGACTGAGCTTGCTAAAAAAATGGGTTCAACGTCGCGCCTTGCATCAATCGAAGACATAGAAAAAGTCTGGTTTGAAATGCAACGAGAAATGACTGAACAAGGTAAAGTATCGCGCTTTAATACCGAAGTGATTGTAGCCGGTGGTGCAAAACAGAATAAAGAAGTACTTCGTGTTGGTGCGTTTAACTTAATCGCTGACGGGGAATACCTAACTTACAACAATGATACACAAACCATTTCAGAACTGACTCGTCAGCCAGCGTCTCGTTTCACCTCAACAGCGGGTGAATTACAAGATGCGAAGACCGGTTCTGTCGATTTTGCCCTTGACCCAACAGGCGGTTCAATTCTCGGTCTACTAGTACAAGCGCCAAATACCGAAGAACAAGTACACCAAGGTGGCGCGGTAGGTTACGTTATTTTAGGTGTTGGTTTGTTAGCACTTCTTATTGCAATTGAACGTTTTATATCCCTAATGTTAATGGGCTCAAAAATCAATCGTCAACTTAAAGATAGCGTTGCCCGTGACGACAACCCGTTAGGACGCGTGATGAAAGTAAAAGAACAATACCCAGATGTTGCTTATGACACGCTAGAGCTAAAGCTTAGCGAAGCAATCCTTCGTGAAATGCCAAAGATCACACGTAACCTGACATTAATCAAAATTATTTCCGTCGTCGCGCCGCTACTTGGTCTACTAGGTACAGTGACAGGTATGATTAACACCTTCCAAGCAATTACCCTGTTTGGCACGGGCGACCCTAAACTCATGGCTGGTGGTATTTCTCAGGCACTCGTGACCACCGTACTTGGTCTGGTTGTCGCTATCCCAACGGTATTCCTTTATACCTTATTAAACACTCGTTCTCGTAACTTGCTGCTTATTCTGCAAGAGCAAAGTGCAGGGATCATTGCTGAGCGTAGTGAGAAAGGAGCGTAATCGTGGTTGTATTGCTTGATGCAATTAACGCTTTACGTGAATTCCTTGACACGGGTGGCCAGGTTCTCCTGGTCATCGGCTTCGTAACCTTCGCTATGTGGCTACTTATTCTAGAACGCTTTATGTTTGTGTTCGGAAAATACAGAAGCTACAAAAACGACGTCCTACAAGCTTGGAACTCTCGCGATGAGCGTAACAGTTGGAACGCAGAGCAGATAAGGCAGGCCACTATCTCTCGCGTAGGGATCAAACTCAATGCCAACTTACCTTACATTAATGTCATGGTTGCGCTTTGTCCGTTATTAGGACTTCTTGGTACGGTAACCGGCATGATTGAAGTGTTTGATGTGATGGCAATTACAGGCTCAGGGAGCGCGCGCTCGATGGCATCTGGGGTATCAAAAGCGACTATCCCAACAATGGCGGGCATGGTTGGCGCACTTTCAGGTGTATTTGCATCCACCTATTTACAACGTAAAGCCAAACGTGAAGTTGAATTGTTAGAAGACAAACTGCTACTAGACCATTAGTTGGCAGTGTGAGGAAAGAATTATGAGAGCACCACTTGCAAAAGTATTCCAAGAAGAAGAAGCAGAAGAAATCAATATGACACCTATGCTGGACGTTGTATTTATCATGCTTATCTTCTTCATTGTTACAGCTTCTTTCGTCAAAGAAGCGGGTATTGATGTTAACCGCCCAGAAGCGGCTACCGCAGTGAAAAAGCAAAGAGCCAATATCCTAGTTGCAATTTCAGATACTGGTGAAATTTGGATTAACAAACGCCAAGTAGATATCCGCGCAGTTCAAGCAAACATTGAGCGTCTTAAAGCGGAAAATCCGCAGGGGAGTGTAGTTATTCAAGCTGATAAAAAGGCAACTACTGACACGCTAATTAAAGTAATGGATGCATCACGCGCAGCTGGCGCATTTGATGTTTCAATTGCGGCACAGGAGTCATAGGAATATACCATGCGTTACTTAATTGCTTTAGTAATTGCGGGCATAGTTACCTTCTTTCTCTTCTTGGGTATGCAAGCGCTTATCCAAGGAGGGGAAGGCGCAATGACTGATCCTGTAAAAGGACAAGTGTTAGACTTTGTTCGCCTTAAAAAAGAAGAAACTGTCGAGAAGAAAGAGCGCAAACCACAAAAGCCGCCAACGCCAAAAGAGCCTCCACCACCAATGGAAGCACCACAAACACAGAGTAACAATCTGGATACCAACGCAGGAAGCTTTGACTTTACTGCTAACGTCGATGCTGACGTAGATTTGGCAGGTGGTTTGGCGCTTGAGTCCAGTGATGGTGAATATCTGCCAATCGTGAAAGTTGCGCCGGTATATCCAAGACGTGCGTTATCACGCGGAATTGAGGGGTATGTGATTGTTGAGTTCATTGTAACTAAACAAGGCACTGTGAGAAACCCTGTTGTAGTAAGCGCTGAACCGGAATCAATCTTCGACCAAGCAGCGCTTGATGCGGCATTGAAATTTAAATACAAACCTCGCGTAGTTAACGGTGAACCGGTTGAAGTTGCGGGTGTTCAAAATAAGATTTCATTTCAAATTAATGGCTAACCGTCATTAAGGATTGCGATTATGAAAATGTTTAAAAAAATTACTTTATTAAGTGCATTATTTAGCACAGGGTTAATAATGCCAAGTCTCATTTCAGTCTTACCAAATGTTAATTTGGCAACGGCTTATGCAGACTCAGAAACGAAAACCAAGCGAGTGCCTGCATTACGCGAAAAAGTGTATAGCCAACTAGCTCGTGCGCAAAAACTCGCAGACGACGGTCAAGTAACTGAAGGCTTAGCAGCTCTTGATTCAGTCAAAGAGCGTGCATCCAGTATGAATAGTTATGAAGTTGCTATGATGCACAACTTTTATGGTTTTATTTACTACAACGAAAATCAGCTTGATAAAGCGATTGAGTCATTCCAAGCAGTCATTAAGCAAGAAGCTATTCCTGAGTCATTACGCCTTTCGACCACATTTAGTTTGGCTCAATTGGCAATGGCCAACAATGACTTCAATCTGACTCTAAGGTTTCTTGACGAGTGGAGCGCAGCAACACCTCAAGCCCCTAAAAGCAACTTTTATATTTTAAAAGCACAAGCGCAATATCAGCTAAAAATGTATAATGATGCAATTAAAAATATTAACTCGGCTATTAATATTGTTGAGTCAGAAGGTGATTTACCAAAAGAGAACTGGCTAGTTTTACAACGTGCTATTTATTATTCACTTGGACAGTCTAAAAACGTTGTTAAGGTGCTAGAAAAAATGGTTAACCTTTATGACAAACCTCAATATTGGATCCAATTGGGTGGAATGTATGGGGAAGTAGGTGCAGATAAAAAGCAGCTAGCTACATTTGAAACTGCGAAGCAACGAGGTTTCATTAAATCAAAATCTGACTATATGCAGCTTGCACAGGTATATTTAATGAACTCACTGCCTTATAAAGCCGCTGAAATATTAGATCAAGGAATAAAAGCAAAGGTTGTTGAGGATAATGCCAAAAATCTTACCTTTATCGCCGAAGCATTCGTACAAGCTAGGGAAGATAAAAAATCGCTTCCATATTTTATTGCTGCCACTGAGAAAGTTGAACATGGCAATTTAGATCAACGGCTTGCTGAGATCTATCTGAACCTTGAAAAATACGAAGAAGCGGCTGATTACGCACGTACGGCACTAAATAAGGGCGAGCTAAACTTTGAATCAAATGCTTACGTTGCACTTGGTATGGCACAATTTAATCTGCAAAATTTTGACGCATCCATATTAGCATTTGAACAAGCTGAAAAGCATAAGAAATCGGCAAATCTGGCCAAGCAATGGATTAAATATGTTAAAAAAGAAAAAGTTAATGCCGAGACATTAAAACAAGCATTGTTATGATATTTTTATAATCGCAACACCAAAGCCGCCTTCGGGCGGTTTTTTTATTTATAAAGTTCCATTTTTATTTATGAAGATTTAATTACAACCACTTGGTGTAATCTTCATGTAATAAAACACCATTAATTTAGTCACATCATTTAAAAACAGTAAAAAATAATTTTTTAAAGTCTACTACTTGGAGTTAGCAATGGAACTAAAAAACCTCTTCAGATTCTCTGCAATCGTCGCTGCTATGGCATTAACTGGTTGTGGTGGTGACATCGAAGTTACGCCTACGGTAAACGATAACAGCGTTAATAATTCAAATAACACCAGCAACAATGGCGGCGAAACACCTCCTCCGGTAGCAGAAAACCCATGTACAACACGTACTGTGGGCAGTACTGAAGTTCAAGGTCAATTCCAAGCACCTCACTGTGTATACGGTACCGACTTCGCATCTAAATCGTTAGAAATAGAATCTGATATTTCATTTGCAAAACTTGAAAATGGTGGTGCACATGTATTTAAAGGTGCACTACTAATTGGTAAAGATTGTAATACCGCAACAAGCTGTACTATTTCAGAAACTGGCCCAACACTTGAAATAAAGCCGGGCGCGGTAATGGCATTCACATCAGGTGAATCTGTCGTGCGTATTGCTCGTGGTGCAAAAATTAACGCCGTTGGCACAGCCGCGGATCCTATTCGCTTTACTTCAGCCGCTGAATTTGAAGCGTTTGACCTGGCAGGAATTGGTCCACAGTTCGCTGACTGGGGTGGGATCATGGTAAATGGTTTTGGTATTACTAACGAATGTACAGATGCAGAGCGCAACGCTAATTTATGTAACGCTGACTCTGAAGGTGTAACCAGCTACTACGGTGGTAACAATAATGCAGATAGTAGTGGTCAAATCAAATATGCCCACATTTGGTATGCAGGTTCAGGCCCTCGTGATGGTGGCCCTGGAGACGACTTGAACTCGCTAACGCTAAACGCTGTAGGCTCAGGTTCTAGCTTTGAATTTTTGCATATCCACCAAGGCTTTGACGATGGTATCGAATTCTTCGGTGGTGCAGCGAGCATCAAAAATATCGTCGTAACTGATACGCAAGACGACGCGGTAGACGTAGACGCTGGTTGGCAAGGTAAAGGTCAGTTTATCTTAGTGAAGCACGGTACTATCGAAACTAAACGTGATGTTACTTATGCTGATGACGACGGTAATCCAGTACTTCTACCAGCTGGTACGGTAGGTTTCATGGGTAACAACGGCTTTGAAACTGACGGTGAGAAGGCATCAGGTGCCGATTATAGCCAGGCACCAGCCTCAACACTAAACTTTGCAAATGTCACTGTAATTACTACAGATGGTAACTCTATTCGAGATGATGACGAGTCTCAAGGCATGAAGTTTGACGACGCTATCCGTGGTATGTATTACAACGCACTAATTGTTAAAGCAGAAGCATCGAACGGAACTGAATGTTTAGAGTTTAAAGATGGTGACGCAGCTGCAAATGCTGAAGCTGATACGCTAAATTATGACAGTTCAGTACTTGCTTGTGCAGCAAACTTCAAAAACGGCTCCGATCCACTTCCTGCAGGTGAAGGTAAGGAAGATTGGTTTGTAAATGGTGGTGTAAACCAAATTCTTAATGGTGCGCAAGATGTGTTGGCTGCTGATGGTTTCTCAACAAATTCGAGTTCAACAGCAATCACCGTTGATGCGAATAACCTAAGTGGATTAAATGACGCTTTCTTCACCACAGTTGATTACATCGGTGCAGTCTCAGATACAGACACTTCATCTGAATGGTATCAATGGGCTAAGAAAGCAATTGAGGCTTCAAACGCAGACTAATTATCAGTAATGACCTTAGTTATTACAATTAAGGCGCAGTCATTGCGCCTTTTTTATGATTTTTGGCAGGATTGCATATGGATACTCAAATGAAATTTAAAAAAGTTGCTTTAGCCATAAGTGCGGCAGTTACTGTTGCAACTTCTCTACCGAGTGTGGCGGAAGAAGAACAGGCAATTGAAGAAGTTGTTGCTGTAGGTACTCGTTTGCAAGGCAGTGCTGCAGCAGTAATCGAAGAGCGTAAAAACCAAGCGTTCGTTGCAGATATTTTAGGTGCAGAGCAGCTTTCTCGCACCGGCGACAGTGATGCGGCATCAGCACTTCGTCGTGTAACAGGTCTGACACTCGTTGACGGCAAATTTATTTATGTTCGTGGTCTAGGCGAACGTTATTCTAGTGCACGATTAAATGGTGCCGCTGTACCAAGCCCGGATCTAACTAGAAACGTTATTCCGTTGGATATATTTCCCGCTAGCATTATTGAAAGCCTAGCGGTGCAAAAAGCGTATTCACCTTCAATGCCAGCTGCATTTGGTGGCGGTAACATAGATATTCGTACCAAGTCGGTTCCGTCGGAGTTCACAGCTGGAATAGAATTGGGAATTGGACAAAATATTAATTCCGATAAGGGCTACACCTTTAGTGGAACCGCTGAGGGAATACCACAAGTACTGCAAGATGCTGTAGTAAGGTATCGTGGTAACTTTGACATCGGAGAAGTCGTAGACAAAAACGGCTTTAAGGATCAAGACGGACTCACTCGCGCAGACCAAGCAATAGACATCATAAAAGGCTTTGTTACGTCTCTTCCTCGCGATATTGAAGTGAAAAATGAGTCACTTGATCCCAACTTTGATGTAAAAGCAAACATTGGTAATAGCTTCCAAGAAGATTGGTTTGGTGGCACCGTAGGCTTTATGCTAGCCGGCTCTTACGATAATGACTGGAATTATAGCGACCGAACTACCGGTGTAATTGACGATAGCCTATCCGAAAACTGTACTTCAAAACTTGAAACCGCAGAAGATACTACAAACTCTTGTTATGTCACCCTCAAGGCGTCTGAAGTGACGACTGAGACTGAGCGTATGAATGGTGTACTTAATCTGGGTTATCGCCTCGATCAGCATAACATTTCATATTCTAAGATATATTTAGAAGATAATGAGCGTGAATCTGACCTCTCGGTTTTACAAAGCCCAAATGGTAGTACTGTAAGAACCATTGCAGGGACTGGTGCTGCGCAGCGCTCCCACCAGTTTAATTACGAAGAACGCACGTTAGACATTGATCAAGTGGTTGGCCAACACACCTTCTTGGACTACTGGGGACTAGGTGTAGACTGGCAATACACCGAATCAAAAGCACAGACAGATATTCCAACAGATATCGATTTTAAATTTATCGATAACTACAACGATGATGGAAGCTATAAAAATTCTATTGTAACTGGTGATGATAACCGCGTAACTTACGCGTTTACTGACATGGAAGACAATGTCAAATCGTACAGCGGAAACGTAACTTTACCATTAACCTTTGACGGTATAGAGATAACCCTTAAAGGTGGATATGACTTTATGGATCGTGCTCGTGTTTATAACACCAGCAATTTCGTTGTAAATAACAAAAGCGGGATTTCTATTCCGGTTAATTTTGACAGCTCAGAAATTAACTCGATTACTAGTTACCTAGATAGTGAGTTTATAGACAACAACACCTTCTTATTAACGTTTAACGAACCTCAAGCACCTGCTGCTGACGATTATATTGCAGCTCAAAAAATAGATGCAGGTTACGGCGAATTTGATATTTTCTTTGACAACACTTGGCGGATCAGTGGTGGTATTCGTTATGAAGACTTTAAGCAGGTGTCACTTGCGACATCAAGTTTAATCTTCGATAGAGTCACCATGGAAACCATTTACGACGAAGAGCGTATTCTGGCAGGAACAGTAAACGAAGATAATTTCTTTAATGCTTTATCACTTACTTACCTGTCGGATGGTAACTATCAGATACGTTTTGGTTATGGTGAGACTACCGTTCGTCCTGATTTACGTGAGCTTGTACCTGTTGCTTACTATGATCCATTAACTGACATCCGTACTTTTGGTGTTGCGGGTCTTAAAAGTAGTGATTTAAAGAACTATGATGCCCGTTTTGAATATTATATGGATAATGGCGACAACTTCTCTGTGGCGGCATTCTATAAAGATATTACCGCACCAATCGAGACCATCCTACGCGTCGGTGATGAAGATTACACCGCCACCTTCGTAAACGGTGAGGAAGGCGAAGTATATGGTATCGAAGCAGAGTGGCTATATGACTTATCAGGTGTCGCCAGTGGCTTTTTCACTTCAGGTAACATCACTTTAAGTGACTCAGAAGTATCCATTGATCCGGCGCGAGCAGGAAACTTGACCAACCCAACCAAACGTATGACTGGGCACTCAGAGTACGTAGTCAATATGCAGCTAAACTATGACTCTGCAGATGGCCAGCATAGTGGTTCATTGGTATACAATGTGTTTGGCGAGCGTATTTTGGCTTCAGGTATTGGTGGTCGTGATGATGCGTATGAGCAACCATTCCATTCACTAGACCTTGTTTACACTTGGTATCCCGACTTTAACTCAAAGGTTAAGTTTAAGGTGAAAAACCTATTGAACGAAGACCAAGAAGTCACTCAGTCTGATGTTGTCGTTCGACAAAAAGACGTTGGAACTTCAATTAGCTTGAGTTATAGCTACGAATTCTAGAAGAAAACTAAGCTTACCAATCTAGCCAAGGTTTTTCCTTGGCTTTTTTTGATCTTTATCAAGATTTCTAAATTTTTTCTATTCTTCATCGTTATTTCATAGACTTGATTCTGTAACTTTGTGTATAGTTGGTCTATATACTATAAATATATCCAAATACTTCAGTAAGTTACTATGCTGTTAATATAGTTGTAACAGATAATTAGTAAAATTACTTAAGCGCTTTAAAAACAAAACTATAACTTATTTTGTACCGAGTTCTCATTAACGCTGATGCGTTTAATTAGGACAACCTTTACATGTTGTATCCAAACCCCGCTTTGCGGGGTTTTTTATTCTTAAATATTCACCATTTGTAGCTAGTCCAACTTAAATTCTTTTGCTATGGTAGCCATCTAGACATACGACTCACGCAATAAACCGTATAAACATTATAAAGGCATATAACATGAAAAAAGTAGGACTCGTCGGCTGGCGTGGAATGGTTGGCTCCGTGCTTATGGAGCGTATGCAGCAAGAAAATGACTTCGACAACATAGAAGCGCACTTTTTTACTACCTCTCAAGCAGGTCAACTGGGACCAGTGGTCAATGGGGCTGGCGATCCAAAGCCCCTCAAAGATGCAAGTGATATAGACGCACTCGCGCAGATGGATGTAATCATCTCCTGTCAGGGAGGGGACTATACCAAATCAGTTTACTACACATTGCGTGAGCAAGGCTGGGATGGGTATTGGATAGATGCAGCGTCAGCGCTGAGAATGGAACAAGACAGTATCATTGTACTTGATCCAGTTAACAAAGATGTTATCCAACAGGGGTTAGAACAAGGTGTTAAAACCTTTGTTGGCGGTAACTGTACAGTGTCACTTATGCTATTAGCGTTAGGTGGACTGTTTGAGCAAGATCTCATTGAATGGGTAAGCCCGATGACCTACCAAGCTGCATCCGGAGCTGGCGCGAGGAACATGCGTGAATTAATCACGCAAATGGGAGAGATACACAGTAGCGTTAAGACACAGCTTGACGACCCAAGCTCTGCCATTTTGGAAATCGATAAGATTGTTGCGGATAAAATTAAAGACGACTCATTACCAAAAGATCAATTTGGAGTACCGCTTGCTGGTAGCTTAATTCCTTGGATAGACGTTCCAATGGAGTCTGGTCAAAGTAAGGAAGAGTGGAAGGCACAAGTTGAGGCAAACAAGATCCTGGGCTCATCTAAGCAACCAATTCCTATCGATGGCTTGTGCGTTCGGATAGGCGCGATGCGCTGTCACTCACAAGCACTGACGATTAAACTGCGAGAAAATCGCACCGTCGATGAAATTGAAGCTATCTTGGCTGAACATAATGAGTGGGTTAGGGTAATTCCTAACGAACGCGATATCACAGCCAAAGAACTGACACCTGTAAATGTTACCGGTACGCTAGATATTCCAATAGGAAGAATAAGAAAGCTAAGCATGGGTGAAAAATATATCAGCGCATTCACAGTAGGTGACCAATTGCTGTGGGGCGCAGCTGAGCCACTACGCAGAATGTTAAGAATAATTACCGGATAACGTTTTCGTCACTGAAAACGCTTTGACCAGATTATTACCCTTTGTCTTGATACTTACTCAACTTGAGTAAGTATCAAGACGCTAGTTACTGCCTGCACAACTTTTATATCGTTATCCGTCCCCACTTACTATTCTTAGTGATTATCCACAGCACAGCTTTAAACTGCATTCCTTACCTAAATCGAGCTCTGAAGCAATAATTCCTTTACGATGTTGGTCACAAAATGTCTCACCCTTGTAATGATGGTCTATAGTTACCCTGAATAAACAGTAATCTGCGCTCACAACACGGAGAAATGAAAGGGTATGTTAAACAGATTCTCAATTATGCAGCTCACCTTGATAAGCTCTGTATCTCTACTCAGTTTGCTTGTGCTTTTAGTCGGGAAAAATGTATTTAACAATTTTACTCAGTATGCCAGTGCCGAAAGAGATATTAAATATGTCACCCTTTTAGATGCTATGGAAAAGGTAGCTCATCAGCATGCCGTTGAGCGGGGCCTTAGCGCAGGTTACCTTGGTAATCCGAGCGCTCAAAATAAGAAAAAAGTTGATGAGCAACGGGTCATTGCTGACCAATCAATCGAGACACTAAAGTCGGTAAGTAACACATTGCTGAAAAATGACAAGAGTGTTCACAAATGGCTTCCATATATCTTCGAAGTAGAAAAGAACAAACGACAAATACGCTCGGAAATAGATCGTCAAAATGGAACAAATGCGTTTGACTACTACAGCAAATTGAATCAAGTAGCACTTAACACAGCTGGCCGGATCCAGTCTTATGTTTCGGATAGAACATTGTCTTCAGATTTATCCATTGCATTTTTGATTGCTCAAAGTAAAGAAAGGCTTGGGCAAATAAGAGGAAAAGTAAATGGTGTTTTAGCAAAAAAGGCGATGTCAAACACAGTTAAGGACGACATCGGCTATTTTCGTACGCAGTTAAAAGTGTCATTACATCAACTTGAAACGGCACTCGAAGGAACCCAGCTAGACAATATTCAAGATTTTTTAACAGATCCAGCTGCGATTGAGTTCAACAGAATACTAGATCAACTTGAAAATCAACAACCGCTTGATTTCCAAACTTTACCTTCCAGCGCTCAGTGGTTTAGCAGTGCAACACAGAGAATTACTCAGCTAAAAAGTAAATTAGACAACATATGGGCAGAAACGATTCACGATAGCCAACAAAATAAAGCTGATATTGCGTTTGATAGCATCATAATTTTCAGCCTGTTCATTGTTGTACTCACCGTCATTGCGCTCATTAATTTGCATTTAATCCGTTCACTTCGCTCAGAACTTTCGAAGTTAACCACAATACTTAAACGTGTTGCGGAAGAGGGCGATCTCACTTTGGACATGCGATTGAACACCCGAGATGAGTTAGGTCAGATTTCAGAGTCCATTTATAACACTATTTTTGCGTTCAAAGATCTTATGGTTGGATTGGCAAAGTCCGTTGAGGTTGGCACACATCTTGGGGAAAAAATGCACACAGCGGCATCGAATGTTAACGACGACGCGAAAAAAACGCAGGAAATGGCCTCTAGCATTGCTGTAGCGATTGAAGAGATGGCGACTACTAGCCAAGAGATTGCTAAGTTAGCTCAGGAAACACTCGATGCCAGCGACCAATTAAATAGTGAGTCTACGCAATTATTATCGGACAACCAAAAGAATTTAGAGACGATGCAAACTTTATCAAACAGCATGAATGATGTTGATGTAATGGCTGCAAGCATGGAAAAGCAAGTATCTGAAATTAATACCATTCTTGACTCTATTCGTAGTGTCGCGGAGCAAACCAATTTGCTTGCATTAAACGCCGCAATTGAAGCTGCTAGAGCTGGAGAACACGGAAGAGGATTTGCAGTGGTTGCAGATGAGGTTAGGGGGCTTGCTAACAACAGTAAGCAATCATCAGAGCAAATATCAACATTACTGATCAGCTTATCTGAAATTAGTCAAAACGTCGTAAAGTCAATTAGAGACAATACTCGCCTTACACAAAATACCATGACCGAAGTGGAAGAGACCCGACAAGTATCACTGCGAGTAAATGAGCACAGTTCTCATGTTGAAAAACTTACCATGTCCGTTGCAACAGCAGCATCACAGCAGTCTGAAGTGGCAAATGATATTTCGCAAAATACGGCAGCCGTGCTTGAAGCTGCTAATCATGAATTAGATACCTCAAGAGCATTAAACACACTCTTTAAAGACATGAAGCTCAATAGTGATACATTACAACGAACAATGGATGTATTTAAAATCGATAAAAATTAATCAAACACGGTTTCTTAGCTGTTTAACCGAGCCAATATCGGTTAAACAGCTGAGGAAGTTCAGCTTTAAGTAATTTGGGCTTATTCTTAAACTTTTTGCCCTGCGGGGGAAAGTTCACCACACTATGATAAGGCAGTTCTTCTTGGCTTTTCTCTTCATATAGTAGTCCAGCCACGAGATCTAACTCATCGATAAATGGGTAAGGTAAGTCATCCTTAGTTGCAATAGCAAATTTATTAGCAAGCTCATCAGGCTCTGTTATAAGAATACTTATCGCTTCAGACCCGCGACTAATGATCCAGTTACAAAAATCTAAAAAATCGTATTCGCTATTACAGCCAGCAATTACATAGGCAACTTTCCAATTATCCCAATGCCACAAAGCCCTGAGTTCTTTTGTATATATACCATCAAACTGCGCAAGTTCCTCGCAGCTAAGCGCTGATAAACGTGTTTTTAAATAGTCACAATCTTGTGTATTATTAGGGGCGGTAACTAGCTCCCAGAAGCGGTCAAGTTCCATGTGTTTCATCTAAAGCGTACAAAGCGGCGATTATAGCCAGTAACCTGCGCTGAGTAAACGAACGCAGGCGTCGAGTTTTCAAATACACCAGCCTACGTCACTTGAATATGGCTAGCCTTTTAGTGCCTTATCACCGCGACCAATACCAACGGCACCTGAACGTACCAATTCGATAATATCGCTTTCGTGGCGCAGTAAATCTAGGAAGGATTCAAGACGCTCAGCAGAGCTTACCATCTGCAATAAGTAACTCTGCTTGCCCATGTCTATAATACTGGCTTGAAAAACCTCAGCAACGCGGTTGATAGCAGCCCGAGTTACCTCATCTCTGGCGTATACTTTTACTAATAATAACTCTCTTTCGATATGCTGCATATCCGTTAGGTCAATCACCTTGAGCACATCCACCAGTTTATTAACTTGTTTTGTAATTTGCTCAACAATACGGTCATCACCTTGAGTAGTGATAGTAATACGTGACAACGTTTTATCTGCGGTGGTGCCTACAGTCAAGCTATCTATGTTGTATGCACGCTGAGAAAACAATCCCACAATACGAGAAAGCGCGCCAGGCTCGTTCTCTAATAAAATCGATAGTATTCTTCTCATTATGCTTTTACTCCTTTTTTTAACCACATCTCGTCTATTGCACCTTGCTTGATTTGCATCGGATATACATGCTCAGACTCATCGACCAAAATATCTAAAAATACGAGCCTATCTTTAATTGACATTGCTTTTTCTAGCGCAGAATCAAGCTGCTCAGGTGTGTCTACTCTAATGCCAATATGCCCATAACTCTCGGCGAGCGCGACAAAATCTGGAAGCGATTCCATATACGAGCTCGCATGACGCCCTTCATACATCATGTCTTGCCACTGACGCACCATGCCAAGCGAACGATTGTTGAGCGAAATGACTTTAACTGCCAGACCATACTGCAAGCAGGTAGATAGCTCTTGAATATTCATTTGGATGGAACCGTCTCCGGTCACGCACAACACTTCACTGTTCGGAAATGCCATTTTAACGCCCATTGCAGCAGGTAGTCCGAACCCCATTGTGCCCAAGCCCCCTGAGTTAATCCATTGCCGTGGTGCTTTAAAAGGATAGTACTGAGCTGCAAACATTTGGTGCTGACCTACATCAGAGCAAACATAAGCCTCTCCGTGCGTTAATTGATAAAGTTTTCCGATAACGGTTTGCGGTTTTATTTTGTCTACACCAGGAGTGAAAGCCAAACAATTTTGCGAGCGCCAGTTGGTGATACATTGCCACCAGTCTTCTTGAGCAGCTCTATCTATTCGTTTTTCGCATTTTTCAATACCCCTTAAAAGTTGATCCATAACTGTGTCCAAGCAGCCTACAACCGGTATATGTGCCACAATAGTCTTAGAAATAGACGTTGGATCAACATCAACATGGACAATCTTTGCATTGGGGCAGAATTTTTTGACGTTATTGGTTACTCTATCGTCAAATCGCGCACCAAGTGCCAAAATAACGTCTGCGTCCGCCATCGCTTTATTTGCTTCTAAATTACCGTGCATACCCAACATACCAATAAAATTTGGGTGTTCGCCGCTTATCCCGCCAAGACCCATTAACGTATTTGTGATTGGTGCATTGAGTTTTTCAACCAGCTCGGTCAGTTTTTCAGAAGTATTAGAAAGTATAATACCGCCACCAGAATATATAACTAGGCGTTTTGCTTCTATGATTGCTTCTACGGCTTTTCGGATCTGTTTGGAATGCCCCTTTACACTCGGATTATATGTGCGCATATCAATATCTTGAGGCATAACAAAATCAAAACTCAAAGCAGGATTCAAAATGTCCTTTGGAAGCTCAACAACTACTGGCCCGGGTCTTCCTGAACTTGCTAAATAGAATGCTTTTGCCAACACTTCTGGAATATCAATGGCATTCCGACAGTTGAAACTATGTTTAACGATAGGGCGTGAACAACCAACAATGTCTGTTTCCTGAAAAGCATCGTCGCCAATGAGATTTGATGGAACTTGCCCTGACAATACCACCATTGGGATTGAGTCCATATAAGCTGTGGCAATACCGGTAATGCAGTTTGTTGCCCCAGGACCACTGGTGGCTAACACTACGCCAACTTCACCTGTGGCTCTTGCATAGCCATCTGCCATATGTGTAGCAGCCTGCTCATGTCTCACTAGTATATGTTCAATTTCAGATTGCTGAAAAAGTGCATCGTAAAGATCCAATACTGAACCGCCAGGGTAACCAAATATGTATTTAACCTTTAATGCGCTCAACGCTTTAACTACCAACTCTGAGCCGTTATATTGCTCTGCCATTACCTCATTCCTCGTCGATTGTGCTGCCTGATACTAATTCTTTTAAACAAAAAAAGCCCCGCTGATTGCGGGGCTTGTATATTTCTTTCAACTAATAGCTCCCCGCTGAACTCTAAGAAGAGACCAGTACCACCACGAGAACGATTACTTGAAAAAAGTGTGTCATTGAATAAGCCTTAATTAATAAATTAACTTCAGCCTACACATGATTAGATATAAATTCTACCTTTCTACCTTTCAATTGTTGAAATATTACATTTCAATTTAAAATTTATCTTCATTTGAATTTTTTATTTATATGGCTCTTTCTCTGAACAAATTCGTACAACTGCTAAACTTAACACTCTAACTCGCTTTGGAGTATTGGAATGAATATTTTCAATTTAGGCATGCTGTGCGCAATGCTACTGGTATCCACAGCCGCACCTGCGCAAGTTTTGTATCGAGATCAAGTGATTTACTGGCAGGAAAAGAAACTTGGACGAGCACTTAGTGACTATGAGCGTGGCGTGGTTTTATCCGAGTACATCAAAGGTAAGCCTATCACTCAAGATATAAAGACTCCCTATGCTATAAAAAGTGCATTGGGAGGCATAAGCAAACTTAGCAAGCAATATAATACACCTGCGACGACACAGGTGCTCAATGAAGCTAAAGTGCTCGCTATTTTGGTTGACTTCCCTGACTTACCTTATAATCAAAACCGACTAAATCCGAACGACACAGACATGTACTACGCAAGTTACCCCGTGTCGCACTACCAAGGGCTTTTATATTCAAATAATGGCTACTCAGGCCCCAATGGTGAAGCTCTGCAATCTGCAACACAATACTATCAAGCGGTATCAGGAGGTAGCTTTAAGATAGTGGGTAATGCTTTTGGTTGGGTCAGCGCAGATCAGAATGCCGCCTATTATGGTAGGCAAGAGGGCAATACTCGCGATTTAAGACCCGAAGAACTTGTCTTTGAAGCTGTAACAAAAGCAGTATCTGAATTTAATATTGATTTATCTGAATACGACAAAACCGATCTCAATGATATTGATGGTGACGGCAACAGACTGGAACCTGACGGGGTAGTAGACCATGTGATGTTATTCCACTCAAGCATTGGTCAAGAAGCGGGCGGAGGGGTACTAGATGGTGATGCAATTTGGTCTCACCGCTTTTTCGTCTTCGATGAA
Source organism: Pseudoalteromonas sp. McH1-7 (assembly GCF_013366255.1). Classification (NCBI taxonomy): domain Bacteria; kingdom Pseudomonadati; phylum Pseudomonadota; class Gammaproteobacteria; order Alteromonadales; family Pseudoalteromonadaceae; genus Pseudoalteromonas; species Pseudoalteromonas sp. McH1-7. Next base: position 170,445 of record NZ_JABWPQ010000005.1, on the reverse strand, counting down.
AACAATCAACCTAAATCAATCCCTAACACAAGCTATAAGATTTATAACTACACAATCAATCCAATAGACGCAGCCATCGGTGTAGTTGTTCATGAGTTTGGTCATGATTTAGGATTACCAGACGAGTATGACTTAAACTCCAACGACATCGGCGAGCCTGTCGCACTATGGTCGGTCATGTCTTCAGGTAGCTACTTAGGGCAATTAAGTGGTTCACAGCCAACCCAGTTTTCCCCCAAAAGTTTGGAGTTTTTACAACAAAATTACGCAGGTAATTGGATTGCGCAATCAGAATATACACTTGATGATATAAATACTGAGCAAACAATCTCACTGACGGATATTGGTGTAAATGAAAGCACCACAAACCAAATTAAGATCACTTTACCTGCTGAGTTAGAGCCATTTATTGCACCACTTGATGGCAATTATCACTACTATTCAGGTCAAGGTGATAAGTTGAATAATAGTGCCAGCTTCGCCCTTACATTACCAAATGCGGCTGACATTTCGTTAACCATGTTGGCAGACTATAGCATTGAACTAAATTATGATGTTTTCCAAGTTACTATAAACGGACAACCAATCTCAGGTAACACGACCAAAGCAACACATCCAAATTATGCAGGGATCACTAATTACATGGATGGTGAATCATCTGCATTTGGGTCAAATCCCATCACCTTATCTTTCGATCTCTCGTCATATAAAGGCCAAACCGTCACTATTGGGTTATTATACCGGACTGACGCATTTGAAACCCTCAAAGGTGTATTGATAGACAACATCCAAATTATCGCGGACGGTGCACAGGTATACCTTAACACAGCAGAGTCAATAAACGAGCTGCAATACAGTGGCTTTCGAAAAATATCGAGATATAGAGCAACACAAAGTAACGCATACTACGCTCACCTGCGCTCATTTAGGGGAATTGATTCGGGACTTTCGTTGACCGGTTACAACTCTGGGGTATTGTTATGGTATAGCAATAATAACGAAAGCAACAACTCCACATCATTACATCCAGGCTCTGGTGATATGTTAGTGGTTGATCAGGATCAAAACCCAATATACAAAAGCGACGGTGCTTCACTTGCCACCAGTGTCATACAAGTTAAAGATGCAACGCTTAGGTTAGATGAACAAAAGCCTGGGCTTGGCGATCAAAATCTCGCAGCTATCAGCATATTTAATGATACTCAAGATTACTCGTTTACCCAACAGAAAGAGTCTGGTGTTGTTTTACCAGCATTTGGAGTTCAAGTACTGCTAAAATCGATATCAGAGGACGCCAGTAGCGCAGAAGTAAGTCTGGTTTATACTAACGACCCTCAAATAGCGCAAGCACAATCACAAAACACCGTAACTTTTAGTGTAAAAGGGCTTGCGCTAAATGAGTCAGACACTTTTAGTTGGAACTTTGGCGATGGCCAAACAAGTAATGCGCTCTCGCCAACCCATAGCTATCAAAATACCGGGAGCTACTCTGTTTTATTCACAAGAACAAAGATTGACGGTTCAAGCTCTTCATTAAATACAATCGCTAACGTTGGTAATGTCGTCGTATTACCACTTAGTATCAACCAAATTGCCGCTACAGCTAATGGAGAGAGGATCCTCTTTAATGCTGACATCAATGGCGGAAAGCCTCCTTATCAACTTCAATGGAATTTTGGAGATAATCAAACCGCAGCTGTAAATCCGATTGAACACAGCTTTGAGTTCAGTGGCAACTACACTGTCACACTCAATGTAACAGATGCCGATGGAGCCACTGTTAGTAGTACAAAAAGTGTAGATGTTATTGTGCCTTTACAAGTAGATGCAACAGCAACAATCTCTAATTTACAAGCTAACTTTAACGCTAGCGCTAGTGGGGGGGACGGCAACTACCAAGCACAGTGGCAATTTGGTGATGGTATGCAAGGCGTGGGGTTATCAACAACGCATAGTTATGACCAAGCAGGGACATATAGTGTGTTGTTAACGTTATCGGATGGTTTAGGCCAAAGCGTCAATGCAAACGTTGACGTCGTAGTCACAGCACCAATAACACAACCTGACACGATAGACAACACTAATGAAAGTTCATCTGGTGGTGCTATGGGATGGTTGCTCTTGCTAATTGCAATAGTAATGGGACTAAAAAGAAAGCAAAGTTAAGGTAGCATTATAGCTAACATAGATTATTGATAGGGAGATATTCTCCCTATCAATGGCAGCGCTTAAATAATCCGAAGTCAGCTCTAGATTTTTAAACTTCGTCTATATAAGCTAATTTATACTACAGGCGCTCAATAACAGCTTGAGTAAAGTCAGTTGTACCGTGGCTACCGCCTAAGTCACGAGTAGTACGATCGCCGCTCTTAATCACATCAGCAACTGCACTGCGGATTCTTTCCGCTTTTTCTGCTTCACCAAGATATTCAAGCATTTGAATTGACGCCAAAATAACTGAAGTTGGGTTAGCTAAGTTTTTACCTGCGATATCTGGTGCGCTACCATGTACTGCTTCAAAAATAGCGGCATCGCTACCAATATTCGCACCAGGAGCCATACCAAGGCCACCAACAAGACCCGCACAAAGGTCAGATAAAATGTCACCAAATAGGTTTGTCGTCACAATTACATCAAACTCTTCTGGTGTCATCACCAACTTCATACATGTTGCGTCAACAATCATTTCTGCTGACTCAATTTCAGGGTAACGCTCACCAACTTCACGAGCCACTTTAAGGAAAAGGCCTGATGTAGACTTTAGGATATTCGCTTTGTGAACTGCAGTTACTTTTTTACGACCTTCACGCTTTGCTAGCTCGTAAGCAAAAGTCACTATCTTTTCAGCGCCTTCACGCGTGATTTTAGACATTGCTTCTGCTTCGCTACCATCTTCTGATACTACTTGGCCAAGACCAGAGTACATACCTTGTGTATTTTCACGAACAGTAATGATGTCAATATCATCGTAGCGCGCTTTAGTCCCTTCAAAAGACTTAACTGGGCGAACGTTTGCGTAAAGACCAAACTGCTTACGTAATGTTACGTTGATAGAAGTAAAACCTTCGCCAACAGGTGTTGTAAGTGGACCCTTTAGCGTAATTTTATTACGCTCGATTGCCTCTAACGTTGCAGCAGGAAGTAATTCACCTGTTTTTTCTAAAGCAGCCAAACCTGCGTCTACGTATTCGTATTCATAGTCGCAACCTACGGCTTTTAAGATCTCGATAGCTGAATCGATGATGCTAGGGCCAATGCCGTCGCCACGGATAACTGTGATGGTTTGCTGTGCCATGTTTTTTCCTTTATCAAAAGTTGTGATACACCTGAAAAGAATTACAGACTAAGTCTAGTAGAAATTAACAACGGTGTACGTTCGCTTGTTTAAGCCGCGTTTTATAGCAATTAATTAGGTCTTATTCCAGTATGGAATGTAAAAACCACATACATAAGATTTATGCTTGTTATTGATATTATTTATAGAATAAATATCACTCAATAGCTGAGTAAAAACCAACCTCAAGTAGTGCTGCATTAAAATTCTGTGCATTTGCAAAGTGGCTATCGGACAGTATTTGATCAATCAATTGTTTTTGCCACGCCGTAGGAACAAAATTAGGAGAGATAACACTTAACACTGCTAGTTTGATAAAAGTAAAAAGCTTGCATTGCGTATTTGCTTGGGATTTCTTGAGTGTTTCACTGTCTAGCATCGCCTTATGTAGGATGCTTTTATCAAAATAATAATGATTAAATTCAACAAATTTGTCTTGTGCCAACGCTCTAACGCCAAATAAATTGGCCACTGATATCTGCGCTTCTGAGAAATCCCGGGTATGTAATGCTGTGGTATGTTGGATCTCGACGCCTTGCTTCAGCACCAAAAATGCAATGACTGCGGCAAAAGGAGAGAGTAACCGCTCAAATTCTTCACCATAACTATCACCTACGTACAAAGCGATAACTTGACTTATCACTCCATACTTATGAAGTACATCATCGGTGAACGGCGTTTTGTGACGGGCAATGATTTGTTCTAACAATACTCGCTGTGCTAATAAACCGGCAGCATCTAGACCCACCATCGCCAGTGAATGTCGTACCGAAGCGGCTTTTAGATTTTCTCGATTATACTGTTTTGCCGCAACTTGTAACGCTAGAGAAACTGACTCGAATTCACATACCAGCTTTTCTAATGACCGAATGCTTTGAAATTGACTAAAAGAAAGAGCCTTTACCGCCTCTAGCAAATGCGTGTTATCAACACCAAAAGAGGTGGGCTCTGGTGCTTGTGCTCTGTCCCAAACATTGTATAGCAGTTTAGCATCTGAGCTAAACGTAACCCCACAGCGAAAATCAAACGCTCGGCTGGCTTTGGCAAGCTTTTTAGCTTGTCCATTATCAATAATAGCGATGACTTTCTCTTTGTTACATTGAACGACTAAAAGTCCTAGCTCTTTGTTTATGTCACATAATAATCCTGCTGGATGTTTTACCATTGCGTCGGACATTGCGGATAGTACTTTAAGTGCGTAGTGATAGGAAAGCCGAGAATAAAGTAGCTTTATCGCCTTATCGAGTGGAAAGGCTGGCTGTTGCTTTGTTGGCGTGATTAAACTAGCTAGTCGATGCGCTAATGCCACTATCAAAGAAGCATGATCATTAAAACGCTGTGGCGCTTTTGAGATGAGCTTGCTGTCATAGCTTGAAAGTCGCGATAAGACACGAAGACACTGTAGGTCTGGTGTTTTCCCATCACTGAGGATCTGGACTGCCACTTGGTGCCTAACTTTCCAGAGCTTATCTTGCTGAGGATTCAATGGTTTCCCACAAGCTAATTGATCACTTTCTCGCGCCACACATAAATAATCGGCAAAACTGGCAAGTAATAGTTCCTCAGTGATTGCTCTTGAATAGCGCAAACTGTGACAAGCCATACAAATTAGCACATTTTGATTAATTACAAGGTTAGTGTTGTAGCCTAAGTTTTGAGAATATAATCCAAGCTGAGCGTGCATGCTACTAGGTGAATGTTCATAGCAGTCCATATATAGTTGTGCCAGCTTTACCAGAGTAGGGTATATCGACGACCAACGCTCCTTTTGGTAGTAAAGCCGTAATACTTTATGAGTTCCTTGTGTCAAAGCAAATAGCGTTTTACTTGTTACGATCCTAGATTCCATTAACTCTACACTTTATCAAAGGTCACTCTGGCACCTGGGCCCCAAAGCGTCAAAACACCATTTTCAAACAGTAAACCGGTACATTCATCTTCGGTGGTGATACCATCAGGTTTAACCAGCTGAGTCCGATAAAAAACAATTTGCACGACAGTGTTATCTGCTCTTTTCTTCACATAGGTTAAATCAGGACTACCGAGTGTATCCAACACAACATCAATATTCACGGGTTGTTCTAGACTTAAATTCCCGATAAAGCGATTATTAAAAGCCTCTCTGTCTTGCCATATCATTGCCTGAGGATCATCTTTGTAGTAGTTAATAACAAGAAAGACCACAGAAACGTATACCGCAAGGCCTAGAAATATGTACTGTAAAATCTTTCTAATCATCTAACTGCTCAACAAAAATGTATAATCACCAACATACGCTACGTACAGAGATTAAGATATTAACATGCCGTTTCGTCTTAACAGATAATCTGCTCAGTACAGACTAACTAAACAACATGATGTTCGGATAATTTATGCCTTTCTAGCAGCCAGTTTTCACGCTAACTGCGTTGAATTCATTTCCAATAGCCAGCTACTGGCGCTTAAATTCTTCTTACCTACAACATGTAGGAGCCTTAGCGAGAGCAGGACGCGGAAGCGATGTTTCGCAAAAACTCTCTCACTAGACAAGTGAAAAAACAAAACTGTGCTTTAGCAACAATGAGTTAGAATATTCTTTATCCAAATTTCAGGTTAAACAATAATAAATGCAAGGTTTTCTTTAAAAACAATAATTTATAAAGAAAAACATCTTAATCTTTAGCTAATATATCAAAGGTCTTAAGAAATACCTAACGCTTGAGAAAGAATGCAAAACGACACAGTGATGTAGCAATATTTTGCACGCTGGCCTTTGCTCAAAATGGCTCCTTTACGCCACCTAGCTGCACAATTTATATTTCTATTTATATTTATATTACTATCCAACTCTAATATCTTTAAGACTAAACCCTATCTCGATATCTTTTCTTAACGTGACCAATGCCAGACTAGTAATATAGTTTTCAACACCTGCTTCAAGCTTGGCTTTAACAGCGGGCTTTATCTCATCATCTATAAGCATATCATCAAGACGACTGTGCTTTGCTAATAGCTCCTGCGCTGTTTTCACTCCAACCCCAGTCACTCCAGGAATATTATTGGTTTTGTCACCACTCAACGCCCAGAAGATTTCAAGCTTGTTTTGTGTAACTGAAAATCGGCTTTTAATGTCTTCAAGAGAGATTGTTGACTTTTTAAAGTAATCATAAATAGCAATTTCCTCACTAATTAAGGGGAGGAAGCCTTTATCTGTGGAAACAATAATCGCGGAGACATTTGCTTTTGCCGCCTTCGTTGCTAATGTAGCGATAATGTCGTCGGCTTCATCATGTACCGGATTGAAACACTTAATACCTGTATTAGTAAATGCAGTGGCGAATCTGTCGAGATTGCTGCTTAGCGACTCGGGCATGGGCTGTCGGTTTTCTTTATATTTTGAGTAAAAGTGATAGCGCCAGCTTTTGTCGCCATCAAATACAGCCACGGCATGGGTCGCGGCTGATTTCTTAAGCAAGCTTCTTGCGGCTTGCTCTACCCTTTGACAACAGGCTGTAATGTGCGCCTGTTGATGTTCGCTGTGCTTTGGTTCGTTAACAGCATAAATGCGCCTAATCAAGTTAAGCGCATCAATTAACAACAAATTTTTCATTCAATTTAAGCTTTAATTTTATAACAAGGTATATACTTGCTTCCCGGCAATTTCATTCGCCCTTGAACAACAAACGCCCCCAGCAGTTTATCCATATCGGCCATAAGAGACTTATCTCCAGTTAACTCATAAGGTCCATGTTGCTTGATTGCAGTTATCCCTTCATCTTTAACATTACCCGCAACAATACCAGAAAATGCACGCCGCAAATTAGCGGCAAGCTGCTGTTTTGGCTGTGCTAGATGCAGGTCTAGCGCGGACATATTTTCATGTGTTGGCGCAAAAGGGTGCTGAAAGTCATTCTCAATTTTAAGCGTCCAGTTGAAATAGTACGCATCACCTTGTGATTTACGATATTCGCGAACGGTTACCATCGATGCTTTAAGCTTTTTAGCCACTAGCTCCGGATCATCTACAATAATCTCAAACTTAGACAATGCTTCCTTACCCAAGGTTTTTTCAACAAACGTGCTAAGTTCCTCAAAGTAGGCAGCTGACTCTTTTGGACCTGTTAATATAACCGGAAGACACTGCTTCTCATTATCAGGGTGCAGTAAGATCCCAAGCAGGTACAGTAGCTCCTCTGCGGTTCCAGCACCACCAGGAAAAATGATAATGCCATGTGCAACGCGGACAAAAGCTTCAAGGCGTTTCTCGATATCCGGCAAAATAACTAATTCATTCACTATCGGGTTAGGAGGCTCTGCTGCAATGATGCTCGGCTCTGTTAGGCCAAGATAACGATTACTTGAGACACGCTGTTTAGCATGACCAATCGTTGCACCTTTCATTGGTCCTTTCATCGCACCAGGCCCACAACCGGTACAAATATTTAACCCGCGAAGCCCCAACTGATAGCCGACCTCTTTGGTGTATTTATACTCAACTTCATTGATGGAATGGCCTCCCCAGCACACAATCAAATTAGGATCTTTGTTCACCTCTAACGCATCTGCGTTTCTGAGCATATCGAACACCATGTGTGTGATTTCAACCGGGGTTTTATTTTCACCATGATATTTTTGACAGATGAACAGAATGTCCCTGATTACTGAAAAGATATGTTCATGAATGCCAGTAATAATCTTGCCATCAACAAAAGCTGACTCTGGAGGGTTATTCAGCGCAATTTTGATACCACGTTCTCGAGCAAGCAGTTGAATATCAAAATCTTCATATTTATCATAAATTTCAGAGCTAGAGTCAGTATGACTGCCAACGTTAAGTACAGCTAATGCACAGTTTCTAAAAAGCCTATATCTTTCACTGGTGGTAGACTGCTGTAGCAAGTCAACTTCTAATTTTGATAATAAGTTAAGAACCCCTGTTGGGTTTAGCTCTATTTGCATAGGCTTACTCCTTTTTGTTGTGCGAATAGGGTAGTGCCAACTTCTTACAAATTATCCATATTTAATCGCACCACCATTTCCTTTCAACAGCCCAAAGATTTGTGTTATTTGAAGCACAATCTATCACGGCCACTATTTTTCGCGTCATATAGTGCAGCATCAGCTCTATCGAAGGCACTCAAAGTCGTGTCTCCTTTTTTAAACTGTGTTGCACCGAGAGAAATTGTAATTTCAACTTGCTTTTCTTTGAATTTAAACGGAATAGATTTTACAACTTGCCTTACCTTTTCTAGCGGTTTTTGTGCCTGGCTAACGGGCATTCCAGGCATCAATAAGACAAATTCCTCACCACCATAACGAGCAATAAAATCGCTTTTACGGATCGATTTTTTCAAGGCTCTGGCTATCACTTGCAAGGTTTTATCGCCAGCACTATGTCCATATTTGTCATTGATAGATTTAAAATGATCAACATCAATCACAACGAGCGTAACTTCGGTGTCATTGACTTCAAACAAGTGCATTTCATGGGTCAAACGCTCATCAAATGCAGCGCGGTTCGGCAACTTAGTAAGGCTATCGAGTAAACTTTTAAATTTTTGCTCACTCAGCCGCTTTTGATAACTCGACACTTTCGCTTCGAGCATATTAATACGATTATTAATTGCATCGAATGAATCAAGAAGTGCATCTCGCTCATTTTTTTCCAGCTTTTCTCTAGCTATTAAATCTGCGCTTAATAACTTGAGCTCATTATCAACTAGCGCCTTTAGTGCAGTAATAGAACTTGCATTTTGAGTTTGCTCATTGAGATTTTGAATTTTTAGCTCAATCTTACTGTTCAAAGACTTTAATTCTTGTGATGCTGATTTAGACCGAGCTGTTGTTTCAACAATAGAACGGTGCAACTCTTCTAAAGTCTGATTTAATGAAACTAAAAAGCCCTGCGCAGATTGCCGCTCTCGAGCAATGGTCTGAGCAATAATTCTAATTATTTCGGTTGCTGCGCTGTATAGGTTGTCTAAGGTGTCATCCTGAGCGACTCCCTCTCTGATCTCTTTTACTTTGTCGACAGCATCGTCTTCAAAAATAAGTTCGTTGATTAGCGCTTGCAACTCTGCCGCGAGTTGAGGCTGACTGCTCCCTGCGGCAACATCATTGACTTCTGTTTTTGCCTGTAACACAGTTTGATAAATTGAGACCAAGGTCTCTAGTGCTGGAAGATATGCGTTCGTAGAACTGATGTCCTGTAATTCAACGTCTAATAAGTGCCTCAGTTTTCGGCGTGACTCATTTGGTACACCTTTGAGCTTTTGCAAGAGTTTACCACTGTGGCGGATTGAAGCTTGTAACGCCTTTTGATTCGTAGAGTTTATGGCTTCCTGCGCTTTTAATGGTTCCGATATACCGTCAATAAAGGGAGCAAGCTGTTCAAAGTCAACACCTTTATTGAGTGCGATACGAAACTTAGCTAGCTGATTGTCCAGAGAAACATCCTGCCCCTTACAGGCAAGAGAAAGCTTTGCAGCAAACTGAGTTAATAGCTCTACTTGTTGTTTTCTTGCGTCCTCAAGCGTCTTTCTTGCTTCAATGGCTTGTTTTAACTTTTGCTCGAGCATTACGGCGTTATCAGTCACAGATTTCCAGTTATGATTTGATCTCTTAGATACTTAGTCTACAACAAATTTAGCCAATATGCGCATAAATTTATGGCTGTAACATGTCCGACTTTGCTGTTCACTCGTCGATATTACTTCGCCTAGAAGGTCTTGATTTGATAGATTAATCGTATTCATAACTGACATTTAATACGATGAAAAAAAGCCTAATAGTACTTGCTTGTATTACCGCATTACACGCTCACGCCGACGTCAACTATCAAGTCACCATCACGCAGCCGCAGCATCACTTAGCTGATGTCGAAGTGACATTCCCGCATTCAACACAAACCAGTATAGATGTGCAGCTTCCGGACTGGCGCACCGGGCGCTATGAGATATTGAATTTGGCTAACGGCATTCGTTTCTTTGCCGCAGAAGGACACGATGGAAAGGCTCTAAAGTGGGAGAAAACGGATAAAAACACGTGGCGAGTACATCTATCTGAGCCGACAGAACTGAAAGTACAATACCAAGTATATGCCAATGAACTTGGTCTCCGGGCGAGGCATATTGATGACACCCATGCGTTTATTGATGCCTCCGGGTTCCTTATGTTCAGCGAGTCTTTTAGAGCAGAACCCATAAAAATAGACTTAGACGTACCAACGGACTGGCGTTCAGTCTCTGGCATGAACTTTGCCGATTCCAAACACAGCTTTAAAGCTGATAATTATGACATTTTACTTGATTCTCCGATTGAAACCGGCATTAACCAACTACATAAATTTCAAGTAGATGGTCGTCAGTACGAATTGGTGATTTGGGGGGAGGGGAATTACGACGTTGATCTGATGCTGACAGATCTGAAAAAACTGGTCAAAACCGGCACTCTTATATGGCATGACTACCCTTATGAGCGCTACGTATTTATGGTTCATGCAACGAGTGGCGCTCGTGGTGCCACGGAGCACCTAAATTCGACCATTATACAAAGGCACAGAGATAGCTTTAAAGACCGTGATGATTATATCGGCTTTATTTCAACCGCAGCGCACGAATTTATTCACACTTGGAATGTTAAAAATTACCGTCCTGCAGGTATGGTTCCGTATGATTATGTTGCTCCAAATTATACTGATCTGTTGTGGTTAGCTGAAGGTTCGACAAGCTATTTTGAAGACTATTTGTTACTTAGCGCAGGAATAACCACTAATGATGAATATCTCAACATGCTTACCAAGCGCGTTAACCGTCATCTTGACACCCCGGGGCGTCAGGTGCAATCTGTTGCCGCAAGCAGCTTTGATAAATGGATAAATCAAGGTGGCGATCATGGTAGTAACTATAGCACCAACATCTATTCAGAGGGGGCATTAGTCTCGATGGCGCTGGACATCGACCTACTTGAGAAATCAAATGGAAAAATAAGTTACCGTGACGTACACAGCCAGCTATATAAACAACATAAATTACCTAATAGCTTTACAAGTGAAGACGTCAAACGCATTTTAAAACAATTGACTGGACGAGATTATCACGCTTGGTGGGCAAACCATGTGGATAAACCAGCGAACATGGACTTTAATGCGTTATTCGACAAAGTGGGATTAGAATATAAGCATCCCAAATCAGCCAGTGTGATAGCTAACTTTGAAGGAAAAGCAAAACAACAAGGTGAACTTCTGAAGCTACTTCATGTAGCTCGAGATGGTAACGCTTGGCGAGCCGGACTTACTGCTGGAGATCTAATCGTTGCCTTTGATAAGCACCATGTGAGGGATAGTTTGTCGGCAAGCTTAGCGCATTTTGTACCTGAACAAACGGTGAAAGTTGATTTTATTCGTAGGGATAAATTAATGACTACAGAGTTGACACTAAACCGTGGTTACGACAAGCCTAAAAAAATCACCTTCACTGAAACGCCATCAGCACAACAAGCCATGCTATACAAAGCTTGGATGGGCGTCGCACACCCTAATGAGAAAAAATAGCTAACAGCAAAAAGGGCTGATAGTTATCAGCCCTTTATAATTTCTACCTCAGTAAAAAATACTAGGCTTCTACTACATGATGCGAGAGAAGAATCGAGAGCGATTCTTTGAACGACCTCTACGCATAGAAGAACGGATCTGAGAACGAGTGCCAGCTAACCAACTTTCACGGTCAACCTTTGCAGCATCGCCCCGTCTTGCTTCCTCCGTTGCACGGAATCCACAAAACTCACGATACGCTTTTAAATCAAGAGATAATTCTTGTAGCACAAGTTCAATCATAATTGCATCGTCAACATAACCTAATACCGGAATATGGTCTGGCACCATATCTTCAGGTTCGCTGAAGTAGGCTAGCGACGCCATAATCTCACGTTTTTCATCTTCAGGCATTTGCCATTCTTCATCCAATACAGCGTCAATTAACGTCTGTAATGAAATAAGACGAGTACTCACAAACTCGGGAAGGTTAGATTTTTCCATCGTTGCGACTAAATCGCGTGCTTTTGAAATAATTTCAGCATCACTTACATCACCACTTTTTTCAATTGCGGCTTTCATCATTCCACGGAAGTGTTCAAGATCTGAATCAGAGAGTTCAAAGTTGATTTCTATAGACACGTCTGTGCTCCCTCAACGTTGTTATTATTAACGGTTTAAGCAAAAAGTTAAACTTATTGCAATAATCTTAGATACTAGCACATCTCACTCAGATGTCTTCTCAAAAGTTACACTTTTAATACTTATTTTTTCCATATTATGACCTTTGTATAAAAGCTATACCGTGAGTTTTGGAGTCAATAAATTAAAAATACGGTTGATACTGTTTTTGTATTAACTTTCGGTTGGACTTATTGTTAAAAAACTTATTAATTTGAAGTCGCTGTTTTAGCCAAAAGTTACCTTTTTCGTTACGACTTAAAAACTCACGGCCTACTGTACTGTCAAATATTTCGCCATGGTTAACGGGGCAAGGAAAGGCTAATAAAACACTCACTTGCTTTTCCCAAAAGTGTTGATAGTCAATATCAATTGGTCTGCCAAATGGGCGTGCATGCGCAAGTATTTTTTTAGCCCCCTCAAAACTAATAAGTTGTGCTACGGTTCCAGCGGGGACTTTATTGGGGATCACCAAAGAAAGATCGCCGTCTATTCGGTGGGTGGCAATGGCGGTTCGACGATTTTTTTGCGACTGATACAGCTTGATCATATCCCAATCAAAAGGCAAAGCTGATACTTTGCTATCGATTTCTCTTAAGTCAGCCTGTAATTGAAAGTCATCCTCAAACACAAAAGCATAAGGAAGCTGCCTAGCGACAATTTCTTCCAGCACTTTAAGGTGGCTCATGTAACAACCTATTTCACCTACGGTAAGCGCACGGTAATACTGGCGAGCATTTTTTTCCCTACTGTAATGAGTTTCCAGCTCTTGATTGCTTATTGAAGCACCATCTACGGCGCTGATCCGCTCAAAAGAGAGGTTAAATTTATCAAATTGACGAGCGGACTCTTTTAAACGGTCTTTACTAGAATCTAAATTGATGAGAAAGATATTCAAGTCTGTCATGTGTAAGCTGATAGTGTTTGATTGACTTACACAAAGTGTGCTGCGCTTGTATGACAACACAATGACAGACTGGCTTAAACTAGCGAGCGATAAGGCCTATATCACATCAAAATATCAACGTATTAGGTACAATGAAAGCCCCAACCAGGTATCAACATAAAAAATGGGGGTTATTACAGAAATTATTTGTCGCTTATTTCTAAACTCACAACCCATGGGGACTGCTTATCTAGACCTTTACCCAAAGCAATACTTATCGCACTTGTTGTTGATGCTGAGGTGATGTCGGTATGTAAAACTTCACCATTCTCTTGAGAAGATACCATCCAATTGCTACCCAAGCACTGTGTCACCATGCTTTGCGCATATTGATGAATTTTAACTGCACTTTGGTAGTCCTCAAACTGTTCTTGGCAAGTATATATTGTCTTTCCTTTACTGCTTTCGATTATCTGACAAGAGTTACCAACGAGATGTGCCTTGGCTTGCCATGTCTTAATTAGTTTTGCGCCTACCTGTACGCCTTTTAACACTGAAAACCCACTTGAAGAAGCGTCAACTAGCGTCGTGAGTTTTTCACAGCTCGACATATCGTTAACTTTTGCCTGTTGATCTGGTGAAAGCGTTGAACAACCCGTTGTTAGCACACCAAGTAACAATAAAGCCAATGTTTTTATTTTCATCTTTAAATCCATGCTTTTTACCATAACAGTTTTAACCGTAGACGATTAAAATACTACCGTATAATTGTAAAGTCACGAAAAGTGTAGTTCAGTTAAACTGAGTGGGTGTTGATCTATATTCGATTATCTTACATGAATTACCAACGAGGTGTGACTTAACATCCCCATTCCATGCCTTAACTAGTTCTGCGCCCACTTGCAAACCTTTTAATACTGAAAGCCTGCCTGAAGAGAGGTCAACTAGCGAAGTGTACTTTTCACAGATCGACATTCCGTTCACTGTAGCCTGTTGATCTGCCGAAAGTGTTGAACAACCAGTAGTTAGCACACCTAATAACAATAAAGCCAATGTTATTTTTTTCATCTTCAAATCCATGCTTTTTACCGTAGCAGCTTTAACCCTAAACGATTAAAATACCAGCGCATAATTGTAAAGTCACAAAAAGTGTAGGGCAGTTAAACTGAGCTGGTATTGCTCTATATTACAATTATCAGTTTGCAGGTTACAGATGGTTATCTGCAACCTGCAAACAACTCGGTTCAACCGTTACTTGTGTCTAAGTTCGAGGGTATTAACCACCTCACTCAGAGTTAAGCCTTGTCGCTGCAACAGCACAATAAGGTGATAAAGAAGATCAGCAGACTCATTAAGCAGCTCTTCATTGTCATTTTTCATCGCAGCCAGCGCAACCTCAACTCCTTCTTCTCCAACTTTTTGGCAGCTGCGGCTCAAATCTTTTGCAAATAAAGAGGCGGTGTAACTGCTCTCCGGTGAGGCATTTTTTCTTTGTGCAATTACACGCTCAAGCTTTCCTAAAAATGCAAGCTGTGGCATGGTGTCTGCGAAGCAGCTTTCGCTACCTAAATGGCAAGTTGGACCTTGCGCGGTGGCGTAGATCAGTAAACTGTCTTTATCACAATCTGTGTGTACTTCTACCAACTCTAAAACATTGTTTGACGTTTCACCTTTTGTCCACAGGCGTGATTTGGAGCGCGAATAAAAAGTAACAAGCCGTTTGTCTAATGTAACCTCAAGGGCATCTCTATTCATAAAGCCCTGCATTAATACTACGCCTGTCAACGCATCTTGCACTATTGCTGGTATAAGTTCGGATTTTTCGAAATCCACTTCTGCCATGTTTTGTTTATTAATTATCATTGTCGTGCTGCCACATCATTATTTATTAAAAACTGCTTGAGCTTAGGAATTTCGATTACACCTTTGTGAAATACACTTGCCGCCAAAGCTCCATCAACATTCGTTTGTGTAAACACATCAACAAAGTCCTGCATGCTGCCTGCACCGCCAGAGGCGATAAGCGGCACTTTGCACAATTCTCTGATTGCGCTGAGCTGCTCTATATCATAACCATTACGCACACCATCTTGGTTCATACAGTTGAGTACAATTTCTCCCGCTCCGAGCGCTTGTACTTGTTTCACCCATTCTTGGGTTTTGTATCGAGTCCGACTTGCGGCGTTCGGATCGCCTGTTAACTGGTACACTAAATACTCTTGGGTTTGCTTATCATAGAAACTGTCTATACCAACGACTACACATTGTTTGCCAAATTCGTCATGTAACTCTTTAATAAGTTCAGGACGCGCAATCGCAGGGCTGTTAATAGAAATTTTATCTGCTCCTTGCTCAAGCACCCGAGCGGCGTCCGCCACCGACTTAATTCCACCAGCAACACAAAATGGAATCTCGATATGCCTGGCAATCTCAGCGACCCAATTTACGTCTAATAAACGCTTTTCCACACTGGCGCTGATTTCGTAAAACACCAATTCATCAGCACCTGCGGCGCTATAACGCTCCGCAAGTTCAAGAATATCCCCAACTACTTCATGACCTTGAAATTTTACGCCCTTAACAACTTGGCCGTCTTTTACATCTAAACAAGGAATTATGCGTTTTGATAACATGCCAGTGCCTCCTCAACGCTAAATACACCCTCAAGCAGTGATTTCCCAAGTATCACTCCACCCACTTGTTGTTTGGCAAGACGGGCAATATCACCCAGTGAGCTTACGCCTCCAGAAGCCTGAACTTTAATTATGCTATTGTGCTTGGTAATATCGTCATATAAAGAAAAAGAAGGGCCTGCCATAGTGCCGTCCTTACTGATGTCCGTACATAAAAAACCTACTACCCCTTGCTCAACATAAAAATCTAATAATGCAAACAAGTCAGTTTTTGCATCGTTAAGCCAGCCGTGAGTAGCAGGAGACCAACCACTTTCAGTTCTATTAACATCCAGTGCAATAACAAATCTATCAGCACCAAACTCTTTTATCCAAGTAGCAACTTCCTGCTGCTTTTCTACCGCCATCGAACCAATTACGACCTGAGCGGCACCAGCTTCAAGCCACTGCTTTACATCATCAATACTGCGAATACCGCCCCCTATTTGAAACGGAACAGACAACGCTCGAGTCGCGGCTTGGATGGTACGCCATTGCTTTTTGTTCGGATCACGCGCCCCTTCCAGATCCACTAAATGTAGCTTGGTTGCGCCAGCATTTTGATACTCAAGCAGACGTTCTGCTAAATCAAATGGATAAAACTGTGCGGTTTCATATTTGCCTTGATACAAACGAACAATATTGTTCTCTAATACATCTAAAGCGGGAATAATCATTGTTCGTCCTTTTAAATTTGCCAATTAATAAAGTTTTGTAAAAGCTGTGCACCGACTCTGCCACTGCGCTCTGGGTGAAACTGCATGCCGGCATAATTGTCGTTTGCAACAATCGCAGAAAACGCTTGACCGTACTCACCCGAAACCAATGTCGATTGATTGATGGTATGCGCAAAACTGTGCACAAAGTACACTTGGTCTTGTTCGCTGAGTCCTGCAGTGAGCGCGTGAGACTTCACCACACGAAGATTATTCCAACCCATATGCGGCGCTGTTAAATCATTGGTCTCCAATAACTCAACCTTACCCGGAATGCGACCTAGGCAAGCTACGTTGCCTTCTTCAGTCGATTCACAAAGCAGCTGCATCCCTAAGCAAATACCCATCAAAGGCCTCTGATAGTCAGCTATTGCCTTCGTCCAGCCTTGTTCATTTAACCGCTTCATTGCCACATTGGCGTGGCCTACACCGGGTAGAATAGCGCGTTCAAACTCAGATAATTTCTCCGGTGTGGTGATCACTTCCGGTGTGACACCAAGGCGCTCAAATGCAAAGCGCACAGAGTTAATGTTGGCACAACCGGTATTAATAATTGCAATCATAAACACCCCTTCGAACTTGCCGTTTGCTGCGACGCATCCGTTGTAATTGCCATACGTATAGCTCGTGAGAATGCCTTAAATAAGCCCTCAACCTGGTGGTGTGCGTTGCCTTCACTTACACTCAAGATTAAGCTTACCGCCGCATTATCTGCAAAAGACTTGAAAAAGTGTTCAACCATTTGAACATCCAAATCACCGACTTTATCTCTGGTGAAGTTGGCATTCAGTAAAAAAGAAGCGCGTCCAGACAAATCTAGTTGGCATTCTGCCTTACACTCATCCATAGGCAATGCAAAGCCATAGCGAGCGATTTGTGACTTGGTGCCAAGCGCAGTTCTGAATGCTTGACCAAGGGCAATACCTATATCTTCTACTAAGTGGTGCTCATCTATGTGCAAATCCCCTTTGGCTTGAATATATAGGCCCAGATTAGCGTGAGTTCTTATTTGATCTAACATATGGTCAAAGAATCCAAGACCCGTTGAAATCTCGCCATTGGCTTGTTGATCTAAATTTATCGCTACCGAGATCTGAGTTTCTTTGGTATTTCTGACAATTTGTGCACTGCGATTTAATGTGGTTAATTGCGTTACAATCGCAGGCCAGTTATTGTCATAGAGAATACCTTCGATACACAGATTTTCAGCTAGCTGAATATCGGTTTGTCTATCACCAATAACAAATGACTTGCTCAAATCCACTTTACCAGAGCGCATTAACTCCGTGAGTAACCCAGTTTTAGGTTTACGACATTGACAGTTATCCTCATCAAAGTGAGGGCATATCAACACCTCTTCAAAACGGATCCCTTGACTAGTTAGAATTTGCATCATTTTATCTTGAGGCGCATCAAAATCTGCTGTGGGGAAGCTCTCAGTCCCAAGGCCATCTTGATTAGATACCATCACCAGTTTGTAGCCAAAAGCTTGCAGCGATAGCAGCGCTGGGATCACGTTCGGCAACAATGCCAGCTTTTCAAGGCTGTCGACTTGTTTGTCAATCATTGGCTCTTCAATAATGGTGCCGTCACGGTCTATGAATAAATATGGGGCGCTCATGATACTTCCTCAGTGACTTGGCATTGTTTCAGCCAGGTTTCTACTTGTTTTAGTTCTTGTTCGTTGCCGATGGAGATCCGCAACCAATTGTCCTCGCCAAACAGCACAAATGGACGCATTATTAAGCCTTGGCGCATCGCTTGCTGTACAAATTGCTTGTCGGTTAGCTGCAAAGTAACAAAGTTGCCTTCGCCGCATAGTATTGCGTTTACGAACTCGCTGTTTTGTAGCCATTGTATAAGCTTCTTTTTTGCTAGGTTCAAAATAGAGACTTGACGGCGCATCTGCGTTAGCGCATCAGACGTTAGTGCAGTTGCTGCAATTTGCGCTACTACCGTTGAAACAGGGTAGGGTGCGATAACTTTTCTGATCGGCGCTAATAGCGTTTCACTTGCTAACATAAAACCCACACGAAGCCCTGCTAGTGCGAACGCTTTAGATAACGTGCGTAGTACAACGACATTAGGAAATGTTTTGATAAGCTCTACGCAACTCTTATCTTCACAAAACTCAATATACGCTTCATCAACGACGACAATCGCACGGCCTTTAAGCTTATCAGCAAGAGCCGCAACTTTGCGTATTGGTTGTAATGCTCCTGTAGGGTTGTTTGGATTACACACAAATACGAGTTTAGCTTCACCAATTGCAGGGAGTAGTGCATCCGTGTCCTCATTGGCAAGCTGCTCTTGACTTAATTCGTTAATGGCGATGTTATGTGTATCCGCCGTGACTTTGTACATACCGTATGTTGGCGTAAAAATCGCAATACTGTCTTTACTTGGCTCACAGTAAGTTCTTACCAAAAGCTCGATCCCTTCATCGGCACCACGAGTCATCAATACATTACTTTGTTCAACTTGTGCGTAGCGTGCATAACCCTCGATCACAGCTTCTGGTTGTGGATCAGGGTAACGATTTAAGTTATCAAAACGCATTTCAAGTAAACGAGTGTAAGGACTTTCGTTGGCGTTTAGCCATGTGTTCCCTGTCAGTTTTTCACTTTTTGCAGAGCTGTAGGCTTTCAACTTTTCTATATTTTCGGGTAGTGCAATATTAGTCATTATTATTCTCCAGCCTTACTTTAACGGCATTTGCGTGTGCGTCTAACCCTTCAGCTTGAGCTAAAGGTAGAATGGCGGAACTCAAACCACGCAGACCTTCCTTGGTTATGGTTTGTACAGTGTAAGCCTTGTAAAAATCCATCAAATTTAAACTTGAGTAGGTTTTTGAATAACCATAGGTTGGCAATACGTGATTGGTACCAGACGCATAATCACCCGCAGACTCTGGCGTATAGTCTCCGACAAACACTGAACCTGCATTTTTCACAAGTGGTAAGAAGCGCTCAGCCTCCCTAATCTGTAAGATAAGGTGTTCAGGCCCATACTCTGCCGATATTTCAAACGCTTGCTCAACACTCTCGACTAAAATCAGCGTGCTATTTTTAAGTGCGGCTCTGGCGATATCAGCGCGACTAAGGACTCTTAATTGGCGTTCGATCGCAACTTCGGTGTCCTTAATTAACTGAGCCTCAGTCGCTAACAAAATAACTTGAGAGTCCTCACCATGTTCTGCTTGAGAAAGCAGATCTGCGGCAATAAATTCAGGGTTCGCGCCCTTATCAGCAATCACTAACACCTCGGACGGACCCGCAGGCATATCAATTGCCAATCCAGGTACTGATTGACAAAGCAGCTGTTTTGCCATGGTGACAAAACTATTACCTGGGCCAAATATCTTGTTCACTTTGGGCACACTATCTGTGCCTAATGCCATCGCGGCAATTGCACCTGCACCACCACATTCAATAATATCAGTAACGCCACAGAGTTTAGCCGCGTATAAAATCGCAGGGTTTATCTGACTATCACCTTTGACTGGGGTTGCTAATACAATTGTTTTCGCGCCGCTTAGCTGCGCACAAACACCTTGCATTAATACGGAAGAAGGCAGCGGCGCGCTTCCACCTGGCACATATAACCCAACCGCTTCGATCGCTTGAAATCTAAGTTCACAAATAACACCCGGTTGAGTCTCAATCTGCTTACTTTGAGGAGTTTGCAACTGGTGAAACCTTTTGATGTTGCTGTATGCCTGATCAATGGCGTTTTTCAGATCAGATTCTAAAGCAAACTCACTTTGTATGATTTCTGAATCTGATACTCTTATTCTTGGGCTGATACGAGCATCAAACTGCTCAGCGTAGCCAAGCAGAGCTTTATCACCATTTTTCGCAACATTATCGATAATACTCTCAACCGCCGCCTTTACTTTATCACCTACTTTCACCGCTGGGCGACTTAAGCATTCGGCTCGCTGAACACTCGTAGCTGACTGCCAATCAAACATGCTATTACTCCATCATCTTTTCTATTGGCATAACTAGAATAGAGTTTGCACCAAGCGCCTTTAACTCTTCCATGGTCTCCCAAAATAGCGTCTCAGAGCTAACCATGTGAAGTGCAACATATTCGTCGCTTCCGGCTAGTGCAAGCAAAGTAGGTTGACCCGTGCCAGGTAACAGTGCGCAAACTTCATCTAGCTTATTCTTTGGTGCATGCATCATGATGTATTTGCTTTCTTTTGCCTGTTTTACCCCCTTTAGGCGCGGCATGAGTTTATCGATAAGTGCAAGTTTGCTTTGATCAGTAAGCGCAGCATTTTGGATAAGACAGGCGTTAGATTCTAAGATGGTATCGCCTTGCATCAGTCCGTTGGCTTCAAGGGTTGCACCGGTTGATACTAAATCGCAGATAGCGTCAGCAAGTCCTGCGCGCGGTGCCACCTCTACAGAGCCTGTTAACATTACGACACTCGCGTCGATATTTTCACGCTTAAGGTACTGTTTTAATATTTCAGGGTAGGTGGTTGCAATACGCTTACCGTTAAACCAAGCTTTATCTTGTTGCCCAAGTTCTTGCGGCCAAGCTAACGCTAAACGACAAAACCCAAAGTCTAACTTAGCCAGCTTGTTTACCTCAGCACACTGCTCGTTACGAAGGCGCTCAGCTTGCGCCTCTTCTAGAACATTTTCACCTACAATACCGAGGTCACAAACCCCGTCCATCACTAAACCAGGAATATCGTCATCACGTACTCTCAGTACGTCAATAGGCATGTTAGTCGAGTGTGCAATTAAGCGCTGTTCACGCAGGTTTAGCTTTACGCCAAGTTGCTTGAGTAAAGCTTGGCAATCTTTTGAAAGGCGGCCTGATTTTTGGATTGCAATTCTTAAACGGTTACTGTTGCTCATTATTTATTTCCTAATTCTATAAACGAAAAACCCCGAGGCGGAACCTCGGGGCGAAATAAACTTTGACTATACTTTATGTTTCGCCGGAGGTTCCTTTAAGGAATAACCCACCAGCGAAATAACTGACAGGTTATCCCGTGTGATGATGATGGTGATGAAGTGCTGTCAGTGTGTTTAGCATAATGTTACCTTTGTAATATATCTGCTGTTTAAAAAGTTCATTTATAGATAAACATAATAATCTTCTCTTTGGCAACCATTTTTTAATGCAAATTAAAGAATAGCATATAACGGTCGATAATAAGTAAGTTCACCAGTAGGTTAGAGGAGGGATGTATGGACGCATTTAAACCTTTTTTAGGTCCAATTGTAAGACTCGATGTCGCACATAAATCAGCATTTCACGTTGCTGGTGTACAGCATTATAAAATTGAAAAGGTTAAAAAAGATCAAAAAACCGATGTCGAGCTTAGACATCAGACTGCTGAACATAAAAAAACTAAAGAGGACGATGATGAGAAAGACGAAGAAGAAAAATCGCACGAAGAACATAAAGGTGAGAATCTAGATACATGGGCGTGATCGTAAAATGTTTTGTTGCGTCTGTTAGTTTAAACTCACTTCACCTCGGTGCCAATACATTTCCAGAACTGGTAAAGATATTTTTCGTCTTCGCAATACTTAGACCAGAAAAACTACCGCCTTTCAAAAAGTTAGTAACCGCCACCTCCAACCACATTAAAAAAATAAGCCATTTTGTTTATAAAAGTGTAATGCCGTGTAATTCAAATCTAGCATTATCACGCCTATGTTTATAAGCGAAATGGTGGCTAGGATAAAAATTCTAGCCGGTAAATCCATTTTGACTTAAATGAACGAAAGTGATTCGATCATATGGTGAATGTGCAGGACGCCACAAGAGAGGGATCACTAATTTCTTGTAAATTTCATCCGATAGGAGAGGAATGTCATGTCAACATTAGAAGCATCTTCAGAAAGCATTAATGTGCTCATTGTTATTGATACAGAGTACGTGAAAGCGCATTATCCCCACCCAAGCCAAGACCAAAATAATCCCACACCTATAGATCATAACAGTGAGTTTATGATTGCTTCAGATCCCAGAGGTATTGTTAGTGGACAAGGTACCGCGGTACTAAACTTTAGAGCAAACGCTGGGGACAATGTTTCCTTTAGCGGCACGTCGATTTACGGCAACGCCGATGATGCAGTGATTATCTACGGGATCAAACAATTTGGTGGTACTCAGGTATTTAACACGTTTGTGACTAACAGCGTAAATCGCACTGAAGCAGCAGTTCCAAATGTTAATTCCGGCAACAATAATGGTTTACCAGCGGCGCATGTAAGCACAAACTTTATGACGCTGGATTCTAAGGTGCGAAACTCAGGCACTGAAAACTTTCAAGTTCAGTTTGCGTTATATACGCTTAGTTCAGATGGTCAAAGCCAGTCGCTTTTAGGATATTATCAATGGGATCCAACCATCACTGTTAGCTGAGCAAAGTAACTGTTGACCAAAATAGACTTATTTTGTACATATTTAAGCCGTGTAGCTAACTAACCTGAGGTTTGGATAAGGAATGTTCCAACTCATTGTTGCTAAAGCACAACTTAGTTTTCTCCTTATCTAGCCAGAGAGTTTTAGGGAAACACCGCTTCCGCGTCCTGCTCTCGCTAAGGTACCTACATCCTGTAGGCAAGGCGAATTCACTTCCAATAGCTGGCTATTGGAAGTGAATTCAACGCAGTTAGCGCTAAAACTGGCTGCTAGAAAGGCATTAATTATCCGCAGCTCAGGTTAACTAGCACGGCTTTTCCCTCAATCTTTATGCTCAACAAATTTCACTAGGGCCAGTAGCCACCACGTCAAGCCAAAGCTAATTTAACCTGACCGTTCACCATTTTACACTGGAGAAATAACATGCCGTATAAATCAGTAAAGAACCTTATAGCTTGATTCGTTGTAGGTCTGTCTGTGCTCGCGTTAGCCCCTGTGTTTTCCTGATAGTATAGCTGCTTTAGCATTTTATTTAAGCACTGCGCTTCTCCTCATTTGCTTGTTTACCATTTCTTCAGCTAATCACCGCAACTTTTAATTGAAGGCAATCATTGTCGGTGTCGGTATGCTGGTTTTGAATGATTACTTGCGATTTGGTGCTTAGCCACATACAATTTCGCGACCTGTCTGTTTGTAAACTACATTACTTTGGCTGTATCTACGACTTTCTCTTCTACGGGGCCTTTAGCCCAGCACTTCCCAGGCTATCAACCAAGGCAGCCACAAATTGATATGGCCGTAGCAGTGGAAGAAACCTTACAAAGTGGCGGCCAATGCGTCGCGGAAGCTGGTACCGGCACTGGTAAAACATTCGCATATTTGATACCAGCTTTTGAGAGCAAAGGTAAAATCATCGTCTCTACCGGTTCCAAAGCGTTGCAAGAGCAATTATTTCATCGGGATGTACCCACACTAAAAAAGGTACTCACCAGTGGTAAAAATGTAACTTTGTTGAAAGGTAGAAGTAACTACCTCTGTCCATATCGCTTAGCACAGCATGTAAGCCATGTACCAACCGATGATCCAGATGTCATGCACCAGCTTGCTATGGTGGCAAAATTTGCTTCTGAAACACAAAGCGGCGACTTGGCAGATTGTGTCGGTATCGAAGAAGACGCAAAAGTTTTACCTTACGTCACTTCAACGTCAGACAATTGCTTAGGTAAAGAGTGCCCTGACTACGAAGATTGCTATATCCGAAAAGCCAGACTAAAAGCCGCCGACGCTGATGTTGTGGTCATTAACCACCATCTATTTTTTGCTGATATGGCTGTCAAAGACTCCGGCTTTGCCGAGCTGATGCCAACCGCTGATTGTTATATTTTCGATGAAGCTCACCAATTACCAGAGATCGCCAGTGACTATTTTGGTGAAACCATCAGCACCAAAGCACTGCAGGCACTAATCAATGATATCAGAGTTATTTACCGCTCAGACATTCCCGATATGTTACAACTTGGTAAAACACTCAATAAACTCGAAACCAGTGTCGCAGATTTGCGCTTGGTTTTTGGCTCCGATGGTGCTCGAGGTGACTGGCGAGAGGCGCTGGCAAATAAACCAATTTGCGATGCAATGCACCGAGTGATCGGTAATTTAGACTTTCTCTATAAAGTGCTAAAGCTCTGCCTTGATAGAAGTGACAAGATAGAACACCCCTTTGAAAAGGTGATGAGCTTTAAAAATCAGTTTGAACGTGCATTTGACACTAGCCAAACCGGGTTTAGTTATTGGTTTGAAACCACAAGGCGGTTTTTATCTATCCACGTGACACCTCTTGATGTCTCAAGCAAATTTGCCGACATTATAAAAACTACAGAGGCAAGTTTTGTCTTCACTTCAGCAACTTTATCTGTTGATAATTCATTAGAGCATTTTAGTCGTAGCTTAGGGCTAAGTCCGACTTCACAGTTTATTGTGGAAAGTCCTTTTAACTACAAGCACCAAGCATTACTTTGTCTGCCGCGCTATCTCCCAGAAACCCGTGATGACTTAATGCCACATGCCCTGGTAAAGCTTGCCAAGCAAGTGATCAACGCAGCAAAAGGGCGCACATTTTTACTCTTTACTAGCTATCGAGCTATGCACTTAGTCTATGAAGGGCTAAACACCGCATTGCAATACCCGATATTTATGCAAGGACAAGCTTCCAAGCGCATCATATTAGAACAGTTTATTCGCCATGGTAATGCGGTACTGCTGGGCACAGCTTCCTTTTGGGAGGGCGTTGATGTACGTGGTGATACCCTAAGTTGCGTTATGATTGACAAATTACCTTTCGCATCACCAGATGATCCATTACTGCAAGCTCGAATGAGAGACGCTGAGATGCGTGGCTTAGAGCCTTTTGATGCAATACAATTACCTCAAGCTGTTATCGCTTTAAAACAGGGAGTTGGGCGTTTAATTAGAGATGCCAACGATAAAGGTGTACTGATTATTTGCGATAATCGCTTAGTTACGAGAAAATACGGCCAAACGTTTTTAAGTAGTTTGCCTAACATGTCTCGAACTAGAGACTTGAGCAAGGCAATTCGATTTTTAGAGAATATAGACAAAAATGAAAAATAACCTATTGGCCATAGACGCCTCCACTGAAGCACTCAGTATCGCCCTGCATTACGAAGGCAAGTTTATTCGCCATTTTGAGGTTTGCCCACAGCAGCACAGCCAAAAAATATTGCCGCTGGTGGAGAGGATTTTACGCGAAGCCGACATAACCCTTAACGAGCTTAATGGTATTGTGTTTGGCCGCGGCCCTGGAAGTTTTACCGGAGTGAGAATAAGTACCGCAGTGGCACAAGGACTGGCATACTCATCAGGGTTAAAATTAGTTGGTGTTTCTACCTTACACGCCATGGCACAACAGGTATGGATGGAAACCGGTAAAGATAGCGTAGTCTCAGCAATAGATGCGCGTATGGGGGAGATTTACCTTTGCCAGTACAATGGCCTAAACGGTAGAGTTATCCAAGCGACATCAGAAGAAACTGTAATAAAACCCGAAAACATAGACTTTAGTGTAGGCGGTGCGGTAGGTGTTGGAACAGGATGGCAAGCATTTCCTGAGCTTGCTTCGCAGCTTGCCTGTGAGGAGCTCGATAGCATTACACTACCAGACGCCTATTACATGCTATTTATAGCAGATGATGCCTTCACTAATGGATTATCAGTTGATGCTGCCGAAGCACAACCACAATATGTTCGAGACACGGTGACATGGAAAAAGTTGCCAGGCCGAGAATAAAGGCGTATTTTTAAACAAGCACAGTGTATTTAAGAGTTAAGCCGTGAAATTAAATTCAATAGTACAACAAGCTGGTACTTACCAAGTAAAACCACAGCCTAAACAGGCGGTGAGTCCTGCTATTGAAGAGGGAAATACTGCCAAGCTCAACACCGCCCAAATCAAAACCAGCGAAAAGGGCATTGCACTCGTTGAGCAATTTCAAGCGCAGCAACGCTCTACTATTTATGATCGTCCGAATTTTCGCACTGGGCAAGCCATTAGTGAATACAAAGCAATCGCCACGGAAGCAAGGCGAGATGAAATTAAAAATATGATTGGGGTGTCGGTTTACGCGTAATACCTCTAAAGCGTTTGAAGTAAATAAGGTCAGCACATGCTGACCTTATTTGTTTTTAAGCTTATACCAATTATTTTAATTAAGTGGTCTATTTTGAGGCGAGAAAATCTTGTCCGTCACTCCGCAACCGACAGAGGTGTCGTTACTTTTTAATAAACTCAATTAATTTATCGGCGATCGCAGTGTTATTTTGCGAACCAATAAACCTTTCTTTGCCCATACCGTGAGCAAAAACAGGCACATCGATTGCAGTATGACCGCTCGTTGTCCAACCAGTGAACGACGCATCGCTAATTGATTCTTTAACGACCGTACTCAACGCTTTTGGCCCTTGTGACAATGCTTCTTTTACTTTCAGTTCAGTCGCACTATCATACTCAAGCCCCGTCAGAGCTTTCCATGTAGCCTTTACATCTTTTGCATCCACGAGTGCTTTGGCTATCTCACCAGCAGAGCCCTTTACGTTGGCTATCACATCACGCTCCCAGCGATATTGACCATTTGCACCAAGAGTTAAGCCGCCTGTGGAGTGATCAGCTGTCACAACAAGAATAGTATCAGGGTTGCTGTCAACAAACGCTTTTGCAAGTTTGATTGACTCTGCAAAATCATCCATTTCACGCATCGCGCAAGCGATGTCATTTGCATGCCCACACCAATCAATCTGACTACCTTCTACCATTAAGAAAAACCCTTTGTCATTTTGGTTTTCCAATAACGATAGTGCCGTTTGGGTCATTTTCGTTAAGCGCTGTGGCTGTTCATCAATAGCAAACGCTAGACCGACCTCGGCAAATAAACCAATTGCTGGGACTTTATTTAACGTGTCAAGTTTGGATAAATCGTCTACGTATTGATAACCCGCTTCTTTGAACTCGTTAACCAAATTTCTGTCTTCGCGAATAAAGTATTTGGTACCACCACCGAGCATAAGATCGACAGGTAATTTACCTGCTATCTTGTTATCTACATAGTCATTGGCAATTTCGTCGTAGTTGCGACGAGATTCGTTATGAGAAGCAAAGCTTGCTGGAGTTGCATGATTAATTTGCGATGTCGCAACTAGTGCGGTTGTTTTACCTTTCTTCTTAGCAACTTCCAGCATGGTTTCTAAATGCGCTTTGTGAGTATCTACCGCAATAGCGCCGTTGTAGCTTTTTGTTCCTGTGCTCAATGCCGTTGCACCAGCGGCGCTGTCAGTTACAATCGTGTCGTCATCAGGGTAGGTATGCGCCATGCCGACTAAAATGGAGTCAAAAACGGTTGGTTCAACAACTTTTGTTGCAGCATCATCTTTAAAATATCGATATGCGGTTGTGTATGTTGGTCCCATACCATCACCTATCATGTAAATGATGTTTTTTGGAGCTGCAACAGTTGGAGCAGCAACAAGCATTCCTATCACTGATCCTAAAAGGCGAGTCTTAAAATTCATTGTTATTCCCGTGTACATTCATAAAGAAAATGTTTTATCTAAACTTTACTATTACTAAATTAATAACCAATTGTATTGAGCAAAATTTTCTACAAATCAAAGTAGTAAGTTCAAATATGTCACGGTAAGATAATAAATCAATGATGCAACGATGAACACAAAAAGAATTCTTTGATGTCTTTATATGCGATAAAAGAACAAAAAATCGGGCCATTTGCCTACCAAACATGGGGCAGTGGCAAGCAAACTATCATTTACCTCCATGGATGGCAGGATAACAGTAACAGCTTTTTACCGTTTCAACCGTTTTCTGAAGAGTTGTATACTCACATTGCGATTGACTTACCGGGGCATGGCCGCTCAGACTGGAAAAGTGAGGACGCTTTCTATTACTTTATAGACTACGTTTATGATCTAAAAAGTTTTTTAGATCTTACACAGCTAGCCCAGTGTCATTTCGTCGGACACTCGATGGGAGCGATGATAGCGAATCTATTTGCCGCTTGTTATCCAGAACGGTGCCTATCACTTGCCCTTATTGAAGGTGTTGGCATAGTGAATACGCCTGAGCCTGAAACGAAGAAACAACTCATCAACGCTTTTAATTCCCGAGATAAGCTAAAACAATCTACACCCAGAGTGTATCCTGATATAAATACTTTAGCACAGCTACGTTGTAAGGTCAGCGATGTATCCATAGACATTGCGACTTTACTCATGAATAGAAACACCAAACAACATAAGCAGGGCGTCCAACTTACTCTTGACCCTAGACTGAAGCAACACTCCGGTTTTCGCTTTTCAGTGACGCAAGCAAGGTCAGCACTTGAGGGGATTCCTGTACCTACTTTATTAATTTTGGCTGAGCAGGGTTTTGCAATGATTGATAAACAGTACCAACTATTTAAATCATGTTTTGATTCGCTAACAATAGAAAAAGTTTCAGGAGGTCATCATTGCCATATGGAAAACCCCGAAATATGCTGTAAGCTAATTGCACGACACCAAAGGTCGGTGTCAGTTTCTTAAAGCTTTAGATACCGACAGCGCAATACTTGGCTATTGATAAAAAAGGGAGTTCAAAGAATAAACTAATGAAGGAAAGAAATACCATTATGAGCGTTAAAGGCCACGTTTCAACAGCATCTTGATTGTAAATCCTCAAATATTGTGGGAACATGGCGGTTTTAGAGTATTTGCTCAATTGTTAAAGTGCCTTACATCGTTTATGGTTTAGGGTGAATATAAAAATAACGAGAACACAGGAGCTAAGAGTGGAAAAAATCTGGCTGAAGCGCTACCCAGAGGGTATGCCTGAAACTATCGACCCAGAGCATTACAACTCATTGCTTGAATTATTTGAAAAAAGTTTTGCCGATTATGCACAGTACCCAGCCTATTCGAATATGGGTAAAACACTGACTTATCAGCAAGTTGATGAAAAAACAAAAGCAGTTGCTAGTTATATACAAAATGAATTAAAACTTGGTCGCGGCGACAAAGTTGCTGTAATGATGCCGAATTTACTACAAACCCCAATTACGATTTTGGGTGTGCTGCGTGCTGGCTGTACGGTTGTAAATGTCAACCCACTATATACAGTGCGAGAGCTTGAGCATCAGTTGAATGACTCTGAATCAAAGGCCATTTTTATTCTTGCGAACTTTGCTCACACTTTAGAGCAAGCCTTGCCTAAAACGCAGGTTAAACATGTTGTGCTAACTGAAATTGGCGATATGCTGGGCGGATTGAAAAAGCACCTAGTAAACTTTGTTGTGAAGCACTTCAAAAAAATGGTTCCAGATTTTAGCTTGGCGAACACAATCCCTTTCAAGCATGTAATTGCAGCAGATCCTGCAAAATACAACAAACCAGATATTTCGCTTAGCGACCTTGCTTTTTTACAATACACAGGCGGAACAACTGGAGTTTCAAAAGGGGCGATGTTAACGCATGGCAATATGGTTGCTAACCTAGAACAAGTCTCTGGTTGTCTGGACAAAGTGTTAGACAAAGGCAAAGAGGTCGTTATCACGGCTTTACCGCTTTACCATATCTTCGCTTTAACGGCGAATTGCTTAACGTTTATGAAGTACGGCGGTCATAATATTTTGATCACCAACCCTCGTGATATGCCTGCTTTTGTTAAAGAACTTGCAAAATATCCATTTACAGCAATTACCGGCGTAAATACGCTATTTAATGGTTTATTGAACACACCAGGATTTGCTGATCTCGACTTTTCGACCTTGAAAATGTCCTTGGGTGGCGGCATGGCCGTACAACGACCTGTAGCAGAGCGTTGGCAGAAAGTAACCAAATCGAAACTGATGGAAGGCTACGGATTAACCGAATGTGCGCCATTAGTTACTATATGCCCGCACGATTTAGATGCGTATAACGGCTCAATAGGTTTACCAGCGCCAAGTACTGACATTAAGATAATCGACGAAAATGGTCATGAAACCCCTAAAGGTGAGCCCGGTGAGTTGTGCGTAAAAGGCCCACAAGTAATGGCTGGTTACTATAACCGACCGGATGCGACAGCTGAATGTTTAAAAGATGGCTGGTTTGCGACTGGTGATATTGCAACTTACGATGACGATGGTTTCTTCTATATTGTGGATCGTAAAAAAGATATGATTTTGGTATCTGGCTTTAACGTATTTCCTAATGAAATTGAAGAAGTTGTTGCGATGCACGAAGGTGTGCTTGAAGTTGCAGCTGTCGGCGTGCCACATGAAGTAAGTGGCGAGCAAGTAAAAGTTTTTATCGTTAAAAAAGACCCTTCTTTAACAGAAAAAGATATAATTGCGCATTGCCGAGATAATCTAACGAACTATAAGGTACCAAAGTTGGTGGAGTTTAGAGATGAACTACCGAAAACCAATGTAGGTAAAATACTGCGTAGAGCGTTAAAAGAATAACAAAAAAGCCGGCATCTGCCGGCTTTTTTATCGCTAACGATTTACACCGGTTAGCCACATAATTGCATGGGAGTAAAAGTGCAGTATCAAATCATTGAAAGCCAACAAGCGCTAGATGAGTTTGTAGCTAAAATTTCAACCGCAAAAGTACTTGCTGTTGATACCGAGTTTATGCGTCGTCGCACTTTATATCCCGAAATCGCGCTACTACAAATATTTGATGGAACTCATCTTGCTCTGATAGATCCATTAATTGAAATGGACTTTCAGTCGCTTTGGGCTTTATTTGCCAATACCGATATATTAAAGGTGCTTCACTCTCCTTCAGAGGATATTGAGGTCTTT
This sequence comes from Pseudoalteromonas sp. McH1-7, assembly GCF_013366255.1. Lineage (NCBI taxonomy): Bacteria > Pseudomonadati > Pseudomonadota > Gammaproteobacteria > Alteromonadales > Pseudoalteromonadaceae > Pseudoalteromonas > Pseudoalteromonas sp. McH1-7. The sequence goes on along the minus strand of NZ_JABWPQ010000005.1, from coordinate 138,894 downwards.
TTGAAATTCGCAGGGTTTATCCCATCGCCAATTTTTGATACTCAGTTTGCACTACAATTATTAGGAGAGGGCAACTGCATTGGCTTTGCAAATATGGTGAAACAGCTAAGCAATGTCGATATTGATAAGAGCGAATCACGAACAGATTGGCTGCGCCGTCCATTAACGCAAAAGCAATTAGATTACGCTGCATCAGATGTTTTTCATTTACTACCATGCTTTCAGCAAATCCTTAGCCAAATCGAAGAAAAACAGCTATTTAACATAGTATTGAAAGAAAGTGAGCTGCTTGCACAAAAACGTAGCTTCCGTCAACCAGATCCACTACTTTATTTAGATATTAAAAATGTATGGCAATTAAAGCCAAGAGATCTCGCAATTTTAATGGAGCTGGCAGCTTGGCGACGTGCAAAAGCTGAGAAAAAAAACTTGGCGCTTAATTTTGTACTAAAAGAACATAATATGGTTGAGATAGCCAAACGCCGTCCAAGTACACTCGGTAGTTTGCGTAATGTGCCTGGGGTTGAGCCTATGGAAGTAAATCGATCGGGTAAGGAAATTCTTGCTTGCATTGAAAAGGGCAAGCAAATTGTCGAGCAAGATTGTCCACAACGCGTAAAGCGGCTCATTGATTTCAAAGGTTATAAAGCCGCATGTAAAGAAATAAAGCTTATCATCACTGAGGTCGCAAAAGAAAACCAGATCCCTGCTGATGTTTTCGCCTCTAAAAAGCAAATCAATCAAGTGATTAGCTGGTCGTGGAAAAAATCCGAGGCAGAAAAAAAGCTACTTATGAAACCTGATCTAGCATTAGGCTGGCGTGCTGAGCTACTTGAAGACAGGCTAAAGAACTGGTGGTAATAAAAAAGGGCTATAAAAGCCCTTTTTTCTATTTATACCAATTTCACTTAATACCGGTTCAATTTGACAGAGCAAATATGACGCTAACGGCGTTAAAAACTTCTCATTTAGAACAAACAAATAGCAAGATTTTTATCTGGTTATCGACTATATTTTCTCGCCTCAAAATAGAACACTTAATTAAGCAAATTGGTATTACTTTTCATCTTCAGGTAGTGTGACATTTAATTCAAGCACAGCTAAATCGTCTTCATTTTGCTCAAACTGAACATTTACCGCATCTGAGTCTACCTTCACGTATTTTCGGATAACATCCAAAATATCCTGCTTGAGCTGCGGCAGGTAGTCAGGCGTTCCTCGTTTGGAACGCTCATGTGCGACAATTATTTGCAGTCGCTCTTTTGCCAACGACGCACTGTTTTTCTTTTCTGAACGAAAATAATCTAGTAAAGACACATTACCCTCCAAAGATCCGTTTGAAGATACCTTTCTTCTCGACCTGTAAAAAACGAAAATCGACGATTTCACCTAACAAACGGCTGATTGCATCGCTATAAGCTTGGCCTGCGTCTGATTCTTGGTCAAGGATCACAGGTTGCCCTGAGTTTGAAGCATTCAATACAGACTTTGACTCAGGGATAACGCCAAGCAAATCAATCGCTAAGATTTCTTTTACATCATCAACTGAGAGCATTTCACCGCTATCAACACGCTCTGGATTATATCGAGTTAGCAGCAAATGTTCTTTTACTGGATCTAAACCTAACTCAGCTCGGCGAGATTTACTTTGTAAGATACCTAAAATTCTGTCGGAATCTCGTACAGAAGATACTTCCGGGTTCGTCGTGACAACAGCTTCATCTGCAAAGTAAAGAGCCATCATTGCCCCAGCTTCAATACCTGCAGGTGAGTCACAAATAATGAAATCAAAGTCTTCTTTCATTTCATTTAAAACTCGCTCAACACCTTCACGTGTCAACGCATCTTTATCACGGGTTTGAGAGGCCGGAAGAATATATAGCTTTTCAACCCGTTTGTCTTTGATGAGTGCTTGGTTGAGGTTTGCTTCACCATTAATGACATTAACAAAGTCATAGACCACACGGCGTTCACAACCCATAATTAAGTCAAGATTTCTTAGACCAATATCAAAATCGACTATGGCTGTTTTATAACCCTTTAGCGCTAAGCCTGTACCAATTGCTGCACTCGACGTTGTCTTACCAACACCGCCTTTACCCGAAGTTACGACAATAATTTTTGCCATCTGATTTATCCTTTGACCAAAGCTGTAATTTTTAATGATTCGTCTTGTTGTGTTATTTGAGCAGCTTGACCCCAGTGTTCGCCTTGTAACGAATCACTGATCCAATAACTCCCATTAATCGACACTAGCTCAGCTTCTAAGCGCTGACAAAATATACTGGTGTCTGGTTGGCCCTGTGCACCAGCGATTGCTCGACCACGCAAAGTACCGTATATATGTACGTTACCATCTGCGATAACTTCCGCTCCATGGCTTACCGCACCTAGTACGATCAAGTCACGGTCTTTTGCATAAATCTGCTGACCACTGCGTACCGTTCCGTTCACAATTTGCGCTGGCAGATACACTTGTTTTTCTACTACTTCAGCCGCTTGAGATTGTGAAGGGGTACTCGGTTGCACATCCCTTGAATAGTTTAGTACAGAAAACCCCGCCTCTTTAGCTGAGTCGTGTTGACTTTGAGTACCGTTACATACACCTACCGGATTGAGCTGTAAATCAATTAGTGTCTGCTTTAACTCTTTGAATTCTACATTTTGTTCCTGAACTTCAGCTAAATTAACCACAATTGGAGCACCCAAAAAGAACTTTGGTGCCTGCGATATTTTGCTATCTAGCTCTTGTCGTAATTTTGTTAAATCTAAAGAAAACAACTGTAGCACAGAGAGTGTAAATAGATTTCCTTTTAGTTCGAATGTTTGTTTTGACATATGCACTCAAATTTCTGTTACAACCGCCGCTAGCGCCTTATTTACTTGACTTTAGCGGGTAGTAAAACTTTCCACAACTTACTAATAGCATGGTATAGTGACCGCCAATGATTAGCAAGAATTTATAGGCTTATAATGCTCACTGCCATATACAAAAGTCCAAAAAAAGCGGATACCTACCTGTTTGTTTCTAAAAGAGATGATTTTTCCAGCGTACCTGCACCTTTAATGGAAACTTTCGGTACACCAATCTATGTCATGATTGTGGATCTTGCTAGAAGAGAAAAACTAGGAATTGCGGATCTAGACACAGTTAAGCAAAAGTTAACAGATGATGGGTTTTACTTGCAGCTTCCACCACACACTGAAAGTTTGTTAGATGAATTTAGAAAGCAAAATGGAGTAACAGACACGTGATAAAAAAAATTTCCTTATTAGTAGCCTCAGTTTGCCTGTCTACCTCAGTCTTTGCCAATACTCAGGCTAAGTTTGATGAATATCTCAATAATTTAAAGCAAGAGGCGATTGATAAAGGCTATTCTCAACAATTAGTTGATGACGCTTTTGCTACCGCTACTTTCAAAGAGAAAGTGATAAAGGCAGACAAAACACAGCCAGAAATTGTTGAAACACTCGAGACATATTTACCTAAACGTGTTCCTGAATGGAAAATCCAACGAGCGCGGAAGCTATATAAAGAACACCAGAGCACGCTAGAAAAAGTTGCAAAAGAATATGGTGTACAAGCTCGTTTTATTGTCGCACTTTGGGGTCTAGAAAGTAACTTTGGTCGTATTCAAGGTGGCTACCCTGTAATTAGCGCACTTGTGACGCTTGCTTTTGACGGTCGAAGAGAAGCCTTATACAAACGTCAATTATGGGCTGCATTAGATATTTTAAAAGATGGCCATATTGATCTAAACAACTTCAAAGGTTCTTGGGCAGGTGCGATGGGTCAAACGCAATTCATGCCAACCTCTTTTACCTCTTATGCTGTAGATTACAATCAAGATGGTCGAAAAGACATCTGGACAACCCAAGAAGACGCATTTGCATCAATAGCAAATTATCTTAAAAGTGTTGGCTGGAATGACAATCTAACTTGGGGTCGCCAAGTGAAATTACCTGAAGGCTTTGACACAAGTTATATTTTAAAACGCGGTACTAAGTCACATAAAGAGTGGCTAGGAGAGTGGCGTAAATCAGAACGTTCTTTACAAGAATGGCAAGCCCTTGGACTGCGCAGAATGGATGGTAGTGATCTACCGAATGTTAATATTAGTGCTGCATTAGTAATGCCTGACGATGCAAATGGCCGTATGTATCTTGCCTATGATAACTACAAAGCATTGATGAACTGGAATCGCTCTTACTATTTTGCGACCAGTGTTGGCTTTTTGTCTGATCGGATCGGTTATCCAAAAATATAAATCGCGCGCTACTCTAGCATTATAAAAAAGGCAGCTTCCAACAAGCTGCCTTTTGGTTGGGCTAATGTATGCAAGTGTCAATAATAAGACAAAGGCTGAACCTTGCCCCAAAAGACTCGGTACGAAAATAATGTGTAGGCAATTAACGTCGGTACGACGACAACCACGCCATATAATAAGAAAGTGAGTGCGGAGGGATCTGCTACGGCATCAAATATAGTCAGCTTTCCTGGCACCACGTATGGATAAAAGCTGTAAACCAGACCAAAGAAGCACAGTAAAAAGATAAAAGCTGAAATAAAGAATGGAAGCCAAGCTCCTGCTTCTGTCGCTTTGGGTAATTTGTGCAATACGCTTTCCAAGACCACAAAAAGTAGCAAACAGATTATAGGTGCAGGTAGCACAATGAGTGCCATCGGTAAACTAAACCAGCGCTCATATATCCATTCATTTATGAGCGGGTTGATGATAGAAACTAAGATCACCCCAACGAAAGCGACACGAGAAAAGTGCTTACACCACTTTATAGCGGCTAGCTGTAGTTGACCTTCACATTTCATAATGAGCCATGCTGAGCCAATTAATCCATATGCGCAAACCACACCAATTCCACTAAAAGCCGCGAATGCGTGGGCTAGCAACGAATCGTCAAAACCTACGACATAGAGCCCTAACATATAACCTTGTGCAAATGCTGTCAGTAACGAGCCAAACTTAAATACTTTATCCCAGCGCCTTTGCCGTTTAACTCGGGCTTTTGCTCTAAAGTCAAAAGCAACACCACGCATGATTAAACCGAACAACAAAAATACAACAGGTATATACAAGGCCTGTAAAATCATACTATGCGCTTGAGGAAACGCGATAAATGCAAGGCCTACTGCCAAGACTAACCATGTTTCATTAGCATCCCAAAATGGACCTATAGATGCGATCATGGTATCGGCTGTTTCTTTGTCATCTAGCGGGATCAACATACCAACCCCAAGATCATAGCCATCTAAAATAGCGTAAACCACAATAGCTAGTGCCATTAACCCTGCATAGATTAGTGATAAATATTCGGGATTAAACACGTGATACCTCCGCTGCAAACTCTTTCATATCATACTCTTCAACTTCAACGGACTTATTCGCAGTGTGAAATAATGTCCTGATATAGGCATAAAGCAATATGGCATATATCGTTAGGTATCCTATGAGCGTGAACAAGACATTTTCTGAAGCGATGTTGGTCACTGCATCTTCTACCCGTAAAATGCCACTAACAATGTATGGTTGACGTCCAATTTCCGTGACGTACCATCCTGCAAGAGTCGCTACCCAGCCCGAAAAGGTCATCGCTACAAGCGCTTTTAGCTGCCACTTGGGTAGCTCGCCCTTTTTCCAAAGCGTAAATCGGGTGACAAACGCGACTAAAATCATCAGCATCCCCATTCCAACCATAATTCTAAAGCCGAAAAAGACGGGCTTAACTGGTGGGTGTTCACCTTTAAATTCGTTAAGCCCTTTAATTTCACCATTAACGTCGTGGGTAAGAATAAAGCTCGCCATATTAGGAATGCCTATTGCAAATTCATTGCGCCTTTCTTCCTCGTTGGGAATTGCAAAGAGTAAGAGCGGTGCACCTTTTTCTGTCTCCCATACGCCTTCCATTGCTGCAATTTTTTGTGGTTGATGTTTGAGCGTATTTAGGCCGTGTAAATCGCCGACAAAAGCTTGTATCGGAGTGAGAAGGGCTGCGACTGTTAAAGCTACAGTCAATGCTTTTTTTGGAGCATGCTTGTCGTCATTTTTAAGTAAGCGATAAGCACTTACCCCTGCTATTAAAAATGACGCAGTTAATGCGCTTGCAAGCAACATATGAAAAAAGCGGTAACCAAAAGACGGATTAAATATAATCGCGAACCAGTCTGTAGGGTATGCTACACCGTCCCTAAGCTCAAAACCTGTAGGTGTTTGCATCCAGCTATTTAAAGACAAGATCCAAAATGCCGAGAGTGTAGTGCCTATTGCAACAATAAAAGTGGACAGTGTGTGGATTTTAGGAGGGACACGCTTCATGCCAAACAGCATTATCCCTAAAAAGGTCGCTTCCATGAAAAAGGCGGTGAGTACCTCATAACCCAAAAGTGGCCCCGCGATATTTCCAACTTTCTCCATAAACCCTGGCCAATTAGTACCAAACTGAAACGACATGGTAATACCACTAACCACACCCAGCGCAAAGGTAAGCGCGAAGATTTTAACCCAGAAGCGATAGGCTCTTAACCAAACCGGATGCTCAGTTAAGTCATACTTGATTTTAAAGAAAGCGAGAAACCATGCTAATGCAATGGTGATCGTAGGAAAAAGTATATGGAAACTAATATTTGCCGCGAACTGTATTCGCGACAACAGTAATGTATCAAGCATGACGCACCTCGCACTTTTAAGACTTACGTAATAATTTATCCTTTAAATCTATTACCTTACTAACTGACGACCCGAGCTTCATTAGTGACTGTAATTGCTCTGGAGACAGCCTTTGTAGCTCAGCAGACCACTTAGTAACGGTTTCAAGTAGGTCGTGAATCGTTTGCATTTGTTGTTGTGCATACACTTCTTCTGGTGAGTTTGCACTATCTAGAATTTGATCTCTCAGTAGAGTAAGGGTAGGGTCTATTTCTCTTTTTCTTCTTTCTTCAAAGACTCGGTTTGCAAGATCCCAAATAGACCCATTTGGAGAGTAGTATTCTTTGCGATCACCAGGAATGTGATGAACTCTAACGAGTTGCCAAGATTGTAATTCTTTGATCCCCATACTAACGTTACCACGAGATATTTTTAACGCATCTGCAATCTCATTCGCTGTCAATGGTTGCTCATTAATAACCAACAAGCCAACCATTTGCCCAATTGTTCTATTAAAACCCCAACGGCTGCCCATTTCACCGCAGTGGAGTACAAAATTTTCTATTTTTGGTGACAAGTTCATACTTTTAAACTTTCAGTAATTATTGAAACTTTAATATATAGTTCACTTTGACTTAGATCAAGCATTAATTATGCTCAATTAGAACAGAGCAAAAGTGAACCTTCTCCTAATATCCACTTTTGTGATCTATTTAACGCAAATAAATAGCAATTTCATATTGTTGTGATTTAATGCGGCATACGATCGTAAGCGGGTGCAACACATGCTCACGTATCGGTAGTTAATCACACAGGGAACCACACATGCTCAAAACACTTTTTGTCATTTTAACTTTATTCAGTAGCGCGGTATGTGCGCAGAAGGTGTCAACTGTCTTAATTTCGATTGATGGCTTTCGATGGGATTATATCGAAAAACATGATGCCAAAAATATCGCAAAGCTCGCCAGCACCGGTGTTCGCGCTACAAAGATGTGGCCGCAATATCCAAGTAAAACGTTCCCAAATCACCTTTCTATTGTCACAGGCTTAAAGCCTCTCAACCATGGTATCGTCGATAATTACTTTTGTGATAAGCAGCGTGAAGCTTGTTATAAAATGGGGATGGGTAAAGTCGATAGTACTTGGATAGCAGGGATCCCCCTCTGGAATTTGGTTAAAATGCACGGGCACAAATCAGCAGCTTACTTTTGGCCAGAATCAGACGCGAGAGTAAATGGCATGACACCTGATTATTACTACCATTACTCAAAAAAAGCGGATTATAAAAATCGTCTCAATCAGATCCATAATTGGTTAAAACTTCCAAAAGCGCAAAGACCCTTATTTGTGGCCAGCTATTTCTCTTTAGTAGACAGTAAAGGACACGAGTTTGGACCTGATCACGACGAAACTAAAAAAGCGGTGCAATATGTTGATTCGCTTATAGGCGATTTCGTCAATGAACTCGCTAAAGACGATATTAAAATCAATTTGGTGTTGGTCTCAGATCATGGGATGGCCGAAGTCTTGCCTGAAAAGTCAGTTTTCATTGATGAGTTAGAGATACCAAAAGGGTGGATGATTAAAAATAGTGGCACCCGTTTGTCCCTATACTCCTATCATGATAAGAATTTAGATATCTCAGTATTAGAGGAAAAACTAAAGGATAAAGCTAAAGGGCGCTTCGAGGTGCTCTCAAAGTCACGAAAAATACAATTGCACGGAGGCACCTCACCTCGTATTGGCGATATTATCTTGCAAGCCAAAGCACCTATTGTATTTATGCAGCAAGGGAAACATAGCTATTATGGAACCCATGGCTATGAGATTACAGACGATATGGCTGCCTTTTTTGTTGCACAAGGACCTGCTTTTAAATCTGGCGTTTCTGTTAAACAAGCAAGTAATTTAGAGGTGTATCCGACACTTGCCCACATAATGGGATTAAAGCCCCTTAATCAGCTTGATAGTAAAGGTGAGAACTTACTCAAGTTAGTCAGGCAGTAGTCGCCTACTTTGTCGCTGAAACAATTAAGGAATACGAGCTAATCCTCAGCTCGTATTCTAGCTATCACGTTAATTTTACAGCTATTGTCCAAAGGTAGATTACCGTCTTAGCTGCGTTAAAAATGTTCAACCGCTTAATATAGCTAACCTGAACCACGGAGAATTAATACCGTTCTAGCAGCAAGTTTTAGCACTGGCAGCGTCAGATTTACTCCTTCAAATTGAGTAAGTATTAAGTCAAGTTGGTATTAGCTTTGCCTACAGCATCTAGGCACATTAGCGAGGGCAGGGCGCGAAGCGACTTCACCCTAAAACGCTCTAGCTGGACAAGGGAAAAATTAAGTTATGGCTTAGTACTGATGAGTTAGAAGACCTCTTATCCGTACATAAGGTGAGCTAGTATCATTTCGATTTTTTTGAGGTTGGAGGGCTTGGCTTTTTATTTGAAAATTGCATCAAACGACGCCCTAATGCGAAGACCACATAAACTAAAACCAAGGAATTAAGGACAATCAATGTATCTTTATCTGTCACAAACATCCAAATTGCCGCCAATGCCAAGCAAGCAAAAGTAAAATGGCCGACTAACGGGTTCGTTTTCTTTTTTTTCATCAGGGGTTCGCTGTATTCATGTTCAGAATATTTTACACCCTATAATGACGACAATTCCAACAATCCGTTAAGAAAACTAAATATTTTTAGCTAACTGGTTATAATGCAAGCATACATCTTTTAGCAAACAGATAAGCTATTGCTCAGATCATAGTTTGATATAGATTAACTGTATCACTCATTTGAATAGCTAAAATGTCATGGACGTACATTAAAGAGAATTTTTAGTGGTACAAATAAATAAAACAACACACTGGCTAGATCTTAAAAAGTTGATACTTATCCTCGCGTCACTTTGCATATTTACCTCACTATTAAACGCCTTGTTTTCCAGTTATCAAGTACAAAAGCAGGTGATGGTAACTGACACGTTGGAAGCGAACCGTGCATACGCTACCAAGCTGGCAGATGTGACAGACCTTTTTTTACAATCTGTTTTGATGCAATTAAAGGCCTCAAGTAATGTGATTGCCCAAAATCTGAATAATAGTGCACAGATCGATAACGAGTTAAAACAAATGCTGGTACGCACCAATAGCTTCGACTCTGTTGTCCTCGTTAGTGCTAGTGGCAAAATAATTGGCGCACAACCAAGCTCTCTGGGGATCACCGGCACCATGCTAAAGAATGAGGTAGAAACCTCGCCGCTTCGTAAACAGACTCCCTATATAGTAGGCCCATTTATTTCACCCGCAGGCAACTTAATGGTTAGCCCAACTCATCCCATATTTGATAACAATGGAAACTATTTAGGCTTTATCGCCGCTGGGATTTACCTCAAAGGCGATAATATTTTAGGTAAATTACTCTCAAATCATCACCACCAAGATAAAACCTATGTTTATGTAACAGGGCCTAATGGCAAGCTTATTTATCATCACGACGATCATCGTATTGGCCAGGATGTCACTGCAAATGAGGTCGTAACTTCATTGACTCGAAAAGGTTCAGGCGCAAACCAGATTATCAATACACAGGGGGTTGAAATGTTGGCTGGATATGCTTCTGTTGAAACTAGCGGGTGGGGAGTTGTAGCTCAGCGTCCTCTCGCGGTTACGATGTCGCAGCTTTCTGACACCATGAGCCATGTACTAAAAACCACTGTTCCATTTACAGTATTTTTGCTTATCTGCGTATTGGGGTTTGGAGGACTAATAGCCAAACCACTATGGCGATTGGCTAAATTATCAGAGCAGGTACAAGATGGGCGTAACATCGACTTCCCGCACGTAGCCACTTGGTATTATGAAGCTACATGGTTATATCAGGCTATGCACGGCAGTGTTAAACATCTAGGAGCGCAAGTACAGCGTTTTGATGATGAACGAAAGCAAGACCAATTAACCCTCTTATTTAACCGCCGGGGGATGGAAAAATGGCTCGAAACAGCATACGAACAGGCGACCCCATTTAGTATTATTGCCCTAGATATTGACCACTTTAAACGCGTGAATGACACCTTTGGCCATCATATTGGCGACACCGTCATTCAAAAACTCGCAGAATTGATGCGTCGCAATGCCAGAGAGCAAGACCATTTATGTCGAAGTGGTGGGGAAGAATTTCTCATGTTTCTGCCTCATGTTGAGATCAGTCAAGCAACCAAAATTGCCGAACGGTTACGTCACTGTACTGAAACCACCGTATTTGCTGATGCCGGACATATTACTATCTCTTTAGGCGTATCACACTGGCCGACATGCTCTGAGGATTTACATCATGCGTTAAAACTTGCTGACAGAAGTTTATATCAAGCCAAAGCTAACGGTAGAAATAGAGTTGAGCAGGCTGTTTTAGCTAATCACAATGCCGCCTAATTTAAAATCTACTATTAAAAAGTGAAATATGCTCCGAATATCGGTAAGATGCTGAGCAATTTTATCGTTACCTTTTTGGAGCTGTACTTTCCATGGCAAAAACATTGAAAGTTCCTCATACCTTAGTGTTACTTTTGGGTATGATGCTTATTGCACTAATATCTACTTGGGTTATCCCTCAAGGCTTTTTTGATACTGCGACTACAGAGTCAGGTCGACAAGTTGTATTACCTGGTACTTACCATATTGCACAAGAATCTGTACAACTCACCCCTTGGGACTTGTTAAAAGCAATTCCCCGTGCTTTTGCAGCAGCGCAAGATGTAATCTTCTTTGTAATGATTGTGGGTGGTGTACTTGCCATAGCTCGTGCAACTGGCACAGTAGACGCATTAATTGGAAGGTTATTGGAAAAACATGGAGATAAGCCGCAAAAGCTTATTTTTATGGTTGTGTTTTGCTTTGCTATTGCTTCGAGTGCGATTGGTACCGCTGGCGAGTATATCCCATTTGTACTTATTCTCGTTGCGCTTTGTAAAGCAATGAAACTTGATGCAATGACGGCTGTGGGCATGATAATTGCCGGTTATGGTATAGGTTATGGCGTCTCAGCGTTTAATCCGTTTACCGTGTTAATTGCACAACAAATTGCCGAGGTTCCTGTTTATTCAGGTATTTGGCTGCGCTTCGCTATTTTTGTTCCTTTTGTATTGATCGGCTTTCATCATGTCTGGAGCTACACTAAAAAAGTTCAATTAGATCCAAACGCTTCGATGATGAAAGATGTTCCGTGTCCGTTAGCTGGACAAACACAACCTAGTTACCCACAGCTTAACGGCAGACACCAAGCCGTGCTTGCTACATTTATCATCACTCTTGTATGCGCGGTTTGGGGCATAGCAACGCAAGGCTGGTATCTTTATGAGCTAGGCGGATTGTTTATTGCTTGGGGTATCATTATTTCTATTTTAGGTAAACTTTCAGCTGATGAAGCTGCAAACCGCTTTATCGAAGGCGTTTCTGATCTTGTCACAACCGCTGTATTAATTGGTGTTGCCCGTGGTATTGCTTTAATTCTGGAAGACGGCCAAATCCTTCATACTATAGTGAATGGGTTATCGACACCTCTGTCTTACGTTGCAGCTGAAATTTCTGCAGTCGGGATGCTACTTATCCAAACATTGTTAAACATGTTTATTCCTTCTGGATCAGGACAAGCCTACGTGACTATGCCATTGATGGTACCTGTTGGTGACTTAGTTGGTGTGCCTAGACAAGTTGCCGTATTAGCCTATCAATTTGGTGATGGCTTCTCTAACATGATAGTGCCAACTAATGCCGTACTTATGGGTATTTTAGGAATGGCTGGCGTCCCGTATACACACTGGTTTAGATTTTGTTTACCATTGATGGCTAAGTTAATGTTTGCTGCGGCTACTGTTTTAGTGCTTGCAGTCATGTTTGGCTATGGACTTGATGTACAGCCACAGTTAGTTAGCTAATTCCAAAAGTAAATCAGGTAATGCAAGCTGCATTACCTGATCCTACAGTCAGCTTGCTCATCGCAAGTGATATTTTTCCAAACACCTTCTTCAAATAACATTTTCAGCGATTTCTTCATATCAACTGGCTTAATGAAGAGAGCTATTTTAGGCATGAAAATCTTGGCGATAACTCCGCTACCGTACCCTGCTATCGCCAAAGTACCTAGCTCAGTAGGCAAGGCAAAAATTTTGCTACTTAGTTGCTCTAAATAAGAAGTTTTTGACGCAGGTGGCGTCAAATTTACTTCTTCAAATTGAGCTACTACTAGGGTTATTTGGTATTACACGGCTGGCGCTAAAAGGCCTAACCCCTTGCAAGCAAAGCACACTAATATACAGCTCGCGCCTGATATACTAAAAACGAGCACAAGCATTAAGACTAGATGATAGAAGTATAACGTCATTAAAAACCTAAAATTTTAAGGCAAACATAAGCCACTTAAAGCAAATTTATTGATCTGCATTTATATTGTCTGTAGTTTTATAAGCTACTATTACCTACTAAACAAAAAAAGTTGCCGCTATCTTTAGCCAAACAGAATGTTATGAATTTAACCTTTAGCCAATTTTACAATTTGACTTCTACTTCCCAACGGTATCAATTTGCATTGAACCAACTGCATCAACTGTTTGATGCGGATCATTGTTTTGTAGGCAAGTTTATTGATGACGATACCCGTGTAAAAACACTAATGTATCTACAAAAAGGTGAAGAAGTTGACAATATTATCTACGACCTTGAGGGTACACCGTGCTCGGATGCTAAAGCCAGTAGTGATGTCTGCAACGTAACATGTGGCCTACAACAGCTATATGAACAAGATGATATTCTCCGTGTACTTTGTATTGAAGGGTATCTTGGCGTTACCTTGCGAGCACTAGATCATAAACCTATTGGTATTTTGGTCTGTATGTTTAATAAAGAAAAGGTAATAACAACGGAGCAGAAAGAGTGGTTTCAAGAACTTGGCCACCTAATAGCGACTGAGCTAAGCCATAACATCGAATTGACCAAACAAGGGCTGCTCCTTAAACAACTAGCTAAGGGCGAGCAAATTGCAAACTTATCGACTTGGACATGGCAACTTAAACAGAATAAACATTACTTTTCCACGCACCTAAATAACCTATTAAAATCTCATACAACAGCTCCTACATTGTCGTTGCTATTAGAGAAATTAACACCTGAGGATAGTGAGCGGGTCAAAAACGCATTAAACAAGGTAAAGTCTGGTGAAATAAGGTATGTGGATTTACAAGTCTCATTAACAACGCGTGATGACCATAGTGGTTTACTGCGAATTATTGGTCAGGTTGAAAATGACCCGCATCATGGTGACGAATTGGCGTTTACCGCGACAATCCAAGATATTAGTTATATATCTTCGCTCAATAAGCAACTTGAATTAACCAACGTTGTATTTGAACATGCAACAGAAGCCATTATGATCACCAATAGCAAAAATAAGATCATTATGGTAAACCGCGCATTCGAAAGACTAACTGGTTACACCGGCTATGAATTAATAGGTCAAGATCCAGCAGTATTGTCATCTGGAAAGCAGGATAAAGCTTTTTATGAGTCAATGTGGTCATCGCTTTATACACATGGCCACTGGAAAGGTGAAATTCAAAACCGCCGCAAAAATGGCCAAATTTATCCAGAAGAGCTGACACTGAGTGTAGTAAAAGATGAACGCGGTGAAATAGCCAACTATGTCGGAATATTCCGAGATATTACCGAATGGAAGCGGAACGAGTCACAACTTACTTTTTATGCTAATCATGAACCACTTACGGCCTTACTAAATCGTCGTAGCTTTATGCAGCGTTTAGAGGAGAAAATTTCTGGTTCTAGAAGCAATAACACAAGTTGCTCATTATTATTTATTGGACTCGATAGATTTAAAGAAGTCAACGACGTGTTTGGTCCCGAAATTGGAGACAAGGTTCTTATATCAGTCGCAAAGAGGCTCAAAAATGCCGTGCGGCAAAATGATATTATCGCAAGATATGGCGGTGATGAGTTTGCATTATTACTTAGCCATAGTGATGTAGAGAGTGCATTAAAAGTTGCTGAAAAGTTATCACAAAAATTATCTCAACCATATGTATTTAGTGAAATAACAATAGAATTGACTTGCTCAACAGGCGTAGCGCAACTTGAGGCTGGCTCTCGGATCACCGCAGCTAACTTGCTAAGAAATGCAGCACATGCACTCAACAGTGTGAAAAAAACAGAGCGAGGTCAAGTTGCACTCCATAATGCCACCATACAAAATGCTTATCTGAACAAAATAAAACTCAAAGATAGATTGAAACAAGCATTGAAAGAGAAAACGCTTACTGTCTACTATCAACCTATCGTGAACGCAGATACTCATCATATTACCAAGTTTGAAGCGCTTGTTCGCTGGTTTGATGATGAGTATGGAATGGTATCGCCAGGCACGTTTATCCCCATCGCGGAAGAGTTTGGACTGATACACTTAGTTGGTCAATTTGTGCTCGAAAAAAGCTGCCAAGATTTAGCGCAGATCCATAAAGCAGGCTTTTCGGATGTGGGAATTTCAATCAACCGCTCGGTAAGTGAATTTAAAGCCAGTATTAATCAAGTAAAGTTAATCACCAGTGCCATTGAAAATGCCCAAATTCCCTATGATTCAATCACGATTGAAGTGACAGAATCTCTGGCGACAAACCGCTATACTTGGAGAACATTAAATGAGTTGAGAAAGCATGGAGTAAAAGTATCACTTGATGACTTTTGCACCGGTTACTCTTCTTTAAGTAACTTGATTGAAAACCAAGTGGATTATCTAAAAATTGATAAGAGCTTTGTCGACAGCTTGATGTCGGATTTAAACAAGCAAGTTATGATAGATTGCCTGATCAAACTTAGTGACAAGTTAGGTATTGACGTCATAGCTGAAGGTGTGGAGCACCTAAGCCAACTGGAGAAATTACGAGAGCTAGGCTGTCACCACATACAAGGGTTTTTCTACAGTCCGGCAAAGCCAATCGAAGCATGTTTAACACTCTTACAAACCAATGCTTTTGTTGAATTTGCTGGTGCAGAGCGTGAAACAGCAGCTGAACGATAAATGAGGTGTTGTTAGCTGCTCTTCATTAGGGTAATACGCTGCTTTTAAATAAAGAAATACCGTGTATCCGCCCAATAATCAATAACGAGTCTACACTGATACCACAACGTCAACATGACACAACGCGGTTATACTAAGCCTGAAATTTTTATGTATTCAATCTGTTAATTAATACCAATTTGACTTAATATTTGTTCAATTTGAAAGAGTAAATCTGACGCTAACATCGTTAAAAATTGCTTATTTAGAACAAATAAATAGCAAACTTGCCTACAGGAAGTAGGTACCTTGGCGGTAGCGGGGCTATCGACAAGGTTTTCTCGCCTCAAAATAGACCTCTTAATTAAGAAAATTGGTATAACAGACAAACTCGATGACTTTAACACCGAGCTTGCGCCACATGGCTTTGATCTTATATCCGTTTTGGAGTAATCGATAGTGTGGATTGGGAATATAATATAGAAGCGCCAGTGAGGATAGGGGATTTACCTCATCGGTAAATCCTCTGGTTAATTGCAACTGTTCTAAAGTAGCGGTTTAATAAGCGCCGTGATTGCTGTGATATGATCATCACGATCATTAAGCGCTGGAATGTAGCGGTATTTGTCACCACCTGATGACTCAAAAACCTCTCTGTTCTCAACTTCAAGTTCTTCCAGTGTTTCTAAACAATCAGCACTAAAAGCGGGACTCAATATTGCCACATCTTTTACTCCTTGACTAGGAAGGCTTTCTAACGTTTTGTCAGTATATGGCTGCAACCATTCTGCCTTACCAAAGCGACTCTGGAACGTAGTTATCACTTTATCTTTGTCTAACGCCAGCTTTTCAACCACAAGGCGGGTCGTTTGTTGGCAAAAACAGTGATACGGATCACCCCTATCTAAGAATAGCTTCGGAGTACCGTGATATGAAAATACCAATTTTTCTGGCTCTCCATGCACTTCTAAATCTTCTTTAATAGAGTTCGCCAGTGATTCTATGTACAGAGGGTGTTTGTGATACCCATTTATGAAGTGTAGCTCGGGGACCCAACGCCATCCTCGCAAGACTTTAGACACCTGATCAAAGGTTGAACCCGTTGTGGCGCTGGAATATTGTGGATATAGCGGTACGATAATAATTCGAGTCACACCTTTATTTCGCAGCTTTTCCAAGCCGGATTCTATGGAAGGGTTTCCATAACGCATCGCCAGTTCGACTTCTATATCGTTAAAGCCTTCATCACGAAGTTGCTTCTCGATCTTAGCAGTTTGGGCTTTACTAATGGTGATGAGCGGTGAGCCTTCGTCGGTCCAAATAGACTGGTAGGCGTGGGCTGATTTCTTTGGACGAACCCGAAGGATGATTCCGTGCAAAATCATCAGCCAAATCAACCTTGGAATTTCAACGATGCGTGGATCAGAGAGAAACTCAGCAAGATAGACCCTAAGGGCTTTTGCAGTAGGTGCATCAGGGCTACCTAAGTTGGTTATCAAAATCCCTGTTTTGGAGTTAAATCTACCTTCATGTGGGTTATCAGTAATTGCTGAAAAGCGAGACACCAAACGCTCCTTAGGTTATTATTCAAGTGCTATTATTTTACAAGAAAGCTTGTACGTGAGTAAGCCCAATTTAGATCTAAACTCGATCAAATCAATTTGCGCCGCGAAATCTCTCACACTATAGTTGTAATTATCGTTAATTAATCCCTTCTCTATTGCTATTCAGTGTGTGAGGGCGTATTTTCCTGCATTCACAAAAGGAAAATAAAATATCTGTAGTTTTGGAATATTTAAATGAGAACCAACCACCCAATAACTCAAAGAGAAAAAACGTTTTCTCGTGACGTAAAACTGATTTCTGTCACTGACCTAAAAGGCAATATTATTGACTGTAATCAAGCATTTATCGACATTAGCGGCTTTTCGCGTGACGAGTTAATTGGTCAGCCTCACAATCTTGTTCGCCATCCAGATATGCCGCCTATTGCTTTTGCTACAATGTGGAAGCAGCTTAAAACTGGTAAGCCGTGGATGGGGATCGTAAAAAACAGATGTAAAAATGGCGATCATTATTGGGTAGACGCGTACGTGACTCCAATCACTGAAAATGGCCAAATTGTTGGTTATGAGTCAGTGAGAAGCTGCCCTGATAGGTCAACTGTTGAACGTGCAAGCCAGCTATATAGCAGCGTAAACAGTAACAAAAGCGGTGGCATAGGCCTGCCGAAACTACGGATCATCTGGCCTGTTTTCAACATTATCTCATCATTATTGCTGTGGTATTTTGTTTCCGAGTCCGCCGGATTCTTCTGGCTAATGGCAAATATGCTCGGATACTCAGCTTATGCAACTTGGCGCGATAAAGAGCAACTAAAGCGCTTAGAGTCTGAGCTTGCTCATAGCTTTTGCGACGAAATTTCACAACAAGTTTACTCCACTTGGGATGGCACGATGGCGTCTATCCAAGTACGCTTAAAAAGCGAACGCGCCCATCTTGACACTATCCTTACCAGAGTAGAGCATGCCGCGCAAAACGTTTCAAAAGGTGCACATACTGCCAGTAACGAAGCACAAGCAACCTACGCAGACCTACAAAAGCAACAATCTGAAACCGAGCTTGTAGCAACAGCAATGAATGAAATGACTACAACTATTAATGATGTCTCAAATAGCGTTCAGCTGAGCGCCAAAGATGCACAAAATTCATTGGAGTTGACGTCTCAGACAGAGCAAATCGCCAACAAAACCAAAGTCGCATTTAGCGACCTGAGTAACACAATCTCGGATATTCGCAGCTCCGTTGAAGGCGTTTCTAAACAAACTGATAAAATAGCGGCAGCCGCACAAATTATCGAACAAATTGCAGAGCAGACGAATTTGTTGGCACTAAATGCCGCCATCGAAGCTGCAAGAGCAGGAGAGCAAGGTAGGGGCTTTGCCGTAGTCGCAGACGAGGTAAGGCATCTAGCACAGCGTACTCAAGAGTCAACAAAAGAGATCCACGCTATCATCGAAGAGCTAACTAGCAGCACACAAGCATCTGTTAATATCGCTCAACAAGGTCAGGAAGAATCTCTTCACGGTATTGATCAGCTGAACCAAAGTACTGACATGCTTCAGCAAATTACTCAAGCTGTAATACAGATAAGTGATATGTCCATGCAAATTGCAACATCAGTTGAACAGCAAGCAACCGTATCAGACGATATTAACCAACAGGTAGTCAATATTGCTCAACTTGCAAATAATAGTCTAGATAGTGCAGATAAAGTGCATCAAGAAAGTAAAGATTTAGAGTCAATTGCAAAAGAGATGCACGAATTAATTGTACGATTCAAGCGTAATTAGCCGTGATAATATGAACATCCATATGCCACACATTAAGTAATGTGTGGCATTTTGTTACGCTAATTTAACCTCTGAGTAAGTATTCCTCTTCGTTTTTCCCGTAGCCATACCTGTTGTAACACTCGTAGAAACAGTAGGTTAGACACCATTTTTAATTTTTTGTAGCAGCAGTTCTAGATTGTATTGATTAGGCTATATTTTTCGTTTTAGCCCAGATTTTGCTCGCTCTTTAATATTGGTTTGAATATAAATTTGGTCTGTAGTTGCAATTTTTGCATGCCCAAGATCTTCTGATAGGTGCTTAAGCGGGCGATGCTGTGCGTCGTGAGTCGCACCAGTGTGCCTCAACCAATGTGATGTTGCGGCTTGTAATTGCTCTGATTCTTCTGTGAATCCATCCTCTTTTAACTTATCTACTGCCAAATCAAAGCTCTGCTGAACTATACGGCGTAATTGGCGAACATTCATACCACCTTGTCCGCGTAACTTATGGATAATCGGATATGGCTCATCAACACGTGGGAGGGCACTTAAACCTCGATAGTGGCGATAGCGTTTTAAGTAACCAATAAAATCTTCGCTTAATGTCACGTCTCGCAACTTATTACCTTTACCCATGATCCTGAGATACCAAAAGTCATCTTGATCTTGCCAAAAGTGGCTCATAACAGGAGACCAATGAGGGCGATCTGACAGTTCAGAAATACGTAAATATAAACCTTTTAAACACGCAAGAACGAAAAGGTTTCGCTCTAAATCCGGCTGTTGCTCACATAAGTCACGGGTGACTCCGAATACGTATTCCCACTGTAGATCACTCAATGTGTCGGGAAGGTTTATTTGTGACTGTACAACCAAGTAGGGACTATTTTTCTTTACCACAGGAACAAAATTGGTGAATGATTTTTCCTCCAAAATTGCAAACTTATAAAACACGTTAAGTGCCGTAAACATTGCAGCCAATGTCTGTTGGCTCGCACCATTTTCTTTTAGAACAAAAGGGCGCCAATTCTCATTAACTCTACGGATCCCTTGGTCTTGTTTGTAGCGCCATTGAACAGAAGTTTGCGTCCATGCTTTGTCCGGCTCAACAACAAAATCAACATATGCTTCAACATCTTCACGTTTTAAATCAAATACAGACTTTTGTGCTATCAGCCATGACCACAAATAAAAACGCTCAAGCTCATTACGGAACCGATTAAAAGTAGCCTCTGATTTACGACCATAAACATATAAAAACTGAAATAGAAACTGCAGTTCCGCTTCAACAGGCAAAGATTTATTATGCACGACTAAGAATTTAGCCAACTCTGGATATTCATGTGCTAACGTATTATCTTCTAGATGCGCGATTTGATACCTAAGTTGCTTAAAAGTATCGACTAAAGGCAGAACCATAAAAAGTCCGATATTGGTTAGTATTGGACATATTATAGTAACGATAACACGCTTAATGCAACCCAAAAAAACAACCCATAATTTACGTTATGTTAAATGGATGAATATGAGGCATTTTTCCTTCTACTGTTCGCAACGCGCGCTGTATTCTTATTATCTTGGTGTAAGGGGTTGTTCATTTCTAGATTTGAATATGGATCGGATTCCAACGAATGGATGCTCTGAAGCCCCTATTAAATCTAGACCTCAGATAATTTCGCTTTAAATCCTTAAAATCTCATCAGGCATTTGTTTTTAGACAAAACCTGATCGTTTTGCCTCATTTCGCGATCATTCCTGCTCATTGTACGTTTAGAATTAGATCGAAATTCGCCGTTTTAAATTGAGTTTAAACGACCTTTAAACTGACATTAAACACGGTTTAAATCTTGTTTAAAGCAACTACGCGATTAAAATCACTGCCAATCTGCACTGTTACCATCACGCCATCAATGGCCAGTTTGACCACGCTTTTATTAAACGAAATGAACTCGCCAGTTTGTACAATACGCATCAACTCAGATGCTTTCTCAAACCCCAATAAATTGATAGCTGTCATCAGTACCGAGTGTTCAATGACGATGAGCGTACTCTTGGTTTGTGGTGCTACCTTTATTATATGGTCGAATACTTTGCTTTGCATGTGGCCAAGCGTAAATGCGGTTCCTGAGTCTGCCTTGTTTAATACTTGCTTTGCAGCTGCGGTAGCCATTTGCTTTTTGAAATGACTTTCACCTTGGTTGATGATCTCATTAAAAATTGGCGTGGCTACTTCACGTAAATTGTTATCCAAGCGCCCTAGCATTTCGCCCGTGGCTTTGTCCGCGCCCAACCATGCTTTGCCTGGATTGTAGTTCCAGCCTAAATCAATACCCGTTAGCTTTTCTAGTTCTTCACCAGTTTGTGGATCAGCCACTTTAAAGGGTTTTAATAATGGGTCGACTACATTGTCCGGCGTCACGGTTAAGCCCATGCGTTTAATATCAGCATCACTCAGACTTACAACTTTACAGCGGCACATCCATCCGTTTGGTGGATAATGCGAGTCCCAGAACTTATGATCTAATGGTAGTAATATATAGTGCCACTTTTGATGGTCAGCTCTTACACGCTGATCACCTGCAGTTAAATATAGGAGATACGGGCGTCTATGCTTTATTCGTTCCTGTTGTTGCCAGCGCCCAGCTGCTCGCGCTGTATTTTTGTTATTTTGGTAGATAACACGAGTTCGCCAGCCGCGCTT
This sequence comes from Pseudoalteromonas sp. McH1-7, assembly GCF_013366255.1. Classification (NCBI taxonomy): domain Bacteria; kingdom Pseudomonadati; phylum Pseudomonadota; class Gammaproteobacteria; order Alteromonadales; family Pseudoalteromonadaceae; genus Pseudoalteromonas; species Pseudoalteromonas sp. McH1-7. Next base: position 117,130 of record NZ_JABWPQ010000005.1, on the reverse strand, counting down.
ACCATTATATGACCAGCCATGTTTTGCAACTACCTCATCAAATCGCTTTCGAAAGGATGTGATCGTTTCACCTTGCTCAATAGATGCTACTACTGACTTATATAGGTCATCCAACAACTCTGTTTTTGTAGCACCTGCAACTGTAAATGCTCGTGCGTGAATATGGCCTTGTAAGTCTTTATATGACTCGGTGGGTATTTGGATTTTTTGTTTGAGGTTGGAAATGGCCTCATCGAATTTAACGAGTTGGCCATACTGGGGAGATAAACCTGGCATATGTGCCCTACTTACTCAGCAATTTATTGGTTTTATCCTTGGAGCCAAGGCTTGAACCATAGAAAAACTGCAGGATTGCACCAAGTGTGGTACCGAGTAAAAAGCCTAAAATGGTATCGGCATAGCGCCTTGCGGGCTCTGAGATGTCAATAAAAGTAATGCAGCCTATATAAATGAAGGTTGCGACCGTTAAAAACCACGCGTACTGGTAAACAAATCGTTTTGCCATTTTGTCATCTTGATCTAGCGCTTTGTTCTGCATATTCCGAGCGCTATCTAAATTTTTGTATGCCAGCTCGGCTAAGCTTTCTTCCTTATTTAGCACCGCAAGCCTAAGTTGGTTTTGTAACTCGCCACTTTTGCTTATCTTATCAAACGCCTTTGTTGCATCGCCTTCGCCTGTAAGCGTTTGCGCCATATCTACCACTTTTGTGGCTACCTCTGCGCCATTATCACCACCAATCCATTGGCCTATCTTTTTATCCAGGCCAGTTAGCTTAGCTAGGCCCAAAGCAATCGTAATTGGTTCCATAACTCACCTCACAGCTTGGCTATATCAAGCGAAACGGCGTTGTCGTTACCGTGATCATCTTGCTTGTAAAAGCGAATAAAGCGCACACTATCTATTACGTTTATTGACTCAGCCAATATGTCCATTGCACGATGCCATTTGCCTGTTTCATCAACGATTTCCAAGCGGCGTAAACCTAAAATACGCTGCGGATTTACTTTGCCCTGCTTGTCAGTAGAGAACGCTTTTTTGACGACAGCTTTAATATTTTGATTACTACCTTCTGACCATTCATCTAGACACTGGAATATTAACTCTGTAGCTAGCTTTTCCTCTGGACCTAGCTCGATACGCTCTAGAGACTGTATGCTTACGGCAAGCTTATTATCGAACGAGCGCAGCGTTACATTGCCTTTCTTACCACCCAGATTAACGTCGTATTCTTGGGCAAGGAGCTCCATAAAATTATCGGCTTGCTCCATCTGCAAACGCTTAAACTCGGCAAGCTCTTTTTGCTGTTTTTCAGCCAACGCTACGGCCTGTTTTACAAACTCGTCTTTAATAAGGTCGGTTTGCTTAATATTGGCGATGGCGACTAAGTTGCCCTTGCCGTCTTTCATGTAACCATTAGGTATATCAGTCATCGTTTATCTCCGAAGAATTAGCTTCATCCATCCCTTGTAAAAACTCTAGTTCAAACGCTTTACTGGCTACGTCGGCCAGTGCGGTACCACTGAGGTTTGGGAATTCATAAAGGATTTTGTCTTTTAGTTCGTTTAGGCTTGCTGAGTGCTTGGTAAACTCAAATATCTTGGCAATTTCAACATCGGTTGCCTGGTCAAACTCATCAAAGGGGTTCACATCCATGTGGTTATCCTTCGCTGCAAAATCCTGTTTTGCAGCCGTGGCAATTCCAGCGCCATCGTCCCTTACTTCTAACACCGCCTGACCTTCCTGTGGCTTTGGTACTCCTAGTGTTTTATAGGCGTGATCTTCCGTTACTTTTATCAACTTGGCGGTTTCTCTAATGACATTAACCGCGTCGAGGTTGATCTCTTTTTTGTCTCGCCAAATGTATTTCGGGGGCTCGCCACCATCAAAGTTAACGTGATGAATAGCCTCTAAAATTTGATTGCGATAACTCGATACACGTGCCCTATCCGCCCGTTGGTTTTCGCCAGCTCGCTTAGCGTGCGTTTCGCTCGCCGCACGTGCGCCAGACTTTTGCTCGGTTGCTAACGTTTGTGAAGTGAGTGCTTTGCTCATCTCAGCATTGCACATATCTATCAGCTGTTTTTGTACGGGCTCACCGCTTAGCTTGCTTTCGATGATCTCAATGGATGAATCATCCGGTATGGTCGCGATACCATCGGTAATGAGTTTTGCTAACCCATCAATTAGCTCATCCACTTGGTCATCCGTTTTGCCGACAGGGTGCTTGCCAACAGGAAATGGGACGCCAAAACGCTCGCAAAGTTGTACAAAAAACTTAAAACCACCATGCTTAAACATCCATGGCCAAAAACAGCTACTCAATAGGGCTACACCGTACGGGTTCTTAGCGCTCGGCATGTGCCGAACACACGTCCAGCGCTGGTCTACCAACTCCTCGCCATGCGGGTTGTCACGGGTTTTGAGTAGTAGTTCGTGGTCGGGGGTAAACACGAATCTGCTTGCTGGCCACATCTCAATTTTGTTTGGTAGCCAAGTGTTGTCTGCCTTTTCATACGCGCCGAGGTGAGTCACGGCAAACCCATGCAAAATAGCGCTGTAGTTGTGCCAGTCTACGTCCATCCATTCGGTGTTTATTGCAGGCTTTCTTGCCATTAGCGTCTTTGCTAGCTCATAGCTTTTTTTACTCGCTGCATCATCACCGCCGGGCACCAATTCGGCCGTAAACGCAAACATGCCAGAGCACAGAGTGCGTAGCTCACCAATTACATGTGCATCAGCGGCAATTTCGTCATAAATTAGGGCGCTTTTGCCAGCTTTACGCAGTATTGGGTCTGGGTTTGGTAGTTCACGCATCATGGCCCATTGATTTGGGTCACTTTGGCTCATGTTGAACATTTTTTGCAGGGCTCTATAACCCCGATAACTTAAATGAGGTTTAGACATGGTAGCCCCCTATTGATTTAGTCACTTTTTTGCTGCGTACTCTGGGCATGCCACCTGCACCCGTGCTGGCAATCATCCATAAGATGGTGAGCGCACAGCTCAAGTCGTAGTGGTGTGTACTTTGTTTATCAGGCCAGTTTTCTAGCTCATCCATAACCAGTGGGCATTTTGAATTAAACGCAATTTGGGCAGGTACGTTGGTCACAAAGGGCTCCAATCCCTCTATACGTTCTTCCTGGCTTACTGTTGCGGTTACACCGCGAAGCGGCAGTGCAATACCTTCGTCTAATCCGCGTTTTATGTAGTCTTGACGCATGTATTCAAAGGCATTGTTATTCTCAAACCCCCACACTAAACAGTTGTATTCACGCTGTAGGCGTATCAGGTCATTAAGTAGCTTGCTCGTGCCTCGCACCTTGCGGCTTTCGTACTCAACATGTAGCTTGCCCAGCTCTTTACAAAACAGGCCAACCAGCAACGCGCTAGGGTCTGCCCCTGCTGTTTTACCCATGCTTGGGTCGCATGCGCCGTACGGCGTCCAAAGATTTAGTCGGTTTACCCAAAATTCAAATTGAAAGAAGATCTGCTCTTCATCGCTCTTAGCGATCCCCTGCATTTCACGGTTAAACTCGCGCTTGTTTGACGCCCACATCACCATTAAGTCATACAGGCTGCGCACGCTAGACCAGGATGTTTTTGAGCCTTTACTCATTTGGCGCTTTTGCTTAATCCAAAACTTAAACGATGGTTTATCTTCTTTGGCTACAGCTTGGCCTTTTGCTGCCGCTTTTTTCTCGAACTCTTTGTCTTTAAAAAGCATCAAATCACGGCATTCTTCCCATAAGTCCATACGCTCAGGGAATTGCTCAATGGCTTTAAAACGATGTACCAAATGACCAGGTGCGTTTTCAGCACGTGAGATTGGGTCGTCGCTGTTTAGAACTGTGTTTACGCCAAGGAATTTCACTGTGCCGTCAGGTGGGCCAAGGTATTGCACAGCGGCTTCTAAAAATCCCCAACGTGAATCTCGCTCAGTGGCTGAGCGGGCTTCTTTATCCGTAATAATGTCATCGGCCATGAGTAATTTGGGGCGGCTAGCGCCGTGGAATGCACCACGAACAGACTGCTCAGCCCCTCGGCTTTCAAAGCGTACGCCTTGCGCGGTAACAAACTCGCCAATCTTCCATGTGGGACTGGTTTGGCAAACCTCTGGAAAGTCCAAGAGCAAATTATTGTTCTGCAGTAACTCAGTTTTTACCACTTCCAATGTTTTGGCGGGCATTTTGGCTTCAGCGCCAAACAAAATGGCGTAATCAATAAAGAGCGCGGGCTTTGGTAAATCCAACTCTTTGCAAACATCATCGTCTTGTAGCAGAGCCAATACCGCCACATAGACGGGCGATATTTTCACGCCCAGTGTTGATTTACCCTCACCACGAGGCGCAACAAACCAGTTTTTCCAGCCGTTGGTTAGCTTTAGGGCCTCAGGGAACCAGTTCATAAAATAACGCTGAAACTCGCTAGGCTCTTGCCCCTCGTCCAACCACATATGGTGCGGAAAATATGTATACACAAAAAACTCAAAGTCCCCGCTGAGCACGCGCTTACGTCTTGCCTTTATTGCCTCTGGGCTTGGGTCAATGTCACGCTGCTTAGCCTCAATGTCTAACCGAAGGCCTGCGGTGATCTGCTCAAGCTCTGCCAGAAACTCTTTACTATTTAAGTCGCCCATCAGTCATCCATAATGTTGACAAGCTGTGGGCCAAACGCAGTTAAAATCACAACCAGTTGCGGGGAAAAGTCAGGGTGGTGCTTGCTTACAAAGGCGGTCAGTTTCTTGATCACTTCTACCGCCACTGTGCGGCGCTCAATGGTTTTGTTACCTCCGCTTAGCTTCATAACTTTGCTATACATGTCACTTAGCTGAGTGAGCACTTTTACTCGCTCTGCTGGCGTCATAGCGGTTTCTGGGTCTCTGAGTAGGCTAAACGTTTCACTGGTTTGAATGGTAAATTCTTCAATAAAGTCTTGAGTAAACTCCCCTGCTGGCCCTACCGCTTTTCTGGCTGCTGTACGGGCTAAATCCCAGTCATCGCCACTGGCTTTGGCTTCGGCTTTCCAGCGTCTTGCTGTGCCGTCTGCCACTTTATGTTTTACAGCCGCAACAGATAGCGCCAATAGCTCATTAACATAGCTGTGGCGTACTGCATTTTTAATATCAGCAGAGTGCGCCATATCAACCTCCGGTTTTAAGCTTTAGCAGCTCAACGGCAATAGCAACCGCAAGGCCAGCACCACCGCCAAAGCCAGCAATTTTAATACGGTTATTGGTTACGTGAGATTCAACTGTTTCGACCCGCGCTTCTAAGCTATCAACACGCTTTGTGAGGTCTTTTTTAATCTCAGTAACTTCTTTGAGTATTGCGGTCTGTGTGGCCTGGATCTGGCCAATAGATAGGAATAACTGGTTTTCTTGCTCTGGGGTCATAGGTACCACTCCCCAGAGGCCATTTGCTCGGCAAGCTCATCAGCACGTTTGCCGACTTGCACTGCCCAACGTGAGTTAAGCATTTCATGGGCCGCTAGCTCCCAGTCACCGTCTTCAACCGCTCCAATTGTGTTTTTAAAATTGAGCAGGCCAGTAATGCCTAGGTTAAAGGCCATGTTAATAAGCACGGCTTCGCGTGCCGGATTACATTTTGTGGTATTAATGTTGTTGCGAACGGCTTGGGTGAACTCTTTAATGTCATTGCTGAGTAAATAATCCGACTCGGCTTCAGAGATGCCGCGCTGCTCTAAGTTCCTACCAACACCTATTGTGGCGTACCCTGCAGGGCAGTTGTACACCTTTAGCCGCTCGCCTTCGTGCCGTTTTAATTGGTTAAATAGGTTAAAGTCCATGGGCAGTCCTACGCTTGAGTTTAGTTTTAACTTTTACAAAGCACTCAGGCACAGGTTTAGGTGGTTTTACGGCACGTTTTTTAGCAATCAGTGCTTTCACACTATTGCGTAACAGCTGTAAATATCGTGGCTCACAGGTTGCAGCAATCGCTTGCTTTTCTTCACGCGTTTTTGCTGCAACGATTAGCTCCGCCAACACCCACACAGGCAATGATTTTGCTTTGCTCATGGGGTGATGATCGCGTAATCATCAGAGGCCAAACATATGGAAAGTAGTTTTCAACGGGGGGAATAAAGCGGTTAAATTAGGCTAAATTAAAATCGGCCATACTGCAATACTGGCCGTTTAAATTAGGTTTAAAGGGAGTTTAAAGCGAGTCTAAAAACGGTGCGCTCATAAATTAACTAGCTCCCGTAAAAGTTAAGTGATCAATTGAAAAGCAACCCGACTTACCCCTGAGCTTAACGACGACTTCTCCGCTATACATTGTCCAAGCCTTGCTCGTTGTATTCACCGACTCACCTCCTCTCAACGCTATTACCGACTGATAAATAAAGCAGCTGCCAACAGGATATTTGCTATTGAATTGTTCCGCTGTCATCTTGCTCATAAATCCTCCAAACCAATATCAAGGCGAGGTAAGTTTGCGAATAGTTCATCTGGTTCAGTAACTACGCCACGCAGCTCTGAATAGTGTACTTTATTGCCCGACACAGCTTCGTATTTCTCACCAACCAAACGGGCTAAGTCACTCTGGTCAATTTCAACCACACCGTAAACATCGTTTGTTGCTACGCGTGCGTCCTTCCAAAGTACAATTACAAAAGTATCCATTAGTTCTCCAACTCTCTCTTAGCCTCGGCCAGCTCTTGCTCTAGTGCAAATAGCGGTAAACCGAGGCTTTTTCGTTGTTCAATATGGCTGTTTAGTAGGGCTATACCCTCTTTAAACATCCACTTTTTAATTGGTTTTGCACCTGCCAGTTGCTTGGCTGTTAGCAAAACAAAGTTATCGCTACGCACGCTTGGCCTCCGCATGCACACCGTGGCCTTCAGCAAACGTCACTTTCCAAAATACTTGGTTACAATGATTGCATGTTGATAGCGTGTCCCAGTTGTATTTGGTGTTATTTTGCTGTGTGCGAAGCTGTGCTTTACAGTGTGGGCAGTTAAAGTCATGTAATGCCACGCCTGCTGCCTTCAAGTGTTCATAGTATTGCTGTGCTTTATCCATTATTAGCTACTCCCTCTTCACAAAGACTAAAGCGTGTTATCCCCCATAAACTCTTTGTCTCTGGGTATATTGGCGGCATTGGTAGGAAACCATTCGGGCCACGTTTTACCGCCGTAGCCGGTTTATCTGGTGGGATAGATGGGCCACCATTTCGTCCCGCTAGGCTCTCACTCTTTTCCAATAGGTGGTCACAGTCTGCAACTACACCAAGCACAAAGCCGAGCGCGACCAAGCCAACATAAACCAGCTGTTTAACTGCTAAGTTCATAACTTAAACTCCATCTGTTGCTCCCTGTAAGCGTTGTGTTCGTTTAGGATTTTCATGATCCACTGCCTTGTAATGCCAAAGCGTTTAACCAGAGCTTGAATGGTCACGCCGTTTTTAACCTCTTCAACTATCACTTGGTCGCGTAGCTGTATTAGCACCTTGTTTAGCATCGGCACTTGGTACTGAGTCTCTGCATAGTTCGCCAGCGCTAAGCACATCTCCTCGCCAAATACCTTTACAAAGTGGCTCTCAGGGTTGGCTGCTTTTGGTATGTAAAACATCTGGCCCTGGTGCTCACTAAGTAGTTGAATGGTTTTTTCAACGCCTAGTACCTTTACAAACTGCCTAATGCCTGCAGGCAGCGCCCGTAAGTCAATATTTAATTTACTCATCAAATAGGCCCTCTACACTGTATTCGCGCTCAATAGCACGCCTATCTTGCAATGCCTCTAAACGATGGCGAGCTCGGCTTAGCGCTATATCCTTTTTACTTGGCTTGCGAGCGGTTAAGTTTTCGGTGAAGCGTTCACGGTTTACTACAATCGTAAATTCGTTAAAGCTGTTGCTGTTTGCCATTGCCTTGCCCTCTTGCTAACCAGCCTTTGAGTATTTCAATCAGCTGTTGCCAGTTGTCGCTGGCGTCTTGTAACGGCACGCCACCAGTGTGCTTTTTACAAAACGTCTCGCATGCTTGTTTGCTGTCTACCTTTACCAATCCCGCTTTGGCCAGTAATCCCCAAAGGCGGTAAATATGGCGCAGTGCTGAGGGCATACGCTTACGTCTTCGTGTTGTTGGGCTCAAGGCTCGGTAGCGCTTCAGTAGCACTTTGCGCTCGTCGGTTGTGAGTTTGGTGCAGGTAGACACGCGAAACTTGCTCACCTCCAATACATTTTGCCGGTGGGCATCATCACTAATGTTTGCGTAGTGCTGTGCGGCTTTAATTTGCTGGACTAAAGTCATGCTACCTCCTCGATTGTAAAGTCTGGTAACAAGCTGAATTTAATGATTTTTACATCCCATGGTTTGTCGTCACTGGTATGTAAACGGGCAATATCTGAATAATGCAAGGTAAATTCGTTGGTAAAACTTACCGATGATTTTACCTTTTCTAATTGCTTACATTCGTATAGCTTTATACCTAGCAGTATGGCAAACGCCGCTTTGATGTTGCCGTTTACGCTGTCGAGAATAATGCCTTGAGGGTCGTGCTTGCAGATTGCCGCCAACATTTGGGTGTTGTTTTTGGTATCGCTAAACGCAAATTTGGCGCTAAAAAAACCTTCGTTTACTTCGATTGAAAATGCCATAGTGTTTGTTCCTGTTGTTTAGCCTTGTTGCAGCAAGGCTGATTACTTTTGTGTTTTGTTTTAGCTCTCTAGCCAAGTGAGTGTACGGTTTACAATGAAACGATATCTTTCAGAGGTCTTTAGTTCGTTTGCAAACTCAGTGGTACAAAGAAGTACCATTCCTACATGAGCGGCATCGGCAATTGCCGCTAGTTGCTCTAAAGTGTTTGAACGACATCTATCAGCGTTGTAGATGGTAAAAACGAATTTTGAGTTGGTGAGTGATTTGATAATTCTATTGCGTTCAAGGTGTTCGCTTTCGTCTGGGGCTAATCCAAGATGCAGCAGCAAAAAGTCCGTCATGTTCGTGCTCGCGACTAGGTCTTTTCCATCAATGACCATTGTATTTTCATTGTTTTTGCAGTGCGCTTCGAAATACGCTTTGTATTGGTTAACGTCCAAATTTGTAGATACCACCGCAAAACGGCCAGTTGCTTTAGCTTGTTCAAAAGCGGAGTCATAAAGTGTTGATATGATAGTCATGTTAAGTCCTTAAATAGTGGGTTTGTTTAACACTGCCGAGCAGATGGAGTTCACCATCAACTTGTCGACTTTTTTGTCAGGGTTTTTGCGGGTATGCGTGAGGATGTGAGGCAGCACGTTTTCAACTAAAAAGCGCGCGTTACCCTCAACGCGTTTATGTAGCCACTTCCAAAACTCCTCACTGTTATCTGCCAGCTTTAATGTGTTTTGGGTTAATGACTCAAATAACGATTTAATGTCTTCAACTGGTAGCTCGCCCACGGGGCGCGGCCAAAAACAAACGCGGCTAGAAATAAGCTCGTAGCGCTCTTCACTTTGTAGTTTGTCTACCAATTGAATATTGCCGATGAGTACTACGCCCACGTAGGCGCGGTCTGATATTGTGCGCAGCGGATCAAGCGCATTGGGTTTACACTTGTCGGCCTCGTCTAAAATAATGAGCCCGCCACGGTCTCGCAGCGTGTCAGAAATCTTCTCGCGTAGCTTTTTGTTCCCACCCGTTTTAGGTATGCCCAGCTGCAAGGCCAAGTTTTCAAGTACTTGCGTGGATGAGGTATCTTCGCAGCCGTATACCAGCAGTACATCGTCGTGCGACTCTTTATAGCGCTCAGCGCCGGTGGTTTTACCAATACCAGCTTGGCCGCTAAACACCGTAATACGGCGGCGCTCTCGGGCCTGCTCGCACGCCATTTTAATTAAATGGGGTACGCTGGTTTCTACGTAAGGCACTTCGCCGTAGCGAATGCGGATAGGCGCAACCTCTGTGGCTGACGCCTCTGGCACCTCAACTTCTGTAGGCTCAATTAAACTCCAAATTTCATGTAAAAATTTACTCGGTGATGCGCCATACTTGCCGTTTAGCAATTGGCTTACTGTGGCTGTGCTTTTACGTAAGCGGCTGGCAAGTGTGCTACTTGTTACGCCTTGGCCTTGTAGTTCTTTGTCGCTCATGCGCTTTTTAATGCGAGCAAGCAATATTTTGTCGTCTTCGCTGTAGGTATTACTAATGGGCGCATCAGGCATAAATTGCTCAGCGTCAAAGTCACCAAAAAAACGGCTCCACAGTGCATCAAGCACCTTTTTTGGGTCTACTGGGCTTTTGCCACTGAGTATTTTGCTCACGTTATCCAATGCCCAACCATTGCAGTACTCAGCAGGTTGCACATTAAACAGCTCAATCTCATTGTTCAGAATGCGGGTTTGCATTTGTTGTAGTGGGCTATAGTGCTCCGTAAAATTCATTACTCGTCCTCCAGTTCAAAAAACTCAGCCATAGAAATGCCTGCCGGCTCCTCTATTTCCACAGCAAAGTCATTAATATTTAGGTCTATGGTTTGCGGTTCTTGGTGTGCTATTTCTGGTGTGGCTGCCGCTAGCGCCTCAACCGAGGCTACGTCTACCACTCGGGTCTCAGCCGCTTGCGCTTCAATTTCGCGTTGATGTTTTGCCAAGCGTTTAAGGCGGTTTTGGGTGCGCTCTTGCAAGCGTTGCTCAATGCGTGACTCAGGAATGGCTGACACTTTGGTTTTAAGCCGCGCCGTCATTAAATACTCACCTGTTGGCTCGTATAGCTTGATGGCCTTGTCGGATTTCATACTAAAACCCGCTACCAATTGTTGGCCGTTAAACTGGTGCAAATAGTCTGCCGCGTATATGCGCTTGTGTAGCTTAATTTGGCCTCGGCGAACGTTGATCTTTGCTTTGGGTAAAAAGTCAAAGTCCACGGTAATAGGCCGCTCTTGTAACAGGTTTTGTTCCCACACTTGGTTACGAGTAAAGTTTGGCTCCTCGGGGTGAGGTGCATTGTTGTAGTGCTCTAAAAACGCCTTAAACTCGGTTATCCATTGCTCAAGCGTGGGCAGCTTACGCTTGCCTTGCTTAATTTCTTTAAGCACTAACTTCTTAAAGTTTTCGTCATGGCTACGGCCGCAGTACGTTTCAAATCGTCTGCCTACGTGTTCTTCCATGTGCCTAAAAAATCGTTCAATCCACTTTGCCCGGGCGTTACCGGGTATGGCAAAAATGGTGTCTATGTCGAGTTGAGCATACACCCCGCAGCACTCGTCATTCATCATGTTTGACTTATAGCCAGAGCCGTTATCCACATACAAAATGGCGGGCACGTGTTGGTATGTTTTAATTGACTCTACTAGTGCGTTAAGTGTGGCCAGTGAGTTTTCAGCCTCGCTTAAGTCCCACGACACAATTTTACGGCTGCGCACATCTTGAAACGCAGTTAGCTCGTATCTAAACGGTTGCCCGCTGTTATGGTGCGCCACGTATACATCTATAGTGTGGCCGTCGCCGTTATACACAAAGCCAGATGGAATGTGCGCTGTGGTGCGTAACTTAAAGTCTTTGTGTTTTTCGCGGTAAAGCTTAGTGCCCATGCGATACGGGCTTTGCGGGCCTAGCTCGTGCGGCATTGAGTTTATAAAGCGACGTACCTGAAAGTCTTGCGCGTCATACCCTTCGTCGCGTAAGTCTTTTGCTACCAACGCAAAAGACGGCGAGTTTGGGCAGTGGTAAAACTCCAGTGCTCGGGCGGCCCATACCGGGGCTTGGCTTACTCGCCCCTTGTGGTTAGGTAATAGCCCCTCAAGGCCATTGCTTTTGTAGTCTTTGCACCAGTTGTAAATGGTGGCTCTACTTGGTAGCTTACCCAAGCTGGTTAATGCCTGGTGCAACGCCGGCGATATAGTGCCATTTGCAAAAGCCGCTTTTAATGTCTCTAAGGCTTTGTCTAGCGCTTTGCTACTGTTCAACAAATGCTTTACCACAGCCGCCCTAGTCTGTGCGGTTTTGCGTGCTGTGTCTGGTGCGCTTTGCCAGTCAGCTTTTGTCATTACGCTAGGTAAGTTTTTAAATTTAGCTACGGCAGGGTGCATTATTTGTCTCCTTTACTTAGGCGGAACGACTCCAGTAAGCGCTCGCGTTCGGTGTCTACGTATTGCCATTCGGCGTCGTCGAATTTGGGTAAGTTATCAATGCCTTGTACGTGCTCACCAAACTCCATATGCAGTTGGCTGAGCATGGTGCCTATTTGGGTGTAGATGCTGGCGTAGGCGTGGTGTACCACTTGCGCTGCGCTAATGCGGTCTGTTAAATCAAGTGATCGCAGCTCGCATAGCTGTCTAACGCCTGCTTGGGCCTGTTGCAGAGCATCGTTTAGTAGCTCGGTGGTGCAAATAGCGTCTTTGCGGATCTCGCTTACAAACACCGGCATATCAAATCGCGTGGTTGGCACTTTGCGCAGGCGCTCGTGCTCTAGCTCGTTGATGGTGTGCGCTAGCGTGTCTTCTAGCTCTGACTTTTTGTCGATAAGCTCTGCGACTTGTTCTCGAATGTTCTTACTTGCTGTTTCTGCTAGTACCTCATAGTCTTCGTCGTCTAGCTCTTTAAGTGTTTCAATAGGTACTTTTGTAAGTTCAGTGAGCTGTTTTTGAGACATATTCAAAACGGACACCGTGTCCGTTTTGCTTTTCGGCAATGTAAGGAGCATTTTTGCTATGGCCATTGAACGCCTCGCGGTTCTTTCATGTACTCCACGATTTGCTAGCTCTATTTTTAATTGGCCATGTGGTACAGCTGCCTTTACCTTTAAAAGAATAAAGCCCATTTCCGCAGCATCCGTAAACTGGCGGTTTGCAAGAAAAGTGATGCGTTCCATACACTCATCAACACTCGAAGGCATTACAATATGTAAAGCACTTGCCCGAAGTTCAACTTGGTGCATAATCTCTTCTGCAGACTCATCGCCTACCATGGCGGCTAGCTCTTTGCTCATTGCAACCCCCAAATTTTAGATAGATCTTGGTCTTTGATAGTCATGTGAATACAGGCCTTAGTTCTTAATTGTGAGTTCTTCTAGGAGTGCTTGTTTTTGGTGTTTAAGCTGTTCGATTTGTACATCGTATTCAGCAGACTGCTGCAGCTTTTGGGCTCTTAGGTCTACGGCTTTGTACATAAGAGGGCCAAGTAGAATATTCGACGGCTCCATGCTTTTAAGTGCCCAGCATAATGCTGGCAGCAGGTGAATAGGCATGTGCATTGTTTGGCTTGGTGCAAACCACTTGTTTAACTTTGTTTCGTCAACTTCTACTTCTAGCACTTTGAGTGCTTGATTCATTCGAGCAGCTAGCCCTGCTCTGGTATATCCACAGCGGCGCATACAGGAATTAACGGTGTGAACAAATTGGTGATACACATCGCAATCAGGTGGAATATCTGAGTCTAAAATATCTGCTAATAGGTCGGTTGCAGTCATGGTAAGAATCTCCCCAAATTAACCTAGATTTAATTGGCACTTAAAGTCATGCTTGGTTTAGGTACTGGCTTACCGGCTTTAATGGCTGTTATGATCTCTAATTTTCTAATACTTCTATCTTTAGGACCTCTTTTTCCTTTTGCTGAGTATGTGTCTCCAAAAACTTCAGCTAGTTCTTTGTTAAGAGATAAGCAGATGGCCCTCGCTACCCTTTCTGACTTGACCAATCCCTTAGCAACGTTTGTCACATGCGGAGCTGAAACGCCTTTAGCCTCTGCTATATCTGCAAGCTTCACATCTAAACGAGCTAGCTCATTCTTAATTGCATCGAATGTCATTTTCTTATCAGTCATGATAAATTTAGCCTTATGTTTAATTTGTTTTGGTAAATATCGTTACCACCAGTTCAAGAAAAAGGTTAGCGGTAATTTAATTTACCGTCAAGCGGTAACGAAACTTATTTTATTTAATTTAAAAGGTGTTGACGGTCACTATGGTTACCGATAGTATTTTAGAGACGGATGTTGAAGAGGTGATTTGTCGGTTACAGCACAAATTTGGTGTAACGAGTAATAGAGCCCTTTCGGAACAACTTGGTCTATCGCAAAGTGGGATTGCAATGGCCAAGAGAAAAAGGTCATTACCGTATGCAGCCATTGTCAGTGCGTGTATTAAAAGGCAAATATCCTTAGACGATGTGTTTGGTATTGAAGCGTCAAAAACAGCTGTTAATAGCTCTACAAAGAAAGATCTGGAATCAACTTGTGGCGATGTTGCTAGTGAAGGAAATAGTCTGAATGTTGAAGATGCTAAAGCAGCAAATACCCTTGTTGAGAAAATTCTTGACGACTTAATGTTTACTAAAAGTTTACCAGCAGACAAAGAGCTCTTTATACGTGCTAAGTTACGACCTGTTTTATTCGATAAAGTTTTCGAGTATCAATTTAACGAGGTTATGGTTAAAACTGTCGCGGAGGGAGCTTTAGTTATGCTGTAAGGAAATCACATGAAAATTTTATCAGGACTAACGCTCATTTTGGCTAGTTGTATTTTTAGTACTCAAGCATTAGAACCACTAGAAGACCGTGCAGTAGTACAACGGATGAATACTGATCTGCTGTTACCAGACGGTAGTACCTTAAACGTTGATGTCTCATTTGATTGCGGAAGTGATTACCATAACACCGCAGTTATGATAATGAGTGATTCAGGTGCGATGTTGCTAGCAGCTGCCTATACACACTTATATGGAGAAAAGTATGGTCAACAGGTAATTGATGCTTGGAATACAAAGAAAAATAAAGATGACCCAAGAAAACCAACTTACCTTTTTGCTATTGCACCACGTGAAAAAGAATTTGCGTGGAGAAATAAGCCAAATCAAAATATTCACAACAACTTAACTTATGATACACTTGGTAAATATATAAGTGATCGTCAACTTGCTAACAAAACGGAGTCCTTTGAGGACGCTCAGTTTATTCCTGTCCTAGCTGCTGGCTGTGGGACGAAAATTCACAACCCTCAAGTTGCGCAATAATTAGGAAAGCGGCTTTGTTACTGAGCCGCATATACACGGAAATAAAAGCTATGCGTGCTTTAAAATATTTGCTTGCGTTCATTTTTCAATGTATCTGCTATAAGTCCATAGCATTGGATCTGCAGCATCTCAATACTGTTGCTCAGGATGAAGCTAGCTTTATGTACCTTTCATCACATGATGGCATATATCGTTACGATGGTGAGCACTCCCTAAATCTTAGTAGTTTCACTGAGTTGCCCAGAGGGATGGTTAAAGATGTACAAATATCAGATAACTCTAAACTATTGGTTGCACTGTACCAAAATGGTGATTTATGGACTCTCGATCTTGAAAGTTTAATAGTAGAAAAAATTGCAAATATTAACGCTTATAAGTTAGCTGTTTTAAAGGATAAAGTTTATGCGATGGAGGAAAATCAACTTACTGAGTTTGACTTAGTAAGCTCCACATCTAAGCCTATATTTGCTAATAAAAGAAAACTTTTAGACATAGACGCTGGTTTCGGAAATCTATACGTCATTACTCATGATGGATTGTTTATGGTTAGTGATATTGGTCCTAGCCTTTTAGATAATGAGAGTATAAATAAAGGTGAAGTTGAAGCTACACCTCATGGGGTTGTCTATACCAAAAATTCACAGTTGTTCTATTACTCTTTATCGCAAGGCGTGACAATCACAAATTCTGATATCGCCAACCCAGAGAACTTAACTTTCCAGTTGCCATACTTCTTGTATTACACGGAAGGTGGACAAGTGAATGAAATAAAATTGTCTACCCTAGAAGTTAGCAGGAAGAATATTGCAAATAACACCCACTCATACATTAATCTTTATTCAGATAAGAACGATGTATTATGGGGCCTCACTATGAACAAGCTCCTCAGAGTTGATGGTCAAAATAAAATATTGGATGTCAATCTAGACTCACAGTATAACTCTATTGAATATGTTAACGGTGATATTTGGTTAGGTACTAGTAAAGGTGTCTATAAGTACACTCATTTAGGGCTTGAAAAGCTATCTTGGCTCAATGAACTTTTGCCAAAACAGAGATACGATATCACCGCCATCAAAGTCTTTTCTGGTTATGTTGTTATCGGAACTAGCGCTGGTGCATACCAAATTAACATCTCTAGTAAAACAGTTAGGCAGTTGACCTCAAGTTATATCATCAATGTGGCATTGGTTGATGATCAGGTGGTGCTAGCAACTAATGAAGAGGGGGTTATTCGATATGACAGCAACTATCAAGTGCTAGGAAGCAGCAGCTTAAACAGTGTCCTCCCCTCTTTAGAAGTGCTTAACATTGATAAGTTTAACGGTACAACTTATGTTAGCACTTCAAAGGGCTTAATGGCATTTGACGAAACGCAAAATGGAAAACTAGTTTTCAATGAAAATGTGCTCGTAACAGATGTCGAGAAATTAAACGATGCAATCTATCTGGCTACGTATGGAAAAGGACTTTTTAAAAGAGTTGAAGGTGTATGGAAAAGCATACCGTCACCTAAGTTCATTATCGAGCTGAACGTATTACAAAATAAAATGTATTTGCAAACTAACAATGGCATACATAGTTTAGATACAGACTTAGGTTTTACGGTTGCGGTTCAGGGAACGCTAGATCATTCTTTTAGTACAAATAGCATACGGCATATTGGCAACAAAATTTTTGCAGTTAGTGATCGTGGGCTTTTGACTATTTTCAATGATGATGGAGTCGAGCCTACACCAGCGACTATCGTTTTTACTCAATCTAACGCTGGTACAAGCCCTAGTTCTTATATCGGTTCACTTGAGGGTAACTGGCTCAATATTGCTGTATCTGCGTTTGACTATTATTCAGAACGAAAAGGCGACTATCAATACCGATTAGACAATGGAAAATGGATTACCCTAAACTCCCCAATGCTCCAACTTAACGGCCTTAAAGAAACGTATCATAAAGTCGACTTTCGTTATGTTAAAGGTAATAAAGTAAGTACTGTAACAAGCTATGAGTTTAGGGTACCTATAGCTTGGTATGCCACAAATGCTGCGCTATTTACAGCAATTGGCTTACTAATCCTATTTGTAGGATTGGGTGTAAGCATACTGTACTTTTGGGTTCAGAGCTTCCACAAAGTTTATAGGAAAAACCAAACTCAATTCCAACAGTCTCGTGTAACTCAAGCTGTTGTGAACCTAAATGCAGCCAAATCGCTTTGTGGTGGTAATGACACTATGCTTTCTGAAGGTCTAGTTAAAATTCAAGATACACTAGATTCGTTGGAGCCGATTGCACATAGTGGTGCCAGTCTTGGAGATAATACGTTAGCTGCAGGCTTAAATCTTTTACAAATCCAAGCGTCTATGCAAGCTGCTATGGATATCAAATTTAAATTTGCACTGGGTGATACCCGACTCGAATCTCAGTTAGAACGGGACATATATTCAATTCTCTATCATTCTATTAAGAATGCTATTGAACATTCAGATGCAACTGCAGTGCGAGCCAACCTGCTGTTACAGCGAGAGGGAATAGAAGTGAGCATTGAAGATAACGGTACAGGAATACCATTTAAAGCTAGGCTGCACTTTGGGGCTGGCTTCTACACAATGAGACAAATAGCAAAAGCGTACAAAACTAAGCTGAAGATTAAAACAGGCCGCAATGGTACCTGCATCTTAATGAATTTCCCACTCATTGAGGCTAAGAGCAAAAAGCCTGTTAATCAGCAAGTAGCTAGCTTTTAATGGGTGTAAGAGCCAGCTACTTACACCTAACTTGCTACCCCAATTTTTGTTTAGCTTCAGCGACCCGCTTCTGCCAATCCCCTGCCCATCCTTGTTCGTCGGCTTGTTGACATAACTCGATCACCTTTTGCCATTCCTGCTGCTTTTTATAAATGATCGCTAATTGATAATAACCGCGATGCGCAGGTATATAAAACGGCGTTTCCCTTGGTGGCATCCCCCACTCGTCTAACCGTTTTAACATGGCTTTATGTTCGCCTTGCATCGAGAGTATGGCCTTGGCCGAGTTGTCTATTTGCTTTTGGCAATAGAAAATAGCCCTTTGCAGGTTGTTACCTTGCTTGCGGTGTTTGTAGTAAAACTTAACCGCGCGACCGTACAAAAAGTGTAGGTCGGTAGAGCTGGTGTATGGGGTTACTGAGTCTTCAGCTTTGTTTAGGATCTTTTGGCAGAGCTCAAAGTCACCTTCTTTGCTTAGGAACCAACCCGCTAAGGTTTGCAAGAACCTAACTTTGGTGGTTGATGTGCTGTGGACTTTGCCTTCGTCAATCTTGTTGCTACCACCCAGTGGGTCGTAATGGTCGTGTATGCGCTTTCGCTCGTATGGCTCTATCTCATTGAGCCACCATCGCTCTAGGCCAAAAAACTTAATCAATCCCTGTGGTGCCGCTTCCTGTTTTGGCTCTACAAACTTGAATACGCTTTCCATGATTTATCTCCTTTATATCTAGCGTTTTATCATTATAGTTTGTCTGGCGTAATTACAACTCAAATAGCAAGCTTAAATTTTGCGGCTCTAGGTCTTTTAACGGACATTGGCATATCTAGTTTTAAAAAATAGTCATTGTTTTATTTGTTTTGTATTGACAAAACAATTTAAGAAGGCTATATTTTAACCATACCAAGACGGTACACCGACCTAGCGGAACTAGGAGTAAGAGGAAATTCAAATGGAAATTATCATCAAAGAAACATCGGCAATCGAAACTCTGTCAATCATCGATCCAGCAACAGGTTGTTGCTACATTCAAGACTTTATCGGTAACGAGGACGGCCTTGGCTCAGAGTCGCATCAATTTCACTACGATGACGAAAGTGGAAAATACGTTTGCTCTCAAGAAACGTTTGATTGGTGGTCAAAGGTAGTGAATGACAATCAAGCGCTTAATTACCGCATTGCTGAGCTGTGTGAAATTCACGATGCGGTGGATGTCTATGAGGTTGTAAATTCTAACCCTTCAAACGACCTTGAAGATTTAGCCTATCACGTTAACGCTTGTTTAGATCAAGCGTTCGGTGAAGAACAATAAGCTTTTAATAGCCCAGCTTTGCTGGGCATCTCTGGAGTATTAAACAGTGCAACAAAAAACAATGATTTCAATACCCGAAACGGTTTCATTTTCTGAATTGAAATTGAGTCGTTCGTCTAACGGAGTAGTTTTTGATTGGCAGCCTATCATCGCCATTTGCGAGGCGTCTGGTGTTGATCCAGATATGTTTCGCCAATCGCAAGAAGACAACGTAAGCGCACTTATTATTCAGTGGTATGCTGCTCATAAATCAGCTGGCGGTGAACCAGATGATGTTGCTGAAGAATTGATAGCTGAAGTTATGCAAGAAGATCAGCTCGGAGGCGGGTTTAGTCATCTACCTGGCAAAGCATGACGGCTAAACATGGTAATACCGGTAATAAAAACGCGATGAAAGCGCCTAGTGAGAAGGCTGATAGTACCATTCAAATTCGCTGCAAGATTGAAGACAAGACGCTTATCGTTCGCAATTTGAAGCATGGAGAAAGCCTTGCCTCGTTTATAATTGGGCTATGTGTTGCAGAAGCCCAACGTCGTCAAGATGAAGCTGACAAACGTGATACGAGTAAAGACTGATTATACTGCGCGTTTACGTTATTTTGATTGCCAGGGTATGTGGTTGTTAGCTCACCCTATTACACTGATGGCATACTCCACACATCATCTGCTATTTCTTTAAACCCCAAAGCCTCGCAAAAGGCTTTGGAGTTTTTATTTACAGACTCCAGCGCAATATGCTCTATGCCGTATTGAGTGCTGTGCGCTTTTAAGAACTTGAGCAAATCTGTACCGTGACCTTTGCGTGATTGGTAAAAGCCAATTCGAGCAAGTACCAGAGTGTTAGGTAAGTAAGGTTTGTAATCTGGCTTATATCTTATGTATAGATCTACTTTTTTGTTCCAAGCATGGATTCTATTGTCGAGTACACAGACTTCACTTACTCTACGTTTGTAGTTAAAACGGGCTTTTAGGTAGCTGTTTAGCTGCTCGTTAAACTCGTGGATTTCTTTTTTCATGGTGTTCTACTCAATTAATATTAAAAATAATGACAAAACTAATCCAATAGACTTGCTATTGAATCTAAATACAATTCTATTTTGTTCGAAAAGCAATCAATAAAAGGATAGTTAAATGAGTAGATATAATAGTAGTTCTGATACAGCAGGTGCCTTTACCTTTATTATTTTGGCGATAGGTGGCTTTCTCACTTGGGAGTTTTCACAGCTGGCCAATTTGCCTTGGGATGTTGGTGCAAAAGTTTTTGGCTTTTGTTTGTTAAGTCTTGTGCTGGCTGGTGCTGCGCGTTATTTATTTGGGCAATCAAACAGCGCCATTGCTATATGGCCACTATTTCTCCTTGGCGTTTATTGGTCTTTTTTCCCAGCATTTAATTACTGGGGAGGACTGACCGAGGACTCTGTTTTAAGATATGTTGCTGAGGAACCGTGGTACACATTATGGTATGTAAAAGCACTAATCTCAGTTGCTATTGTAGTTGGCGGTTATTGGCTAGATAGTAAATTGAACGAGTGGTTTTAGTTTAGTTGGGAGGTTTGCGTTTAATCGCCCCTCGCTCAGGGGGTATTTTTTCTTACAAAGTAAGTTTTGTAGACAGCCTTACCCTTTTTTTAAAAATAACGCCTCAAATGCGCTCTAACGGGCGCTAACTAATTTGCAGTAGACTGATTCGTCTCAAAGTGGTTTAAACAAATTTAAACGCCGTTTAAACGTGTTTTAAACATGGTTGCGGTTGAATGTGTTGGGTTGGTTTGTGAGTGGATGGTAAAAAGCGCGGTAAGAGTTACCGCGCTTTGTTATCCTCTTGGCTATCATCTTTTTTCGGTGGCGGTGGATTGTTAATGAAAAATTCGTACATATTGGTTACGCGGTAGATACCTAATATAGCTTCTAGGGTTGCTGTTATAGAGTAACTGAATATCAAATATGAAAAGAACCACCAAACCCAAACTGGCCAGATGCTAAGGGGTATAAAGGTGTTTATAAAGTAAAAGGTATAAGCTTTATTTACTAGGGCTACGACGATGGCCATTACTTGTAGCACTAAAAAGTGAACAAAAGTGGTATTGATGTCACAGAATGGTGTTGTAAAGTTTGGGTTGGTTTCCTCTGCCAAGAACTTTCTAAATTTGTCATCACCTATGGCCATCCACAGAGCGAACCCACCTAGTGAAAAGCCCAATAAATTTGGGACAAAAGCTATTACATCATCCCACCAGTATGGACGTGACCATATTGGCCACAGAATAATGTTAATAATTATTGCAGCCCTAAAGTAAGGGGAGGCGAGCAGCTTCTCGCATCCACCGTAGGCTTTCCAGTAACGTATTATTATATTGGATTCATTCATCGCCTGAGGTTTCTTAAATAGTCAATCGCTTGATACGCGAGTTCTTTAAATGAGTTGTAGTGGTCTATTATATTATCATTAAACGAATCACTCATAGAAAAAGGGCGATCTGTTGTCGTTATGACTGTTCTTCTTTGCCCCTCATCACGCCCTTTAACAGTGAGAGTACCATTTCTCGCGGCTATTCTAGACAACTCCTCGAGCTCGTCATCCATTTCAATTTGCTGCCCGTTTATTGCTTTGTATTCTTCTTTCACTGAATTTACGTTCAACTTGTTGTAACGAGCGAGTAACTTACGTTCAGCATCTTCTATAGAATTAGGTCGAGTAATTGTTAGCTCGATCGCTCTCTTAAACTTTAAGTTTATAGCAGCCTCAACAGCCTCGTGTTGTGGTAGGTGCGTTACGTTAACTTCATTGAATGTATCTAAAAGCTCTTGCTGATTAAGTAGACCTTTAAAGAAGTCTGTTGCACTAGTTGACCCTAAGCTTTTTTGATCTTGATATTTTGAATACACTAAAATATGGTCTTGTGGGAAAAATATGAAACTAAAGCGCACTCCTAACGGTTTAAGGTAGTTGATTTTTTCAGCTTTTTCTCGTTCTTCTTCATCTGCAAATTGACCAGTTCTAGAATCAAACCAATCGGAACCTGGAGGTATGTCTGTGTATTTAATTATATCTCCATAAAGTGGTGCTATCTTTTCGCCTGCCGGAACTTTCTTCATTTTATGCAATTCAGAAAGAGAAGCATATGTAGTTCCCTTAACGTGTATAGGTCTATCAAGCGCCTTTGCAGCTTTAAATAGTTCAACATATTTTTCTGGATTATGTGGGTGCATAGTAATATTGATTGCACCAACTTCTACTTTTTTGATCATGAATTCCCTGTAAATATTAAGTTAAATGTTGCTAAACTATGCTCTACAAGGCCTAAAGTCAATAAGTGTTGCTTATATAGATAGTACATAGTCATCATGATTTACCAGATATGCTCAACGGCCTCGTCTGCCGTCATGTCTGGGCTTAATGTGTCGAAAATGCTGTCTATTGAGTTTTGATTTATTGCATTAAATATTCTGTCTCGTTCATCCCAGCAGCGGTCTATGTCAGCTTCCAGTTCTATACCAAAATCCATTTCTACATCGTCACTAAAGCGAGTAATGATTGACACCTTAGGTACGGTGCCGTCGTTGGTGTCGTGCGTTGATTTTTTAACGAGCACTTGAAAGCCATTAGACTCAAAAAGTTTTGCAAATTGGTTCATTGGGACCTCTTAAAAAGTTGTTGATCGTTTTTTACAGCCTGTTTAGTCTAAATAACTGGTGCAGTTGCACACTATGTAAACCAGTTTCCCTACTCCCTCCCCGCTATTCCATCGCTAACCTAGCTCCAAGATTTAAACGTGAGCAAAGGCAATGGCGCAAAAAAGACCCAACACAAAACTCAATTGGTTTGAAATTTTTAGAGCCGGTGAACATACCGACTCAAACGGCAAAACGGCGGAGTTTAGCCAAACAGACCTACAAAGCGTGGTAAGCAACTTTAAAAAGCGCAGCTCGCCTTTGGTGGTTGGCCACCCTAAAACAGACGACCCGGCGTGGGGTTGGGCAGAGGAGCTAAAAATAGAGGGCGACACGCTTTACGCTAAAGCGGAGGAAGTGGATGCGGACTTTGCTGAAGCGGTTGAAAAGGCCCGCTACCCTAACCGCTCTGTGCGCCTACGTAAAACCGACAATGGTTACGAGCTCGGCCATATTGGATTTTTAGGCGGTAAGCCCCCTGCGATTGACGGCATGCAGTGGCTGTTTAGCAAAGATGAAGACGGTGAAGCCGTTGTGCTTGAGTTTGCTGCCAGTGACCGAATTGAACAAGTCGCCCTCGATGGCGCGCAAGGCTTAGTGCGCCTTGTTACCAACCTTAAAACCTTTATTACAGACCGATTTGGTGCCGAAGAAGCCAGCAAAGTTTTTGCCGACTGGGAAGCTGAGCATATTCAGCAGCAAGTGACGTTGGCAGAGCATGAGCGCCATCAAGAAAGCATAGCTAACCCGCAAAGCGAGTTTGCAGCCCCGCAACAAGAGGAAACCGAAGTGAGTGACAAAAAACCAACCGAAAAAGAACAGGCATTGCAGGCCAAACTGGACGCGGCGAATAAACAAAACGCTGAGCTCCAGTTTAATCAGCGCAAGTCAGCGGCACAAAAGTTTATTGATAACACGCTCAATGGTGGTAAAGCGCCGCGCATAACCAACACCGAAGGCTTAGCGGAGTTTATGGCACACCTGGAGCAAGATGCTGAGCAAACATTTGAGTTTGCGGCGGCTGATGGTGACAAAACCAGTAAGCCGGTTGATTGGTTTAAGGGCTTTTTGCAAGCGTTGCCAGAGCAAAAAGGCTTAACCAAGGACTTTAGCAAGGACGACAAAGAAGAACCGGGCGACCTTACTGCTGAGCAACTGGCCACCAAGGCGGTTGAGTTTCAAAAGTCGGAAGCCGACAAGGGCCGCACAATCTCTATTAGCGCGGCAATGGATCATATTAAATCGGAGGCAAGCTAATGGCCATTCCTGGATTAATTCGTAATTTTGCGGCCACAGGCGAAATAAAACCTAACCGAATTGTGGCGGTATCTGTAGGTGACTTTATGGCAGCCGCTGCTGCAGGTGTTGGCGATAATGCGCTGGGCGTAACAGAGCAAGGCACAGACAACCACTTACGTGTGGATGTGGTGATGGACCAAATTGCGCCCGTTGAGCTAGGGGGCGATTTTGCCGGTGGCGAGTGGGCGGTAAGCGACGCTGATGGCCGAGCCATTCCATTTGATAAAGCAACGTTTGCTGAAGACGACACCATTAACGTGGTGGGTAAAGTGCTCGAAGCAGGTGACGCCGGCACTATCGCTGACATTCACGTTACCCCATTTTTAATTGTTAAGTAAGGACTGAGTTATGAGTAATGGCATGCCATTTACCCCAGACACCCATCAAACGGCGATTGCAATTGCGTACCATAACCGTGCGTTGATCGCCAACACCCTGATGCCATATTCGTCTGTAAATCGCCGCGAATATAAATGGGGCGAGTACGAGAAGGCCGCAAAGTTTACGCTACCAGATACTAAAATTGGCCGTAAGTCTGGCCCTAACCAGGTTGAGTTTACGTTTAATGACCAAACAGGCTCAGTGACTGATCACGGGTTAGCGGATGTTGTTCCCAACGATGATGTAGACAACGCACCAGAAGGCTATAGCCCACTAAGCGTGGCTACCGAGAATTTAACCGATTTAATCTTATTAGGCCGTGAAGTACGCGTAGCAGAAAAGTTTGCAGATCCAACTAACTTTGGTAAGCACCATAAACTCAGTGCCGCTGGTTTTAAACATATTGATGACCCTGATTTAGATATTTTGCCATGGTTGCTTGAGCTATTAGACGAACCACTCATGCGCCCTAATGCCATGACCATGTCTTTTAAAGTGGCCACCAAGCTTAGAACCAACAAACGGATGATTAAAGCGTACAACGGTTCGTTAGGCGATGAAGGCTTAGTGCCTTGGCAGTTTATTAAAGACCAATTAGAGATTGAGCATATCAATATTGGTCAAGCCCGTATTAATACCGCTAAAAAAGGTAAGTCGCCAGTATTTGAACGAGCCTGGCGTGACAACCTCGCCTTTACATATCACGACCCATTAGCTGGCTTTGAAAACAAGCGTATGACTTTTGCGTTGACCGCTCGATACAAAAGCCGAGTGTCGGGTAATCGTAGTGTGTCTGCTGGGTTACATGGTGGTACTGAGGTAATGGTAGGTGAGTCAGTCGAAGAGCAAATTATTGCTAAAGATTGTGGCATGCTACTAACCGATGTGCTAACACCAGCACCTTAATTTCCAAACTCCTTAATGTAGAACCAAAGGCGGGCAACCGCCTTTTATGAGGTCACTATGTTTGTATCTGCCACCCATATTATTAGTTTACTTGGTATGTCTACCCTGCTGCAGTGTGCAACAGGCCGGTTAGAACCAAACTACGATAACCCCATGACTGCTGAAGACATTAACGCGGCATTATTGGGTGAGCCCGTAGGCGAGAATCAAATACAAATTGCCAGTTGGTTTAATGGGGCCGCCGCCAATGTAAATGCGGTGATAATGGGTTATGTAGCTAAATATGATTTGTCAGAGCGCGAAGTCGCAGATTCTTTACTTCCGGGTATTGCATCAGAGCTAATGTGGTATGAGCTAAGCAATAATCCGGGAGATGTACAACTGGCCCGTAAAAAGGCTGCACTGCAGATGCTGGATAAAATCAATGCTGGCACCATTCAAATTAAAAAACCGATACCAAAAAGCCACGGCACAATGCGCACCGCAAAGCCTACCTCAAACTTTGATTGGAGCCGGTTCTAATGGCTGGGGTGTTTGTTGAGGTCTCTGGTGATGCGCTCGACATTCTGCAGTTGCTGCGCCACAAGAGCGGCGACCCAACTGACATCCTAGACGACATCGGTGCATTTTTAGATCAGGACGTAACCACACGATTTTTAAACGAGCTTGCGCCAGACGGTACCAGATGGGAGCAGTCTGAAGCGGCAAGAACTGGTAAAGGCCGAGACCCAGCATTGCCTGGTTTAACACTCACAGACAAAAGCGGTTTGGTGGGCTCGGTAACGCACAAGCCTGAGGGTGATGAGCTGATACATGGCTTGGGGGAAGAATACGCCGCCATTCACCACTTTGGTGGTAAGGCTGGCCGTAACCACAGTGTTACCCTGCCCGCTCGCCCCATTATTGGTATAGAGCAAACACAAGCCAGCACCATTGTTGAAATGGTGACCGGGTGGCTAGTTTAAACGAGGTTTAAATGCAGTTTAATTTTGATTTAAACAATGTAGAGCGGATTTTACGGCAGCTTAATTTACGCGTAGGAGCCGCTGCCGATTTTAACGAGGTGCGCAATAACCCCATTCAAACCGCCTCTGTATTTGTGCTGCCGTTAGACGATGACTATGCGCCAGAAGACGCGGTAACAGGCCAGCAGATTTATAACATAACAGAGCTGTTTGCCGTGATGATTGTAATACCGTGCCATGGTGGCAACCAATACGCTAATAACCAAATTGCAGAGCTGCGCAACAAAATAAAAGCTGCGCTTGCTGGCGTTAAATTTGGCGACTGGCAACCCATAGCACCCCACAGAGGCCGAATTGTGGAGTTTAACAGTACGACTAATACCTTAATTTACCAGTGCCAGTTTAAAGTGACTGGCTATGTAACCGTAAACGCGAGGCCCATGCCATGACAAAACCTAAACCAACCGAAACCAAGCCGTCAGAATCAACACAAAAAGTAACACGAGATGTGGCAAACAATGCCCTTGCTCTACTGGCTGAAAAACGCCGTACGCAGGATGTAAGCGGTTCATACAAAGTTGAGGGCAACACTCTCCTGCCAGGAGGTGAAGCATGAGCAGCTGGCGATTTAAAGACAAGTTACTTTTAGTAGATGCCCTTGGCACAACGCTAACAGGCCAACATGCGGTGTATGCAAGCGAAGTGGAGTTTGCCATTGAGTCTGAAACCGAGGCAGATGAGCTTGAAACCGCACACAGTGGTGCAAGCTTGGATGTGATTTTTGGTAAGCACGTAACGCTGAATTTTAAAACGCCACTCTCAATGTGTGGCACACCCGGGCAAGCCCCTGCCATCGCACCACTGTTACTGGCTTGCGGGTTTGTGCAAGTGGCCGATGCGACCAGTGTGACGTATGCATTAGGCAATGCGAGCAAAGCTAAAGCTTTAGTGCGCTTTGGGCAAAACACCCATGAAATCAGTGAAATGCTAGGCAATGTGTCGCTCAATTTAGAAAAAGGCATACCTAAGCTTAACTGGCAGTTTAAAGGCTTGTTTAGCCCTCCTGTGCAATCGGCCGCAGCCCCAGCTGTTGACTGGAACCGCTGGCAACGGCCAGAGGTGCTGGGCGTTGAATGTGCATCGGCTTTTATCCTTAATGAGGTGTCGCACGTGCTGCATAAGCTCACGGTGGATGTTGGTAATAATGTGATCTTCGACCGTGCTATTAACCATGAGGCCATTATGCTCACCGGGCATGAGTCTAAAGCCCAAATGACGGTAAGCGCTGATAGTTTGGGGAATTTCAACCCATTTAACGACATTGGTAAGGTGCAGCACTTTGAGTTTAGCCACGGTACCACAGCCGGTAAAAAGTTTACGCTCATTGGCCGCTACCAACTCCCTACACCTAAATACACCAATTTAGACAGTGAGTTAACGGGCTATGAGCTCGATGGCAAACTGGTGCCAAGTGGCGCTGGTTACGATGAACTAACGTTAGTATTTGAGTGATCCAAATGAAATTAAAGAAATTAGAGCAACTAAAAAACGCAACCATCCTAGCCCCCATCAACTTTGAGTTTGGCGGTGTGGATTTTAAGTTTGACGCCAAGATTAAATTGATACCAGAAGCTGAGATGACCAAATTGGTCGATGGCAGCAAAAAAGATGACGCCATTGTGCGCGAGTTACTGATTGGGTGGGACAACTTTGTGGATGACGGTACCCAAGTCACCTTTAGCGGCGAGGTACTTGATGAGCTGTTAGGTTACGGCGCTATCGCCGGGCGGCTCTCGATTGAATGCGTAAACGCACAATATCGCGTACAGGAAAAAAACTAGTCGACGTTGCTAGGTGGTATGTGGGTGACCTAGCAACCAGTAACCCAATTTTAGATGACGACGAAGCGCACTTTGGTGCGCCAAGTAAAACCAAGCCACAGGCCGACTCGCTGTATGTACTCCCTGAGAACTGGGCGGCGGTATTGGCGCTGAGCACTGCCGGCACCCAGTGGCAGTTGTGTAAGCAAGGCATGGAGCTCGCCCTAGACTATGCCCGGGCAGAAGTGGCTTGGCGCTACGCAGACATAACACTCACACCAACGGATTTTAGCAAGCTGCAACAATTAGAGCGGTTGATAGTAGGATTAATAAGGCGGCCCGATGAAAAACCAACTGAACCTGGCGTTACGCTTAAAGTATGATGGTCGAGCGGTTACATCAGGGACCGCCAGAAACCTACGAGATTTAAACCAATTACCTCAAGCTCTAAATCGGCAGGTAGCGGCTAACCAACGCTTAGGCGCAAGCCAAGGACAATTGATGCGCCAGCAGTCTGCCATGGGCAGTCAGTTGGGCCTGTTAAGCTCTGGCTATGACCAGTTAGCGGGCAGTATTGCCTCTATTGTGAGCCTAGGAACGGCTGCTATGTTTGTGCGAGATACAGGCAATGCACAGCTTTTAGACACGCGGTTACAAGGACTTACTGGCTCTGCTCAAGAGTACAATGCCGTTCAAAACTATTTGTTTGCGACTGCAGATAGACTCAATACCAAGTACACCACCCTCACGACCTCTTACGCAAAGCTTTTAAACTTACAAGAGTCTGGTCTGCTCACGCAAAATGAAGGTATAAAAATACTCGAAGGCTATGCAAATGCCGCTGCTAAAACAGGTTCAAGCGCAGTGCAACTAGAGCAAAGTCTATTTGGTTTAGAGCAAGGTATGGGTAACGGTGTTATTCGTGCTGAAGAGTTTAACCAAATAACAGATCCAATGCCTGGTCTACTACAAAAAATTGAAAAAGCAGCAGGACTGGCCGGTGGTGGCTTGCGCAAAATGGTGAACGATGGCCAAGTCACCAGCCAAATGTTTAAGCAGTATCTAATTAAAGCGTTTGATGACTATGCCGGTGCAGCTGAGGCGACTGAGGGTAAAATCAATGCCTCGTTTGCTGAAATGGGGAACGAGTACCAACGCCTCATACGCCACTACGAGCAACCCGTAAACTTTGCAGTAACTACAGTGGTGAGTAGCATTACCGAGGCAATGCAAGCGCTACGAGAGAACCAAGAGATTGTAGACGGGCTAACCACATCGGCCACCCTACTTGCGGTTGTGATTGGGAGCCGCTTAGCTGGTAACGCGTATCGTTCAGCGGCCGCATTTACAACTAACGCAGTTTCAACGCACAAAGCGCTCCAGGCACAAGTACAACTTGCAGCACAGACCAAACGCAACGCTGCTATTGAGCTACAACATTCTGTACAACAGCAGCAAGCCGCCCAGCGCCAACTAGCCATGGCACGCAATACCGTGATGCGAACCAATGCAATCCATAACTTAGCGCTAGCCAATCAACGTGCAGCCGCTGCACAAGCAGTACATACAGCAGCCACCACCGCGTATACAGCCGCAGCAACCCGAGCGAGTTTTGCAACTCGGGCGCTAACTGGCGCAATGGGGTTATTGGGTGGCCCTGTTGGCCTTGCTGTTACAGCTGGTTTAGCAATAGCTTACTTTGCTAACCAAAGTGACGAGGCCAGTACCAGTAGTAAAAAGCTAAAAGTGCATTTATATGAGCTTGGTGATGCGTTTGACTCGGTAGGCAATGCGTCCAGTGTTGCCCAAATCAAGCGCGCACAAAAAGAGGCAGCAAACTATACCAAGAACATTGAGGAAGCGTACACCAAGCTAGCAACTCTTAAAAAACGTCAATCTCAATCTGGTAGTGACCGTAGTAAGTTTGTCTATGCTCAACAAATAACACAGGTCGAGCGTTATATCACTGCGCAATCTAAGCTTCGCGCTGAAAAACTAAAACTAGCTAGTGAGGCGGCAAACCTGAATAGCAACCTCAATAGCATTGACTGGAAAATGCTGGAGGAAAATGCCACCTCAACAAGTTCCGCGTTACCTGAAAACATTCAGCGCTTGCAGCTGAGTTTGCTGGATGAAGAAGCGCGCTTAAAGGCAAGCCATGAAAAGCGCCGGCAAATGGTAATTGCTGCACGTGAAAGTGATGCTGCCAATAAAGCAAAATACGATGCGATTTTAACGCAATTAGACGTAAAGCACACTGCAGACGTCAAAGCCCTGGCACAAAAGCGTGAGAATGACAAAACCCGTATACAAAACCAAGCAGAAGAAAAACGCCGTAATGATTTACGCGCAGCGCTTGAAAACCGTATAGCACAAATTAAGGGCCACGCTAACCGTGAAGCGCTTGCAGCCTATGAAAATGAGCTGGCGGTTGAGCAAGCTAGGCAACAGGCTCGCATCGATGCAGCACGCAGAAAATCCATTGGTTTAGCGGCCAATGACGAGTCAGGCGAAATTAAATATAACGCCGACAATCAAATCCGCGACATCGAGCGCCAACAAGAACTGTTAGCAGCTGAGGGATTCCACTCAGAAGTTGAGAAGCGCGAATGGGATCATCAAGAGCGCTTGATGCAGTTGAAGACCAAAAACACTGGGGCTCTTCAGCAGCACCTAGTGCAATTTGCCAACTGGGAGAAGAAAAACGCCGCTGAAAAGTCTGACGCAGTTCAGGGGTTAGGCGCTGCTGGATTAAAAGCACTTGGCCAACAAAGCAAAACCGCCTTTAAAATGTATAAGGCTTTTGCCATTAGCCAGGCATTAATTAAAACCTATGAATCAGCAACCAGTGCATATGCGTCTCTTGCTCCTATTCCAATTGTGGGCCCTGCCCTTGGTGCGGCTGCAGCAGCTGCCGCCGTGGCGATGGGATTACAACAAGTTCGCCAAATTAAGTCGCAACAGCCGGCTGCGGGTATTGCCCATGGTGGTTTAGATTACGTACCAAACGAAAGCACTTACCTATTACAACGCGGTGAGCGGGTATTATCGCCTAAGCAAAACATTGAGGTGAGCGCCATGGCACGCCACTACAATGCGGGAAACAGAGCACAATCAGGTGGTGGCAACGTAAGCTTTAACATTACCAACCACGTGATCGTCCAGGGCGCAACAGATGAAGCCAGTGCACAAAGAACCGGAAATGATGTAGCAAATCAAATTAGAGGGTTGATCCTGCAAGACATTCAAGAAAATGGTGTTATTATTCAAAGCATTCGACGTGTGGCTTAGGAAGAAAGGAAAAACATGTATACCGCAGGACTAACACTTTTTATTATTTTCGCAATTGGTGCATCAATATGGACTAAAAGAAAATATCCTAATGCGAAATCAAGCATCTCTAATATCGTCTTCTTGGGTCTGCTACTTTCGTTTTCCTCACTTACCCTGTTTGTATATGAAATAAAATTCGGTATTGATTTAAATAATACTCGTGATTTCGAGCAATGGGAAAGCGTAGCTGTCTATCTTAACAATATGCTACAACCTATCTTACTTAGTGCAAGCATATTTCTTCTCTACAAAACTTGGCAAACAAGTGAAACTGAATTGAGGGAGACTAGGAAAGTACTGAACTCACAAACCGAATTACTGTTGTTCGACAAATTAACTGAGAACTTAAAGTACTTTACTGAGCCACTACTCAAAAAGTTGAATTCAAGAATTGATATTGATAATGGATACTTAAAGCAATATGTTGATGAATTGGTAGAGCTAGGAAAATTTGAAAGTTCTTCTTGTTTTTGGCCCACCGACTCCTACCATGAATCTGAGCTCATACATACTATGGGTGGTGAAGACAAAGTCAACTTGCTCAATGGTGTTGTAGAACCGCCAACATTTGGGTACGAGATCGCTACTATCTCGCTTTCGTCTGTGTTGCCAAACAGTACCCAAGAACAATATAGTGAAGTGCTCGGTGCACTAAGACTAAGTGGAAATCGCATTGCTATGTATAGCTTACTATCTAATAATGAAATAGTTGCACCAATTGACAAAGTAATCCTGTCCTTAATTAGGTATATCTCAACTATTCAAACTAAAGAACTCCAATTGATAATTTTAAAAAAACTTAAAGAGGTTACTAGTTCGACCTCATCCTTTGAACTCCTTTTAAGCTTTTATAAAACGCGCTTATTGACTTCTAGAGAGGTTAATGCTTCCGATGAATTGAAAAATACAGTGTGTTATTTGTATGATTCAGGTGTGTTTGAAATTCGATGTATTAATGACGAATTATTAGAAACTATCAACCTTAAATTGGATCCCATGTAAACCACTTTCCACCCTCCCCTTGGCTCCATTAGTTTTTACACTCGCTCTAACGATTAGAACACGAGCGATGAGAAATAATGGAGCATCTGCCGCTACCTAAGCCCCCAAAATCTTGCGTTTTTAGACTGGTACCTAATAGCCAGCTACACATCAATAAAGCCAATAATGCCTCAGAGGTGTTTGATAACGAGGGGGCATATTGGGAGTTTGATATAGAACTTACCAATGTGCCTGAAGCCGATGCCCTTGAGCTCGATGGCTTTTTAGCCGGTTTACGTGGCAGTGTTGGACGGTTCTTGATGCACGACTACCGCCGTGAGCAGGAGCATTTAGATACCATCGCGTTTGTTAGTGGGGGTTATCAAGACGGTGCATCGCTTGCTGTTACCAATTTACCACCCGGGCGAATTTATGCGCGAGCTGGAGAAAAAATTCAAATAGGCTCTGGTGCAGCCGCTGAGCTAAAAATACTGACCGAAAATGTACTCCCTGCTGCGACTGGCGCGACTACGTTACGATTTGAGTCGCCAATGCGCCGCATACCTGCTCATAACTCCCCCGTTTATTTTGTTCGCCCTGCTGGCGTATTTAGGTTGATTGATAACAAGCAAGGCTTGGCCGATGCCCAGTATAAAAATGGCGTGGTAACCAGCTGGCGTATTCGTGGGCGGGAGGCGTTTTAATGGAGGCGGTAGAAAGCTCACTTATTGCGCAGTTAGGCCGTGGCAACCCTCGCTATTTTGTCGACCTTAAATTTAAATCAGGCAACTTGCGATTACATACCGGTGTGGGTGAACGCCGCTTTTTAAATCAAACTTGGTATGGCTTAGGTGCCCTTGGCAAGGTCAGTGAGATACCCGCTAATGACAACAACTCAGTGAGCAACATTCGCCTTACCCTCACTACCCCGAACCCTGAAATTTTAGGCGAAGTAGCCGCCAATGACCCGGTTGGCGTAGAGGTGGATATTTGGCTTGTTGTCGTGGATGAGCATTACCGTGTTGAGGGTTTTCAGCTTATTGAAAGTGGCAGTGTAGCGACTTGTGATAGCGAGCGCGGTGCGCTTTCAAAGGTTGAGTTGACGGTGACTGGTGAGTCTCAACGGTGGCAGCAAGCTCGATTGCATCAACGATGGAATGACGCAACACAAAAAGCGCTATACCCAGGGGATGAGTTTTTTAATGAGCAAGCCGCCGCGAACAGTACTTATTTGCCAGACACACAACCTGGTCGCCGTATTGGTGGGGGTCGCTATGTCCAAAAACACTAAGTTGCATGCGTATTTGGAAAGCTGCTGGCGAAAGCAGTTTAAGTTTGGCGAGTTTGATTGCTGCTTATTTGTGGCTGATTGGATATGGGCATATCACGGGTTCGACCCAGCGCCCGAGCGCGGCGCTTACACCACGTTTAAACAGGGTTTAAACATTGTTAAAAGCGGCTTTAAACATACTTTTGAAACCCGTTTAAACGTAAAACCCATTGATAAAAATTACGCAGGTCGTGGCGATATTGCTTTGTGCTCACACAATGACGAATTAGTTGGGGGTATTATTGGCCTTGGCTGTGTTTACTGTGTCTCAGACACAGGTGTGACTACCCTGCCCTTGGATGTTGTCACTTATGCCTACTCATTGGAGGATGTCCATGAGTAAAGTGGTAGAAGTCGTTGGTGATGTTGTCGGCGGTGTATTAGATGTTACTGTCGGCGCGTTATTTGGCGGCTTAGTTGATACGCCAGACCAGCCGGAACCAGATGTCGCCACACTAGCAAAGGGCTTACAAAAAGGCATAGACCAACCAAGGCGTATCACCTTTGGCCGCGACCGTGTGGGGGGCGTGATTGCGCACCAAGCAACCAAAACACGAGACGAAAAAGAGTTCATACAACTCATTATACTAATTAATGGCGCACCAATTGATGCCCTCGAAGATGTGTACATTGCAAACAAACCAATAAGTAGTTACCCCAGCGCCTCATACAACTATGCTGTTGCTGATGGCCGCCACACCAAAGCAATTGCGATGGCAGTACAAAAGATGGCGGGTTGGACAAATAAACACATAGGCCACGACCAGGCACACATATTTTTAGAGCTTGAAAACAATCGAGAGATATACCCCGATGGTGTTAGCGACTGCGAGTTTTTGATTCGTGGCGCACGGGTATGGGATCCGCGCGATGCGAGTCAAGACCCAGACGATAGAAATACATGGCAGTGGTCACAAAATGCCGTGCTATGTACCCTACACTACGTGAGATTTTATGGCGCTAACCAAGTGCCGGTTAGTCACCTGCCTATGATTTGGTGGATAGCTGCGGCTAATGTGTGTGATGAAGAGGCGGAATACACCGATAGCCAAGGCTTAACTCATAAAGAGCCCCGCTACACAATAAACGGTACCTTTGCATTTACGTCTCGACCACTTGAGGTTTTGCAGCAACTTGAACGCAGCTTTGCCGGCAAAGTATTTAGGCAAATGGGTCAGTGGTATGTGCGTGTTGGTGCCTGGTATGGTGCACCCACCTACACCGTTACCATGGCGGATGTGTTGGGCGATGTAAAAATTAAATGGCACGCGGATTTGCGCGAGCGTGCCAATACTGTACGGGCACAGTTTGTTGACCCCAAACAAAACTATGAGCGTACAGATGCACCGCCTGTTATTGCACAGTCTTATTTAGAGCAAGATGCCCAGCCGTTAGAGCAAACGCTATCACTCCCCTTTGTGCGCAGTAGCGCTACCGCTCAGCGACTTGCAGCAATACAGTTAGAGCAAACACGCTTAGGTGCCCTTGAGCTGCCGCTTAGGCACACAGGCCTACGTGCAGCAGTTGGGCGCACCATTAAGGTTAATATACCCGAGTATCACATCAACGATAAAATTTATCGTGTAATAGACCGCCGATTTAGGCTCGACCGTGGTGTGACTATACGCTGTATTGAGGATGGCCCGGGACTTTGGGCGGATGGCATGGTGCCAGGTGTTGAGGATTTAACACCCAATACGGATTATGTGCCAGGTCGACTATTGCCAGTTGAAGCATTGTCGGCAGACACCCGGGAGGATGGTTATGTAGTGCTGCGCTGGGAGTACAGCACGATTGAGGCGGTAGAGCATTTTAACGTTGTTATACAACGAGTGGTTGATGGACAAACACAAAAGGTGCACTCACAACGAGTCAATTATATTGAGGCAGTATTACCTCCATTACAAGTTGGCCAATACCATGCCCTAGTGACAGCGGTTAACGTGCTGGGTAAAGCAAGTTTGGTTAACACCCTGTCGTTTGAGCTACAGACTCCAACCACTCCAACAATTACAGTTGATACCACTGACAATAGCGCAACGCTCACTGCTGATGTTGGTGATGTGATTGGTGTACAAGTCGAGTGGGTATGGCTTGGCCTTGCCGATGAGCCTAACCCAGTACCTGTGGTGCAAACCCCTATCTTTACCAAAAATAACCTGGCACCAGATACACACTACGCTGCTAAGTGTCGAGCAGTAACCCATAAAAATAAAAGTGCGTGGGCTGATGTTGCTGTACGCACAAAAAGAGCAACGACCCCTGTCGAACTATATGATGTTGTTTTTACTCTATCCCAACAACCAATGTGGACCGCATTAGCGACATCTTGGCTACCACCCCTAACCGAAAATGCTGTCTCGATAGCTGCAATTGAACGGATCTCAAATCAGCGAGTATCGCATTGTGATGTAACTATACGACTAGAGCCGAGTAATGGTCTACTCACTGCGGAGGTAAGTGATGTAACTGGGGATATTGAACTCATAATTGATGGTGATGGCAGTAATCACCTAACAATCACAGCAACTTACGCCGGCATTATAAGTCGCCAGTCATTTAATGCCACAGGTGTCACTGTTGGTGATATTAAAAAAATCAAAGATAATTTAGATGCTGTTGATACCATTGCAGAGTCTATTTTGTCTCAAGCAATAGCAAACCATGCAGCGCTTGAGGCTAATTTACAGTCTCGGGGTGAGTTTAATCAAAAGGCCAATGAGATAATTGCCCGTATTGATGAGGATGGTGCTGTTACCCAAGAGCAGATAGTCTTATTACAATCATCTTTGGGAGCAGCAAACTCAGCTCTTGATGAGCTACAGCGCACCGTAGCAACAGGTGATACAGCGCTCAGTGAGCGTATTTCGCAGCTTAGCGCGATTGTTGGCGATAATCTGTCACAAATTAACCAAGTTGAGCAAGCTCTTGCAACTGAGGCAGAAGCCGCTGCACAGCGAATGGCAAGCATTGAGTCTAGCGTTGGCGATAACGTCAGTAAAATTGCTCAAGTAGAGCAAACTAGTGCGACACAAAACGAGGCCAACGCTGCACGCTTTAGTGCAATAGAGTCAGGCGTTGGCGATAACGTCAGTAAAATTGCTCAAGTAGAGCAAACCAATGCAACACAAAACGAGGCTAACGCCGAGCGTTTTAATGCGATAGAGTCAAGTGTTGGGGATAACACAGGCAAAATAGTCACGGTTGAGCAAACCATGGCGAGTAGTGATGCAGCCCTAAGCACACGTATTGAGCAACTGCACTCACAGGTAGACGATAATTTTGCCCACTTACAGCGCTATTATTACACCGCAGTAGACACTGACAGTGCCATATCAGCATCTAAGGTTGAGCTACAAACGCAAATGGATAACAACCTTGCCTACCTTAACAACCAGTTTTATACCAAATCTGATACTGATGGGGCTATATCTAGTGCTATCACTACTCTATCTGCACAGATTGACGGCCAAGTAACGGCAGTAAACCAGCGGGTAAATAGTGCTGAGAGTGACATCTATGGTAACTACAGGGCAATTAATGCTCTGCAACAAACTGCTGGTAGCTTAGATAGTGGACTCAGCGCACTTAATTACCGTGTTGGCAGTGTTGAGACTACAGCTGATGGCAATGCTAATGCCATACAGGGTCTTACGAGCCGCGTCAGCAATGCGGAAAATGATGCTGCGAGTGCACATTTAACGCTCAGCGCTCATGCAAATCACTTAGGGCAGCTACAGGCCCGTGCAGAAATTGGCGTGAGTTACAATGGCTTTGTCACAGGTATGGATGTGACACCAGGTAAGGTGAGGTTTAAATCAGATGTTTTTGAGCTACACGGCAATAATGGTAAAGCTGTTTGGTTTGACCTTAATGATGCAACATTTGTTTTCGACGGACTTGGTAACTTTAATCAAGGGCTATCTAGTAACTACCTCAATGCGTACATCAACGTAGGCCGCTCGGGCTTTGTTAAGCAATCTGGCCAAGTAAAGCTTGGTGTCTACTCTACTTTTATAAATGTTAACAATGGCTATATAGGCTGCCGAGCAAGGAGAGTCACATTTGATGGCTCTGGGTTTAGCGGCTCTCGCTCTGTCACGTTTAATGCCACCGGCGTATTCATTAGCAACACGTCTACATTTCAGTCTAACACCACTGTCCGCGCTCAAGGTGGGGGTGGAGCTAATCACGACTTTTACGCCTTTAATGGAGCCTATGGCCCATTTACGGGAGCACATGAGGTGCTTATTGATGCCAATGCTCAACCAGAGGTTGGGGATTTAATCAAGAATAAATCACATCTACATAATGCCAATGTGTCTAACACAATGTCATTTGCCAGCATAACGGCCGAAGCATATGACAACGCCGTAATAGGAGCGTTTGTTGGTAAACGAGATTTATCCCAGCAACAACCAGCTGGGCTAATGAACCTAGAGGAGTGGCATCAGCTGGCATACAACTACGATCTAGCGTCGGTAAATGCCCTTGGAGAAGGCATGATAAATGTTTGTGGTCAAGGTGGTGACATCAAGATTGGTGACTTGCTTTGCTCAAGCTCTACCCCTGGTAAGGCGATGAAGCAGCCTGACAATATCGTTAAAAGTTATACCTGCGCCAAAGCTTGGCAACCAGCAAGCTTTGATACCCCAGCTGATGTTAAACAAATTGCTGTCGTTTACTTAGGAGCATAACTATATGGCATACAATGTTGGATCACTTACTCTCTCACAAGGG
Organism: Pseudoalteromonas sp. McH1-7; assembly: GCF_013366255.1. Lineage (NCBI taxonomy): Bacteria > Pseudomonadati > Pseudomonadota > Gammaproteobacteria > Alteromonadales > Pseudoalteromonadaceae > Pseudoalteromonas > Pseudoalteromonas sp. McH1-7. The sequence continues at coordinate 78,707 of NZ_JABWPQ010000005.1, read as the reverse complement.
AGTAGCACAATTACAGGTAACGGGACTTATTTTGTGCAAGTGGCACAAGCTGAACCTGCCGATCTGCTTTACTTCGTCATTGATCAAAAACAAATCGTATTGCAAGTTGTTAGTGTTGTTGATGACACAACGCTAAGAGTAAAACAACTCGACGGCCGCGCATTTAGTGCCCCAGATAGCATTGCAAATATAAAGTACGCACTTATACAAACGTTTACCACATCATTACCAGCAAAACTGGCTCAGCGGGTTGCGGCAACACAGGCGCAGTGGTTTACCAGAGAGCAACAGATGACAGGATGGTTTGAGTCAACGGATGATGCCTACCCTATTACCAATTACTTAGGCAACGAGTCTTTAATACCAACACCTGATTTTATTCGCCGGCTGGCGGAGGTTGGAGCTGATGCAAGCGAACAATTGGGTATGCTCACAGATGACATTGCGCAATGTCAGAGCCAAGTGGCGAATTTAGCGCCGAGACTGACGCAATTTGATGCCGATTACTTATCGGCTCAGCAACTACATGCCAATGTAGAGATTAAACACAGTGAGGTCGCTGCTGCACACAGTGCAGTTAATACACATAAATCCAGTATTGATGCTATCGCCCAAGAGATAAGTACACATCATGATTTAGTTAGTCAATATAAACAGCAGGTTTCGGCGGACAGCGAGCTGGTGGCGTCTCACTTACAAATGGTAAGTACACATAGTACTAATGCCGCTGCGTCAGCTGATAATGCAGCGCAAAGCGAAGTAAACTGTACTGTATCCCTCAATGCAGTTAAAGCAGTTGAAACATCAATAAACCAGAGTGTTAATAATGCTGTGGCTGAACTTACAGAGGCAGCCTCTGCCGAACAGCAGACGTTGTCCCAACTTGCAGCGTCGCACACCTCTCAATACAACGATGTGCACGACGAGGCAGTTCTACAGATTGAAACACTTGAGACTAACTTAACGCAAAGTGTTGATAATGCTGTGGCTGAACTTACAGAGACAGCCTCTGCCGAACAACAAGCGCTGTCCCAACTTGCAGCGTCGCATGCCTCTCAATACAACGATACACATAACCAAGCGCTCCAACAGATTGACACGCTTGATGCTAACTTAACGCAAAGTATTGATAGTGCTGTGACTGGAATTACAGAAACAGCCACTGCCGAACAGCAAGCGCTGTCCGAACTTGCAGCGTCGCATGCCTCTCAATACAGCGATACACACACCCAAACGCTCCAGCAGATTGAAGGGGTTGAAGCCGCGATAAAACAAGAAGCAGAGTCGTTGCGAAGCTACTTGAATAACGGGATAAGTGACCTGGTGGATGACGTTAGCAGAGCACAGGAATTAGCCAATATAACTCGGCTTGAGTGTGATGCGTACGCATCATTGTCAGCTTTATTGGTTAATAAGCAAGCAGCCAATATCACCCAAATAAAAGGCGCATTTAGTGCAGTCCTGACGAATACGCTAAACCAATCACATATAGATCACATATAGACGCAATTGAAAGGTAATAAAATGTCGTATCAAGAGCTTAGCGCGGCCATAGAGTCGCTAAATGCAGTAAGACAGAAGCACCAAGAAGTCATAAACAAATACGAGCAAGCTGATGTTATGTTCAGGGCTAACCACCAAGCGATGGTGGATTGGCTCAACACTTTTGGTCACGTAGAGTTTAATGATTTGGCTGGGCAATCTCATCAAGTGCCTACTATGCTCTCATTAATTGAGCAAGTGCAGAGTGTTAACCCAAGCCCACATACGATGACAAAGTCTCACTTTGATGGACTTTGTATCCATCGCAAAAGTCTTTATAGCGGCTCAGGCGTGGTCAATTGGGGGGCTAATATCCCTTTATCAAGTTTGAGCACTGGGTATATAAATAAATGCACATATGCCAGATATGATGCAAAGTATAAAAATCAATTATTAATAGGTTACAAGCAGGAGCCTGCCGAACAACCCCAATATGTAGTAGATGGTGTGTTAATCACGCTCAACGATGGTGTTGCTAGAGACGCAACTGGTGGCTATGAAAGCAACAGAATGTGGAAACAAATTCCAATGCCCGAAGCGCCTGATGCGACAAAAACAATAGACTACCTCTCTGGAGTGGTGACAGCTTATGATAATGTCGAGGACGCATTTGCGGCTGAAACCAACGACATAAAAGTCATCAAATCCCGTAAAGATTATATTTTTTTAGAGGTATGGCACGAAAAAATATCCAACAAAGACATTGTTTACCCATTGGGTAACGTGCAATATCTTGCAACTGACTATAAAGGTATCGCCCTAAATGCAAACTTAATAGATCCCAAATATAGTGCTTTTGGGGATTGGGATACCCAGACCACAGGATATGGCGCAAAGTGGTCAACACTAACTACCTCGCAAAAAGCTATCCTGTTAGGCGAGTCAAAGCACAATATTTACTTTGACCCTGATAGCGGGGTTTATATACAAGTAAGATATAGAGTTAGAGTAATTAAGGGAGTATCGGATGAGTGGCGGTGCTATGCCGGCTATACCCATGGCGGTAATAATATTATGCGGCATGTAAGGACAGGCACACCTTTTGATTTGATGATAAAGCCCCGTGGACAATCTATTTCGACAGTCGATTACTTTACGGATGGTACCTCTGATGATGTGGCTTATTGCGGGCACACAGCCCGATTTGCAAAAATGCCAACTCGCAACAATTTGCCCATTATTAAAGGGCAATTTTGTATTACTAGATACAGATCATCAGGCGAGGATAAGCGCACAAATTATGGATATAAAGGTCGATGTTTTGCCCTGCCTATTGCTCTTGTGCAGAGGTATAACAAAGGTGCCTACCATCCAAGTTATAACCCAATGGGCACAGCAGGATTTAAGAGATTATCTCAATCTAACGGTCATGAGTACTGGTATTCAGCGACGGCACACCAGCCAAATACTCCAAAAGATTGTTTTTTACATGCTGCCGATAGCGGTAGCGTAAGCACAGGCCTCTCTGGTCGAGAGGGGAAATTTCTTTACCACGATGTAATTTACGAGGGTCTTGCTGAAAACCTTATTTTTGACGTCAATAAGCAAGGCGACTTGTTAGAGGATGGTCTTAAACGAGCCATATCAAATGAGCTTTGTAGCCAAGATATGCTACCTATATTGTGCGTATCAGGTGTCTTTACAATTAGTATGATTGAGAGTAACGATAACAATACTCTAGAGATAGAGATTGACGCAACTGGCGACTCAACCCATGAATTTTCATACCGTTATAATAGCGATACAGTTTATGTTTGCGGTCAAGATGGCGAGATTATCCCAATACATTTGGGGTCATCAGCCTATGAGCATATAGCTGTACACCTAGGCGCTGACCGAAGCTTTATAAAGTTAGGAACAGACCCTTATATTGACACCGTAACAGAGCTGTTGGCTCTGGTGGGTAAGACCTGCCGCTTGGTATGGTCAGGCCAAAGCGTGCAAACTTACCCTGACGGCTCTTTAAAAGAGCCAGTAACCTCCCCACCGCTGCCAGAACAACAATGGTTTTTGCCATCGTCTCATATTTTATACCAAGGTGTGTCTGCAACTCTTGGTAAGATGACGATGTATGATGTGGTAGGTAAACCAGCAAAGATTGCAGCATACTTTCCAAATGGTCTTGTCGGTGCTTTTATTCCCAAATTGCCCGACGGCACTAATCAATCTTTTCCACTGTCACGAAAGGCCATGGATTTTGGAGAGATCTCTTACCTTCAAAGCACAGGTGATGGATGGGTCAAACAACAAGTGCCTTTAAGTTATGAAGAAAATAGCATCACGATAAGTTCATTACACTCGGATGCGGTAGTGCTAAATTGGTATACTTCATCGGCGGCACAAACAACTAAGTCTTGGTGTAAGAGCGTCATCAATGTATCCCCCATGATATATGTCACAAGTTCTAACAAGCCAGAGATGGGCTGCATTTTACATCAAGGTTTATTTGGCTCGGTTCCAACAGGCTCTGGCCAAGAGCACTTAAGTGTCACGTCTCACGCACTTAAGTCACAAGACAGATATGATGTTCCAGCAACACATTCAAATATAAATATCGAGACAACATCGGGACCAGCCCTTAAAACGATTTACAGCACATTTGAACTGAATGGCTTTTTATACCTTCAATTTAACGCGACCGAAACAAAGTCAGTCAGTGGTTCTTGGGGAGACGATGGCAAGATCGAAATTGTGGACAACGAGAAGCTGTCATTGCATTGGTCTGGCGCGTATCTAAAGACAGTTTGTCACCAGAGTAAATTTCCAATAGGCATTGCATAGCTATATGCAAAGTTGTTGGAGGCTTTATTTAACATAACGACGGGCTTAAATGCTCGTCTAAAATCAATTGTCTTTTTATCTAAATTCTAGCGCCGCGTTACACTTGGTAGATAACTTGAGTTCACCCACCTCGTTTACCAATGTACGAACACCCATTCTTAGTTACAACTTCATCAAAACATTTTCTAACAGGTATAATCTTCTCGCCTTGGTCAATAGGGGTTACCACTGAACTACATAAATCATCTAAAAGCTGTGTTTTTGTTGCACTTGCTTTTGTAAACACCCGAGTATGAATGTGCCCCACGAGATCCTTGTGTGATTTTGTAGAAATTTGGATTATTTGCTTTAGATGTAAATTGGCTTCATCAAACTTAATGGGTCGACCATACTGGGGTAAAATCTAGGCATGAACACTCTGCTTAAACTTGCTTAACAAGCTGTTGGTTTTGTTTTTTGAACCTTGGCTTGAACCTAAGAAAAAGCTGAACATTCTAGCAAGAGCTTTCGCTAAAATATTTCAAATCTTACGCGGTCAGACATCACACATGTTATGGGAAGTGGGCTGTGTGGCCACAACGTTTCAATGCTACCATATATTTCAACACCTTAGAGTGAACGTTCATTTATAAAAAAGCGAGGGACTCCCCTCGCCTTTATTTTAACGCTGCTGCATTAATGATTATTCGCAATTAGCGACATAGGTTAAATCGTTAATATGCTCCGGTGCGTCCATGACATAAGTCGCTTCGCCTGTATTCGCATCTAGCGTATAAAGTTTTGCATCCTCACCTTTGTTACGCCCAGACACATATAATGTGCCATCGCTACTCACTGCAAGACCCGAAGCCCAATTTATGCCATGCTCACCCACTAAGTCTAACGTCATGGCTCCTTTGTCAAGCACATACAAGGCTTTGCCTGTTAACACATAAATTAGATTCGTGTCAGCTGAGTATGCAATATCGCCATGTGAGAAGTCATCACCTGCATAGCTTAATTTGCCTAGTACCGTTTTTGCACCACTTTGTAAGTCAAACTCGTACAAGTACGTTTTACTGCTTGAAAGGAGCTTTGTACCATCTGGGGTAACCGCTGAGCGGTAAATCGGCCAAGAAACGGTATTGGCTGCGAGCGTTTGCTCGGCGCTATCTAGCGAAACTTTCCACAGTGATGAAGCTTTGGTCGTACCGTTAGTCTGCTCCATAAAATATAGCTCACCGTTGTGCGCTGCAATGTTAGAGGCGGTGTTATCGACGCCTTCTACATATGAATACGTACCACCACTAGTATCAAAGTGATATACATAACTATTGCTCTGTTCGCCGAAGTTGTTTATGCCATAAACACCCACTTTACAACCCGTCGTTGGCGCTGGTGTCTGTGCTTCTTCTGTCACAACAACGTTGTCGAGTAACGCACCTAAAGAGTCTGAACGACCCATTCCTTGAAACCTTAGTTGAGTAACCTCACTTGATGCAACGACCGTATATTCAAACTTCTGCCACCCTAATGTGTTGGCATTCATAGTAGTTAAAGTTGTATCTCCAAACCATACTCTGGCACGGTTTGTCGAATTATCTCCTTCAACCCTTGCTGAATAATAAAAACTTACTTTGTATTTGTTACCAGCAGTCGTCGCAAGATCTTGGTAGATGGTATAGTTGCCCGTCGAGTCGAGCTCAACGTGGTTACTGCCATCTTGCGAGTTTATAAAACTAATGGTTGATTTTTGAATTTCTAGCTGAGCACCAGCTATCGTCCATCCGTCAATCTCGTCCACTAACCCCCAAGTTCCTGTCAACACCGAGTTATTTTCAAACGACCCATTACTAACTAAGTTTGGCGAGCCTATTGTGGCAAAGGGTAAAATAATTAGCGCTGAGTATAATAGAGCTGTTCTCATAATAAATCTCCGTTAAAGTACCTGTATGTTGACTGCACAATACATGCCAACACAAACAGTAAATAACTTAATATTTATCAAAAGCTTATGCTATTTATTTGTATCTTTTCTCTTGAAGTTTCATGTTTATTTGCAGAATGCAATTACGGATTTTCATTTTACGAAAAGTGGTTTTTTAGCGTATGCACATCCTATATCAATATTGAATAGACCAATGGAGCAAAGTTATTCATACCGGCAAGAGAATAAAACGTAATAGATCAACATTCTTTTAGTAGGTGTGTCGTATCGGTTACTGCTCTGACGTAAAAACAAAAAAGCGAGGGACTCCCCTCGCCTTTATTTTAACGCTACTGCATTAATGGTTATTGGCAATTAGCGACATAGGTTAAATCGTTAATATGCTCCGGTGCGTCCATGACATAAGTCGCTTCGCCTGTATTGGCATCTAGCGTATAAAGTTTTGCATCCTCACCTTTGTTACGCCCAGACACATATAATGTGCCATCGCTACTCACTGCAAGACCCGAAGCCCAATTTATGCCATGCTCACCCACTAAGTCTAACGTCATGGCTCCTTTGTCAAGCACATACAAGGCTTTGCCTGTTAACACATAAATTAGATTCGTGTCAGCTGAGTATGCAATATCGCCATGTGAGAAGTCATCACCTGCATAGCTTAATTTGCCTAGTACCGTTTTTGCACCACTTTGTAAGTCAAACTCGTACAAGTACGTTTTACTGCTTGAAAGGAGCTTTGTACCATCTGGGGTAACCGCTGAGCGGTAAATCGGCCAAGAAACGGTATTGGCTGCGAGCGTTTGCTCGGCGCTATCTAGCGAAACTTTCCACAGTGATGAAGCTTTGGTCGTACCGTTAGTCTGCTCCATAAAATATAGCTCACCGTTGTGCGCTGCAATGTTAGAGGCGGTGTTATCGACGCCTTCTACATATGAATACGTACCACCACTAGTATCAAAGTGATATACATAACTATTGCTCTGTTCGCCGAAGTTGTTTATGCCATAAACACCCACTTTACAACCCGTCGTTGGCGCTGGTGTCTGTACTTCTTCTGTCACAACAACGTTGTCGAGTAACGCACCATAAGAATCAGAAGTACCAACTCCTTGAAATTTGAGTTGTGTTGAGCTTGATGTCGCCTCTACAGTAAACTCGTATTTTGACCATCCTCGTGTCGTCGCATTCATTGTTGCCAGCGTATTTTCGCCAAACCAAGCGCGTGCAAGATTTGTTGAGTTATTATCTACAACACGAGCCGAGTAATAAAAGCTCACTTTGTATTTTTTACCAGCTGTAGTCGGTATGTCTTGATAAATCGTGTAATTAGCCGTTGAATCAAGCTCTAAATACTGATCCCCGTCTTGTGCGTTAATGATACCAAGACTTTGCTTTTGGATCTCAAACCTTGCTCCGTCTCGACTCCAGCCCTGTAAGTCATTAAACAAAGCCCAATTGCCAGAAATACTACCTGATGTTTCAAATGAACCATTGATGACTAAATTATCAGCAGCATTGGCTGACCCAACTGCTAACAACATCGCACCTGCAATAACGCTTAATTTCATACCTACTCCAAACCACAAGCTGAATTTGTAAATTAAATGTTTACAAAAACCAAAATAACATACTACCATTGTCGTACTTTTCTACTCCATGGTCAATGAGCAATCAAAAAACCAGACTTAATCATTTATTTAATCCATTTCCACTCATAAAAAACAATACTTTTTAACTAGAGTGTTATGGGTGCGATTGAAAGTAACACTACCATTTCAAAGCATGCGTTCATTAAACTCGGGGTTGTTAAACATAGAAGGGGGTCTTTAATAATTTACCGTGCAGCTTCGTGTATTTTCTTGGTTACAATAATGAAAGTCTAAATAGTAGCTGTCTTGTGATGGCATTTTTCCCAATTTAATGGCGTGATACAGCAGCTCAGCTCCCTTGCGACCCATTTCAAACGGGTTTTGACCAATGTTTATTGTGGACAAGCGGTTTTCTAAGGCTCTCAACTGTATTTCTTCAGTATCAGCCGAAATAATTACGGCTTTTTCCCTGTACGGAGTCAACTTCGTTATATATTTTGGATGAAACTGAGCAAAACCTGCTACCGCTAAAAAAATAGGCGGTTTCTCATACTGCATTAGTGCCAATAGTTGGCTAAGAGCATCGTCACGCTTGCCCATCGTATATAGTGGGCAGCGCTCAAACTCAATCCAGCCATGCTCGCCTTTAAGTGGCTCTATACTTGAGTGCTCAGATAGTGCATACCTGACACCGTTCATTCGCTTATCTAGGTTTGGTGTTGAGTGGTGCCCTGTTTGTATGCAGATTTGTTGTGGCTCGCTAGACTTAAATGCTTTGGCGGCCTCACCTAACGCAACACCGAACGAAAAATTATCGGTACCTACATATGCGAGGCGATAACTTTTATGTGCTTCCAGTAAATCTGAATCAAAGGTTATTACTGGTATATTAAGCTGCTTTGCTTTTTTCAGTGAACGCGAAACCAAGAAATCAGAATCAGTCGTGGAAATTAATAACCCATCTACTTTTTGCGATAATAAGTCATTTATCACTAAGCTTTGTGTTCTAAAGTCCTGATAATCATCAGCACCATCGTAAATACATGTCAAGTCAACATGACGACGTGCAAAATGAACACAGCCTTTGAAAGATTGCTCATAAAAGCTGTCGTTTTTAGTCTTACCAACGACGGCAATGGTTATGCTGGCGTACGCGTTCTGGCTCATAACTAATAGGCTTATCAAGCCTATTGCGATTACAATAAAACGCTGTACTTTATGAGTTAACTGCATGTTTCGAGTGGACTATTTTTAATCTCTACAGCAAGCATAACCGATATTTTAGACAACGCAACCCTCAATAAACCGGCATATAAAACAAGCAACAGGATGAACAATTAATGCAATGCCTAGGCTAGTCGCCCTACTCATCTAGAAGCACTTCAATAACGAACAATTCACAGAACGCTAAGCATTGCAGGTTTATTTTAATTATTGGCGTTCGTAAACTCTCTGTCTTTGGGTTTACTATCCAAATGTCCGCTATAGCGGGTTGCTATCAACGCCATCATGCTTATCACTGCACCGACCCAAGCGGTATCTTGCAGTGACATGCTGTCAACAATCTGCCCCCCAAGAATAGATCCAAGTGCGATCCCTATGTTAAATGCCGCAATATTAAAACCTGATGCGACATCAACCGCCTTAGGAGAAACCTGCTGAGCCAATTGCACAACATAGACCTGTAACCCAGGCACGTTACCAAAGGCAAAAGCTCCCCATAATACGACCGTTATTATCACACCGACTTTGGACTGCATAGTGAAGGTAAGTGCCAACAACACCAGGCTAAGCATGGTAAAAATAATGGTAAGCGCACTGACAGCACCCTTTTTATCAGCTAGTTTACCACCATAAATATTCCCGACTGCAACAGAAACGCCATACACTAGCATGACAAGGCTTACCGCAGTAGAACTAAACCCAGCTTGTTGTTGTAATATGGGAGCCAGATAGGTAAAAGCGGTAAACGTGCCACCATACCCCAATATTGTGATTAAAAACACAAGGAGTAGCCTAGGCTGTGCAAGCACTTTTACTTGCTCTGAAAACCTTGCGGCAGGCGCTTTTTCAAGATTTTTAGGAATAAGCAATACGCAACCAACGAGTGCGATAAAACCAAGCCCAGCCACAATTAAGAACGTCGCCCGCCAGCCAAATATTTGCCCTACCCATGTACCTAACGGCACCCCGGTGACTAAAGCAACGGTCAGGCCTGTAAACATAATAGCAATTGCGCTAGCAGCGCTTTCTTTGGCCACTAAACTAGCTGCAATTGTCGCACCAATAGAGAAAAACACCCCATGTGCAAGCCCAGTTAGAACACGAGCAATAACTAACCTTTCATAACTTGGAGCTTGCCAAGCGATAAGGTTACCGAGAATAAATAGCACCATTAAACTGATAAGCAACCGCTTTCTCTCCCATGTGTTTGTAAGCGCAGTTAATAGTGGAGCGCCTATCGCTACGCCTATCGCGTAAAGGCTCACTAATAAACCTGCGCTAGGCAAAGACACGTTCAAATCAGCAGAAATGGTTGGGACTAACCCAACGATGACAAATTCAGTGGTTCCAATAGCGAATGCACTGAGGGTCAGTGCGAGTAAAGCAAACGGCATAGTGTACCTTTTGTGCCAAGATTAAATAGTTGCTGTAGTGTGCGTGAAGTTTTATTTGCCAAAAACAGTAAAAATGACAAAATACTTTTGTCAAAATTGAAAAGGTAACCCAATGGCTGTGAATTCAAAATCAGAAGATCTCGACGCTTTCGTTAGTGTGGTAGATACAGGAAGCTTCTCATCCGCTGCCAATTTGATGGATCAACAAGTTGCAAAAGTATCTAGAGCTGTAACCCGCTTAGAAAAGTCATTGAATGTAACGTTATTAAATCGTACCACGCGGCGTATCGAGTTAACTGAAGAAGGAACACTATTTTTGAACTATGCGCGCCAAGCGCTGAATACGCTTGCCCAAGGAGAAGAAGCGTTGCGGCTTCTGCGATTTTCCCCTGCAGGGAGGCTAAGAGTAGATGCTGCCAGTCCATTTGTGCTCCACCAGCTTACCCCTTTACTTAAAGGCTTTAATAATGCTTTTCCTGCAATTAATCTTGAAATTACCAGTCATGATAGCATTATTAATTTGCTGGAATACAAAACTGATATTGCAATTAGAATTGGCGATTTACCTGACTCTAACCTCCATGCTCGCCTATTAGGGCGCAGTAAATTACATCTAGTCGCAAGCCCTGACTATCTTGAAAAGCTTGAAAACCCAAAGAATGAGCCTCTTGAACTTGCTGATCATCGCTTAATTGGCTTTACTGATGCGCCGCATCTCAATCATTGGCCACTACACACACCACAACAACTAAAGTTTTCCATAAGTGCGTCGAGTGGCGAAACTGTGCGACAACTTTGTATTGCTGGCCACGGTATCGCACTTTTATCTCACTTTATGGTCTGTGACGATATACGTTCAGGTAAACTGGTTGAGGTATTTCACGAGCGCATTGTTTCACCTAATAGACGAGAAACAGTGCAAGCTGTTTACTATCAAAATAGTGCCGTCTCATCGAGGGTTTCTGCATTTTTAGATTACATTACCCCTAGACTGCAACTTTGATTATCAAATTAAACAAGTTACAAATTCAGTATGTACACTATAGATCAATCAATGTGTTTCATTTTAATCTACAATCACAGCTCGCTATGTGTTGAAAATACAACCGCGAGCCATGAAAGCCTATCGCTCAAAATCCCTATTGTAGAGACTAATTCTGTCACAGAGATAGTGTATGATGCCTAGCTCAATCCAAGGAGCATTATCGTGTCACAAATATTCTCATTTACTATCGTACTTACTTTTCTGATTTGCACATTTCATGCTTCAGCAACTTCCTTTTTAGCTTTTGGCGATATGCCATACACACAGGTAGACCATGAAATGCTGACATCAACAGGGGTGTTACATAAGTTAGCGAATGCGACTGAGCATGACTTTATCGTCCATGTTGGTGATATGAAGTCTGGCTCGCTTTCATGCACGAATGAATTACTGCGCAGCAATTATGCTCTGATTTCTAATGTGAGTAGCAAACCCTTTGTCTACACACCTGGGGACAATGATTGGACAGACTGCGATCGTGAAACACTCTCGCCAAGATATGATGAGCTAGAAAGGCTGAACTTTATTCGCGATAACTTTGCAGTCCAAAGCCCTCATTTGCCACAATTTAAGCGCCAACTCACTCTACCAGAAAATCAGGCATGGGTAGTTGATGATGTACAGTTTTTAACCTTGCATATCCCTGGTACCAATAACGGCCGTAGGCAGATTTTACTTTCAAATAAAAAAGTGGCGTACAAAGCATCCCAAAGTCGTGATGAAGAAAATATAAAATGGCTGAATAGCTTGCTATCTTCAACGCGTAAAGCGGCGGTTATATTCATGCAAGCCGACCTATATCAGTCACAAAAATACTCTGGACACTGTAACAAAACAACCAAAGCCAAGTGCGATGGCTATCAACTATATCGCGAAACATTTGCACAATATGCAGCAAGGCTTAGCTATCCACTATTGCTGATCCATGGCGATACCGGTGAATTTTGCTTTACTAAGCTTGCAAACAACCTGTGGCGGCTCAATGCACCGGGAGATTTTCAGTTTTTAGATATTGCAAAAATCACTGTTACTGACGACAAAAATAAGCCGTTTTCGGTTTCGGCATTACACTCAAAGGCAAAGGTTGCCAAATGTAAGGGGCTGTAAAGCCCCTTTACTGTATGAGTCTAAGGTTATAATAACAGCTCTTGTTGCTTACTATGGCTTTCAAACTGCTCTTGCTGCACAGTGTCTACAAAGACCCACTCACTTTCTATTTTCTCTTTGCTGATATTAAGTGTTAAGTAACCGCGCTGATGAATATTGGCATATTCAAGGTCATCTACTAACAATGTTAATACCTCAGCAAACTGTAACGCCTGCTCATCGCTCAATTGCAAATAGTGCTCAAGACCAGGAGAGCTCACCGAGGCCGTTGCATATTCATAGCCGCAAACCTCTCCCTTGGTATTACATAATTTACCTGACCACGCATTATGTGTGTCACCCGCAACAACGACTAGGTTTTTATTAGCGGCTTTTGCTGTCTGTAAAATAACTTCACGCTCAATCGGGTAGCCATCCCACGCATCAAGGTTGTACGGTGCAGTAAAATCTACTCGTGCTTTTTCTTGGACTGTTAGGGTCGGATCGCCCGCTAATAATCGTGTTTTTATTTGCGCAAGCTCAGATAGTTGTGCTGACATCTGCGCAGAAGGGTTTGCTAATGACATGAGTAACTCAGCAGGGATCATCATTTTGGTCATTAATACCTGCTGTCCCAGCACTTGCCATTTGGCAGATGAAGTTTTCATATTATCGGTTAACCACGTAAGCTGTTCGAGGCCTAACAGTTGTTGCGTCGGTGCAGTGAGATCAGCTTGAAATCCAGTTATATCAAGTTGACCGCTTAAGGGGTCAACATAGTTTTGGTAATCTAAAGATTTTGCTCGACTTTCGTGGCGTGTGTCTAGCATATAGAGTGATAGTAAATCACCAAATTCAAACTTTCGATACAGACTTTCTAATTGCCCTTTGACCATGGGGCGTACTGGCATCCACTCATAATACGCTTGTAGGGCAGCAAGCTTACGGTCAGAGTATTTTCCCTCACCTTCATTATGATTTTCAGCGCCATCTAAATAGGAGTCGTTACAAACTTCATGGTCATCCCACACTGCAATAAAAGGCGTATTAGCATGGAGTGCTTGTAAACCAGGATCAGTACGATACTTTGCATATCTCAAGCGATAATCATCTAACGAAATGATTTCTTCTGCATTATCTGACTCTAACCCTCTGCCCATTTGCATCGCATTATCAGTCGCGTAGCCGCCCATACCATATTCGTAAATATAATCACCTAAATGCAATACAGCGTCTAGGTCATTACGCTTTGCAGCTTCTGCGTAAACATGAAAGTACCCAGCAGGATAATTTGCACAAGACATAACCGCCAATTTAACTTGGTTTACGTCATTAACAGGTAAGGTTTTGCATCTACCGATTGGTGAATGGATTTCTGTGGTCACAAAGCGGTAAAAGTATTGGCTATTTGCGCTTAGATCACTAAGATCGACCTTCACCGTATAATCGTTTTTCGCCTGTGCCACTAGCTGATGGCTTTGTAACAGCACCCCAAAATCCTGAGATTCAGAAACTTGCAAAGTGAGTGCAACACTACTTGGGTTGCCTTGCGGCGTTACGCGAGTCCATAGGATAACTTTATCTGATAACGGGTCGCCACTGGCAACACCATGGTCAAACGCCACGGTAAAATCATTGCTTGCTATATCCTTACTATCACTACTGCCACATCCGGTTAGCGAAACACTCACGGTTGCTGCCCCAATGCCAATCAGTGCACTTTTGATAAAATCTCGACGGGTAAAACTTGCCATTATTCTCGTTCCTTAACTACACAGTGCACCTTAGGCCCTATTCACCTTCTTATATAAATAGATAACAAAGATGCACTGACTAACTTTTTGAACTGACAAGCTTAATGGGGCATTATGACAGTTTTAGGACTGGTCTTATCTGTTTATTGCTCCATGGCAACCACGCTACCTCGTCCTTGACGTTTTGCCTCGCTCAGCGCTTCCTCAGCGCGGTGGATCATTGCTTCTACCGAGCTTTGAAGACCGCAAAACTCCACTACCCCGAACGAACTAGTAAGCGCGATGTTTTTATCACAAGCCACCTCAAAGGCTTGCTGCACAATAAGATTTTTAGCACGAGTCGCCAACAATGAGGCACCTTCAAGAGCAGTATTGGGCAATAACAGGGCAAACTCAGTACCATTGATCCGCGCTATTATGTCGGTTTCTCTTAACATTCCATTAAGTAGGGAACTAAATTCAACAAGTACCCTATCCCCTGCGGCATAACCATATTGCTCATTAATTGTTCTAAAATGATCAATATCGGTAATAATTAGACTAAAAGGAACTCGGTAGCGCTCATATAACTTAATTTGACCATCAAGCTTTTCACTAAGTTGTCTGCGACTAGCAACCCGTGTCATCGGATCGATCTGAGACACAAAGTCGAGCTCGTTTTGCAAATGCGCTCGTTCACTCTCAAGCACCTTAATCGCGGTAATATCTTTACCGTATATGAGGTAAGCATGGGAACTTAACGGGAGGCACTTTACACTAAAAAACACGCCAGTCAGGGTATCAATCTCCAACTCGGTAGCGCCCTGATCTTGGTTGCCCTTCAGACTTAAAAACCAGTCAGCCAATTCATCGCCGTCAATTCTGTCCTCAAAAACACTCCCCTGATCAGATGAAAATAGCGCCTCTATTGTATTGCCAATTAACGACTTGTTGTGCTTACCAAGCAATGTTGCCATCGTATCATTACAAAAGGTTATCACATTCTGTTGGCTCACTATCGCTACTGCATCTTCACTTTTGTTCAGCGCTTCAATCAGTGTCATTTCTAAATGGTTTTCGCTCAAAATAATGGTTCTCCCTTGGCTTTTCCATACTGTAAAACAATTTATTTAATTTATCTTCTATCTCAGATAAAGCGCTCTCTTATTTTGGAATACACATCAATCAACATTTATTGATTCTAATTTGGCACCAATTATTTTCCCAATTACCTGTATTTAACGCAACAAATGAAACGTATAGTGTGCGTCATATACACAGGAGGCACTATGTTCAAACCAACCAGACTTGTCACACTCATTTCTGCTTTACTCTTACTCAGCGCATGCGGTGGATCAGAGCAAGCGATAACTAACGCTCCACAGTTACAACCTATCGATGTAGCTGCCACACCACAGATAAATGTTGCCGATTGGCACACTTATACAACGCGTCTTGCTTCTCCCAATGAGGTCGCGTTACGCGCCCGCGTAACTGGCGTTGTTCGAACGGTAAATTTTAAAGAAGGTGATACTGTTGAAAAAGGTGAGGTTCTTTTTGAGCTTGATGACCGTACTTTTTTAGCTGACGTGGCCAGCCTTGCTGCGCAAGTAACTCGAGCAGAGGCAGCGCTTTCGCAAGCGAAAAGTGAGTCTGCTCGAGCTCTTCGTCTTAGTAAACAAAAAGCCATATCCACTGAAGAAGTAGACGCTCGAGTTTCACTTACGGCACAGCGTCAGGCTGAGTTAGATGCCTTAAGAGCCTCTTTTAAGTCTGCACAACTTAATTTGGAATTTAGCAAGGTCACGGCTCCTATTAGCGGAAAAATTTCATTTGCTGAAGTGACCCAAGGCAATACGATCCGTGCAAATGACACGCTACTCACAACGATTGTCGCGACCGACAAAATGTATGCGTATTTTGATATTGATGAACGCACATGGAACAGCCAATTTGCCACAGTAACCGACACAGATAAATTACCAGTTAAACTTCAGCTTTTAGGTAGCCAGGCACAGCCAATTATCGGCCAGCTAGACTTTATTGACAATGCTATCGATAACCACTCAGGCACCCTAAAAGTAAGAGCCTCTTTCGATAATAAAAATGGTTTGCTACGTCCAGGGTCGTTTGCTCGTGTGAGTTTATCATCCGGAGAACTTAATAACCGCGTAATAATACCTGATAAAGCTGTTGGTACAGATCTTAAAAATCGTTTTGTGCTTGTCGTAAACGATGCTAACACTCTTGAATATCGGTTAATCACGCTGGGTAATCGCTATGGTGAGTTTCGTGCGATTGAGTCAGGACTGAGCGCAGGTGAGCGCATTGCAGTCAATGGCCCTGCTCGGGTGGGCCCTGGAATGCCCATAAGTCCAAACAATATAACACTGACGCTTCCCGAATCCATTTCAGCTCAAGTCGTTGCAATGACCGAGATTGAGTCAACACAAGGACTAAATTAACAATGAAATTTTCACATTTTTTCATTAAAAGGCCTATCTTTGCCGCAATGATGTCACTGGTGATCCTTATCGCCGGTGCCATCTCCTTGTTTCAGCTGCCGGTCAGTGAGTATCCTGAAGTCGTACCTCCGACTGTTGTAGTGTCAGCAACTTACCCAGGCGCTAACCCCAAAGTCATTGCCGAAACCGTAGCAACGCCTTTAGAGCAAGAGATCAATGGGGTTGAGAATATGTTATACATGTTTTCACAAGCGACTAGTGACGGCCGACTGACACTCACCGTTACGTTTGCACTAGGCACAGATCTAGATAGAGCACAGGTTCAGGTACAAAACCGTGTAAACAGCGCGACGCCCAGATTACCAGAAGAAGTGCAGCGCCTTGGTGTAGTCGCAGAAAAAGCTTCTCCAGATCTTACTATGGTCGTGCATTTGGTGTCACCCAGCGGCTCCCATGACACGAGTTACCTTTCAAACTACGCGGATATTTATGTTAAAGACCAGATAGCACGACTACCTGGTGTTGGCGACGTACAGCTGTTCGGTGGAGGAAAATATGCGTTGCGGATTTGGCTAAACCCCGAACAATTAGCTGAGCGTAACCTAACTGCCAGCGATATAGTTAAGGCGATAAAACAACAAAACCGTCAAGTTGCGGCAGGCTCATTAGGTGCACAACCGACCACCAATGATAACCAATTTCAAATACTGTTGAACGTAAAAGGCCGCTTGGCTGAGATAAACGAGTTTGAAAACATTATCGTTAGTGTATCTAACGATGGAGCAATCACTCGATTACGAGATATAGGTAGAGTCGAGCTTGGACAAGATAATTATGCGTTACGTGCACTATTAGATGGAAACGAGGCTGTTGCGATGCCTATTTTCCAGCGCCCAGGCTCAAATGCTATCGAGCTTTCTGATCAGGTGCGTGAAACCATGAAATCACTTGCGACACGTTTTCCTGAAGGAGTCGAATACGATATTGTGTATGACCCAACAATCTTTGTACGCGGCTCTATAGATGCGGTTATCTCAACCCTTCTAGAAGCCATTGTTTTAGTTGTATTGGTGGTTATTTTATTCCTACAGACATGGCGCGCATCTATCATTCCTCTTGTCGCGGTACCAGTATCGTTAGTGGGCACTTTTGCTGCCATGCAGTGGCTTGGCGTCTCCATTAACACCCTCTCCTTATTTGGTTTAGTACTTGCAATTGGTATTGTCGTCGATGATGCTATCGTTGTTGTAGAGAATGTAGAGCGTAATATTGAAAACGGTCTTGCACCTTTCGAAGCCACAAAGCAGGCGATGTCTGAAGTAACAGGCCCGATTATTGCCATCGCGCTAGTGCTGTGTGCCGTATTTATTCCCACCGCATTTATTACAGGACTATCGGGGCAGTTTTACAAACAATTCGCCCTTACTATTACTATTTCTACGTTAATTTCCGCTTTTAACTCTTTGACATTATCTCCAGCGCTTGCTGCGTTACTGCTAAAACCACACGGTGCCAAGCCTGATAGGCTCACTGTGATATTGAATAAACTATTTGGACAGTGGTTATTCAAGCCATTTAACCGATTTTTTGACAAAGCAGCACAAGGCTATGTCGCGCTTGTAAAAAGGCTGATCCGCTTAAGTGCTATCGTGCTAGTCATTTATCTAGGGTTGATTTTTGCCACAACAAAACTGTTTGATACCATCCCTGGAGGCTTTATACCGCAACAGGATAAACAATACCTCGTTGCTATCGCTCAGCTCCCAGATGCAGCCAGTTTAGATAGAACAGAGGCTGTTGTTCGTGAAATGGAACAAATTGCATTAAATACACCAGGCGTATTGCACTCTGTGTCATTTCCGGGGTTATCTGTTAACGGCTTCACAAACAGCCCTAACAGTGGCATTGTATTTGTCACTCTGGATAAATTTGAAAATCGCACTACACCTGAGCTTTATGCTTCCTCAATCGCAGCAAAGTTAAATCAGCAATTTACTGTCATAGATGAAGCATTTGTTGCCGTATTTCCACCGCCTCCTATTCAAGGTCTTGGCACAACTGGTGGTTTTAAATTGCAAATTGAAGACCGTGCTAATCTCGGATTCGAAAAGCTATTCGCAGATCTGCAAGCTGTAATAGCCAAAGCTCAGCAACAACCTGAACTGATGGGACTTTATTCTAGTTTTCGGATCCAAGTACCACAAATGGATATTGACATCGACCGTGAACAAGCAATGGTGCAAGGGGTGCCGCTTGAGGAAGTATTTAACGCATTACAGATCTATCTTGGCTCGATGTATGTTAATGACTTTAACTTGTTTGGTCGTACATACCAGGTGACAGCACAAGCTGACGCTAACTTTAGAGCAGATCCTGCACAAATATTGTCGTATAAAGTCAAGAACAACTACGGCCAGATGGTGCCGCTTGGCGCGGTATTAAAGGTAACGCCAACCACGGGTCCTGATAGAGTTATGCATTACAATGGTTATCCAACAGCAGAATTAAATGGTAGCCCAGCTCCAGGTTTTTCATCGGATCAAGCGCAAGTTGCGATTGAAGCGGTGTTAAATGAAACCTTAAGTGAGGGTATGGCGTTTGAATGGACCGAAGTAACCTATCAACAAATTCTAGCTGGTAATGTGATGATTTATATTTTCCCGTTAGTCGTCTTATTGGTATTTATGGTCTTAGCTTCACAGTATGAGAGTCTAAAATTACCTTTTGCAATTATATTAATTGTGCCTATGACGATTTTGTCTGCGCTGGTCGGTGTCTGGTTGACAGGTGGTGATAATAACATCTTCACACAAATTGCATTGATCGTACTGGTTGCTTTAGCCTGTAAGAATGCCATTTTAATGGTCGAGTTTGCTAAAGAGGAATATGAGCAAGGAAAAACAAATTTAGCGGCTATTATTGAGGCATGCAAATTAAGGCTCCGCCCAATTCTGATGACATCTATTGCGTTTACAGCTGGTGTCGTTCCTTTAGTTTTAGCGACGGGTGCTGGCGCTGAAATGCGAGAAACAATGGGAATTGCGGTATTCTCTGGCATGATTGGTGTAACGTTATTTGGCTTATTGTTCACGCCAATATTTTTTATGGCGATGACCAAACGCTTTCATATTTCTGCCAGCCACCAGACAAAAGCGGCTCACCAGCAGGTTGAAACCGACGTCAATTAGTCTGAAGGTAAGTAGTAATCATCTTAAAGGTCTCCAAGGAGGCCTTTTTTATTCCCTCAATCTAAGGAGCTGAATTAAGAGGTCTATTTTGAGGCGAGAAAATCTTGTCTATAACTTCGCTACCGCGTCCTACTACCGCTAAGATACCTATATCCATGTAGGAAAGACAAAATTTTGCTATTTAGTTGTTCTAAATAAGGGATTTTTAACGCTATTAGCGTCAGGTTTACTCCTTCAAATTGAGCAAGAATTAAGTCTAATTGGCATTATAGTGGAAAGATAGATTTTGATTAACGTATTCAACGGCAGTGTCCAGATCGACAAACAGCACTTGCTCTATTGGCTCTGGCATCCCAATTTCTTTTCGAAGCTTTTCCATTTGGCGCTTTGCAATCGCTGAATTTAGTACATAACCTGCACTTACACACCCTAGTTGCAGGCACCGTTTGGCGACATTAACCAATAAATCATAGGCTTGCGGTGTAGCGGCTATCGCTTTTTCTGAATAACTAACATAACCCCATGCTGGCACCGCAATTTCATCACGACATTGTTCCATCGTCCGAGAAAAGAAATGGATCATGGATTCATTAATATTGCCTTCAAAGCAGGCAAATAGGATATTTTTTTCAGTCCAAAGGGTGACCCTACCGCAACGAGTCTGAAAACTGTATTTTGACATTAGCGCCCACCAACTCCTTTCAACAGCTGTGAATTATATCTTAGTCAACAAAGGTTAAAAAAGAGTTTGCACTACTTTTTTAACCTTCCACTTGATAAATGCTTGCTAAAATCAGGGTTCTGCAAGCTGCTTCTTCGTTGCTTCTGACTCTTCTTTGCGGTAATTGTTATATGATAATCCCATAAACTGTGGCAAAGTCGCGCTAATTGCAAGTGATGATAGTGTACCAACTGCTATGCCACAGCATAGCGCCATGGCAAAACTACTCAACCCGGCTCCTGCGAGCCACCATATTGACAGTACAGTTGCTAATGTTGT
The DNA here is from genome assembly GCF_013366255.1 of Pseudoalteromonas sp. McH1-7. Lineage (NCBI taxonomy): Bacteria > Pseudomonadati > Pseudomonadota > Gammaproteobacteria > Alteromonadales > Pseudoalteromonadaceae > Pseudoalteromonas > Pseudoalteromonas sp. McH1-7. The sequence goes on along the minus strand of NZ_JABWPQ010000005.1, from coordinate 57,733 downwards.
CAATGAGGTAATTAACGTACGACTCAACGAATCTTTTATCGCTTGATCAATGACTTTTGCCACAGGCGCTTGCTTGTAACGTTCCTCAAAAAGCAGCTCCCTCACTCTGTCTCCAACCACGATGGAGTCATTGAGAGAGTACCCGATGATAGCCAGTAACGCAGCTAATACCGTTAGGTCAAATTCAACCTGCGTGGCAGAAAATAACCCTAACGTAATAACGACATCATGAAATAATGCAATACTTGCTGATACCGCTAGACGCCACTCAAAACGACATGCCAAATAGAGCAGCACGCTCAGTAAAGCAAATAATCCTGCCAGTCCGCCTTGCTCAATAAGTTCATCGCCAACCTGAGCGCCAAGATAACTGGCATCTAATACCGTTACATGCCATTGTGAGTTTAGCTCCGAGATCCACTCTTTTACCTTTAAATCATTAGTAGAAGAAGGAATCTGAAATATTCGCCAACTACCATCCATTTGCAGGTCAATTCGAGCACTCTCCACCCCGAGCTGATGTAACTTCAGTTGCATTTCATCAACAGTGACGGACTTTGGTACATCAATTACAGTGACATACCCACCTGTAAAATCTTGCCCAAAAGCGATTCCTTTTTGGGCTATTGTAACCAAGCTCGCGAAAACCAATACCATCCCTAAAATAAGCCCTATCAATCTGATGTGTTGCGTATTACTTTTCATATTACTTTCCTCCTTGGTGCTGCTGAGAATATAAAGACTCCGATAGTAACCCCGATACAATAACCCCAGCAAAAATACTAGTCACAATGCCAAGCGCTAGCGTGATAGCAAACCCTTTCACTGGCCCATATCCAATCCCAAGCAGAATAAGTGCTGTGATCATCGTTGTTAAATTAGCGTCAACAATGCTGGACATTGCTTGTTGGTAACCTTGCTTTAATGCTATCACCATGGTTGCTCCTTTTGACCTCAGCTCTCTTACCCGTTCAAAAATAATCACGTTTGTATCCACTGCCATACCAATTGTCAGCACCAAACCAGCAATGCCTGGAAGCGTCAACACAACTCCTGGCAATAATGACATTAAGCCAATGAGGCATACTAAATTGACGAGTAACGAAATAATTGCGATGACTCCGAGCTTTCGATACCACAGAGCCATAAATAACAAGGTGATGCTGAGTCCAAGCGCAAGAGCTTTAAAGCCGCTTTCAATATTTTTCTCACCCAAAGATGGGCCTATTGTTTGCTCTTTTACTATTGTGATTGGTGCATCCAACGATCCTGCTCTTAATAACAACGCTAACTCTTGCGCTCGTTCCATTGATTGCATATTGGTAATGCTAAAGCGGGTATTTAGTACTTGTTGTATAGTTGCAACCGATATCACCTCTGTATGCTTTTTAGTCTCTCCACTGGTACTGACGTAGTACTGTGCAAACACAGTCGCCATTGGCTTGCCGACATTTTTCCGGGAAAACTGGTTGACCTTTTTGCCACCACTTGATGATAAAAATAGCTCTACCAGCGGTTTGCCGTATTCATCTCTACCGGCCGTGGCCGATTCAATTTCATCACCACCAAAAATTGCGGTAGGGTCAATATTGATGACGTTTCCTAATTTATCTTTTATTCTCTGGCCGCCTGCTGTCTGTAACGCATGGAAAGATAATTTAGCAGTGGCACCTATTATGCGTTTTGCTTGGTCAGGGTCTTGCACACCCGGTAGTTCTATACGGATATAATTATCACCTTGTCGTTGGGTTACCGCTTCAGTGATCCCGAGTTCCTCAATTCGCGAGCGCAATGTTGATAATGCCTGAGTCATTAACTGCTTACGAAGCTCAATTTTTTTTGCCTCGGGAAAAGATAAAGTCAATGTAGTGAGACTACCATGGGCTTTTCTATTGCTGCTAAGGTGCGGATACCGGTCGCGTAAAGTAGTGCTTAATGCTTGTAACTCTGTTTTCCCTTGTACTGTTGCAACTATCTCGACCTCTTGAGCATTGACAACTTGAGGCGAAGATAGATGGCGATAGCGGTTGTTAATTCGAATGCTATTGGCCTCATCTGCAACAGATTGCAGTTGGCTCAGCATTGCCTGCTCAACATCAACTTTGAGAACAAACAATACTCCCCCATCTAGGTCTAAACCAAGCTTGATTGGCTTTAATCCAGTATACTCAAGCCATAAAGGCATTGTGGATGCACTTATTACTTTAACATTTAGTTCACTGTGCAGTGCGGCTATATGCGCCCTAGCCTCTGCGGTAAGTGCTCGATTTTCTAGCTCTACTAAGTATCCACCTTGATGTGATATTACCTTTTTTACCTTAAAGCCCTCATTTTCCAGATTATTTTTTAGCTCAGGTACAGATACAACAAGCACGTTGTTAGCGCTTGCCTGAACCTGTATTAAGTTCTTATTTGGGTATAAGTTTGGTGTAGCACAAATTATCAGTATCACTATGATAATTGCGGTAAAGAATTTCTTGAAGCGCGACGAAGTTGTCATGCCGTGCTTGCTATTCAATTGTTCTATATTCTTCATTTTATTCTCATTGGTCGAGCCAATTTATTTATACCAATTTGCTTAATCCTGATTTCCGATGATAAGTAGTTCATTTTGTGGCAAGAAAATCGTCTCTATAACACCATAGCCCCTGCTCGTGTAAAGGTATCTACATGCTCTGAGCAAGGAAAGTTTCGCTATTTAGTAGCTGTAAACTAGAAACTTTTAACACAGTTAGCATCAGATTTACTGCTCCAAATTGAGCTCATATTAGGACAAATTAGTATTAAAACTGGCGAGCATGGCAATACTATTTCGACTTTTACTAATTTTGTATTTACCAAATCAGTTATGGCAATTATCTTAATTAAGTGATCAACTTGCCTACACGGGCACTGGTATGTTGCCCTCGTTGACCAGCAAAATTACGCAAAGTAAGTAAACCATCGGTCAATACTGGATGCTCAAAATTCAAATTAATACCAAGTATCTTAATTAAGTGATCTATTTTGAGGCGAGAAAATCTTGTCGATAACCAGGCAAAAATTTTGCTATTTAGTTATTCTAAATAAGAAATTTTTAACGCTGTTAGCGTCAGATTTTATCCTTCAAATTGAGCAAGTATTAGGTCTAATTGGTATAAGGTTAACTTTAAATTCGAAATGAACGATGATTATACGTCGTAGCTTAGACGTCCTTTGAAGATGAGGTTGGCTGGTTTGCAGGTATCGATAGAGCCGTTTGCTGGCCGTGTATCAGACATGTACCACGGTAAATCATTGGGTTTTTCCATTTGATAAACCATGGTGGGAACATATTTTGGCTCTGCTAGCGCAAACGCCAGTGCATATTCCGCTTGCTGTTTTGGATGCAAAAAATAACTAGGATGATTGGAGCGCTCTCGCTCTGGTAAAAAGCCAGTATCATGATCGTTGTCATCATGTGAAAGCTTGAACGGCATAACTTGCTTATGCTGATCTGGTTGATTAACTGGTAACTGAATAGCATCATCGGTAATAGACATCGACTTTGTTACCGATATAGGAGAAGCCGTATTGCAATCAAGTTCTGTCGCATACGCAGCACCAACCCATAAAAGTATGAGTAGTGAGAGCATTGCTGACAGACTAAAACGTTTCATTGCAATTATTAGTGTAAGATAATTTAAATCATAAGTTGGGGCGATGTTAGCAGATTCAAGACTGCCGAGATATAAAAAAACCCCCGTTTTCGGAGGTTTTTCTGTCCAGCGTATGGATTACAGGTTTACTTGGTCTTTTAGACCTTTACCCGCTTTGAACGAAGGAATGTTCGCAGCTGGGATCTGGATTTCAGCACCAGTTTGTGGGTTACGGCCAGTGCGAGCAGCACGCTCTTTTACAGTGAAAGTACCGAAACCAACTAAAGCAACTGAACCACCTTCTTTCAAAGTGTCCGTTACTGCGCCAGTGAATGATTCTAGAGCGCGAGTTGCCGCTGCTTTTGAAATTTCTGCGTCTGCCGCCATCTTTTCAACTAGTTGAGCTTTATTCATTATTAGATTCCTATAACTTTATAATTTGCCTAAGCAAAACCTATGTTTATGCATTTTGCCTTTGTGTGCAACCCCAAAATTGATAATTTAGACTAAATATTTATTATTTTGCGCTGTTTTAGCTCAAAGCGCACAGTTTGAGACCAAAAGCTATCAATTTGCGTGTCCACGCGCAAGGTTTGTACCTAACAAAAACCGATTAATACAAATAATAATATAAAAGCCAGCACTCCACATTGCCCCAAATGTAGGCCAAAAAACGTACCAAGGTTGGTGTATTGTCAACACATCAAAGTTCGCAGCGCCTAGATAACTGGGCGGCGCACACACCGCAAAAAGTAAAATTTGCACAGGCATTGGTAAAGTAAGCAATTTAGCGAGTGCTTTATTTAATGTTAACAGCAGCGCTATCCAAAGTACCCACAGCCAAAGAGGGATAATCGCCTCTCCTTGATAGCTCATTAGACTACTTTCAACCGCTATACGCTCAACGAGCACACCTATCACTGAGCCAACAAATGCCAATGTCATGTTCAACCGTCTGTTTGAATGCCCCAACAACATTATCACGCAGCCCGCTGTCATAAACCAAAGTGCCTGAGACTGAAAGAACAAAGCTGAAAACCAAATACTTTGGAATATCAGCGCGTTAGTAATCCAATGCTGCAACACAATCATTTGACTGATATCCGGGTTTTCTAGCAACTAGGTGAACAGCACTGGTCGCTCGACGCTTAAACGCGCCTTCGCAATAGCACAAGTAAAACTCCCACAAACGATAGAAACGTTCATCAAATCGCTTGCTATCCAAAGATGGCCAAGACTTTTCAAAGCGAACTCGCCAATCATACAAAGTTCTTGCGTAGTGAAGCCCTATGTCATGTAGCTCATGTACTACCATGTCTGTTGCGCTTGAGATTTGTTTACTCATCTCGGTGACTGAAGGCAAACATCCGCCCGGGAAAATATATTGTTGGATAAAATCAGATTGCTTTAGATAGTGTTGATAACGTTGACACGCGATGGTGATTGCTTGGATCAACATGGCACCAGACGGCTTTAGGAGTGCATCGCATTTCGCAAAAAAGCCAGAAAGATATTCATGTCCTACGGCTTCAATCATTTCAATTGAAACCAATTTATCGTACTGCCCTTGTAAGTCTCGGTAATCTTTCTTCAATAGAGTAATTTTATCACCAAGTCCTTCCTCTACAATTAACTTCTCCACATAAGCGTGTTGCTCCTCAGAGATTGTTGTGGTCGTTACATGGCACCCGTGGTGTTTAGCGGCATAAATAGCAAAAGCCCCCCACCCAGTGCCTATCTCAACCACTTTGTCAGTGGCTTGTAAGTCTAGTCGCTCACATATTGCAGCGAGTTTATATTGCTGTGCCTGCTCAAGTGTCGCCTCTTTACTGGGGTAAACAGCACTAGAATAAAGCATTTCTTCACTGAGAAACGACTCGTAAAGGTCATTTCCTAGATCGTAATGAGCTTCAATATTACGTTTTGAACCTTGTTTTGAGTTTTTGTTCCTAAAGTGCTTAAACTTGTGTGCGATACTAGATAAAACCGCAAACTTTCTTTCAAAGGCATCCAACTGCGCTTGGTTGAGCACGAATATTTCTATTAATGCTGTTAAATTAGAGCAGCTCCAATGACCCAAAATATACGCTTCTCCAGCGCCTACGCTTCCTCCGAGCGCAAACAATTTATACATTGCGGCGTCGTGCACCACAACTTCAGCAATAAGCTCTGAGTCCGTTGAGCCAAAGAGATGTCGGTTACCGCCTTCGACAAGCACGACCTTGCCAGACTCCAAGGTATTTAAAGCGCCGAAGACGAGCTTCTTGTATAACTTATCTAGCGTGCTGAGTGATATTGATGAGGTGATTGTTGTGGTGTTTTCCATCTTAAACTCTTCCCGGATGCCCAATGAAGGGTACCTTCTTTAAAAATAACTTTAACGCTTGCCAATAGATACCCTTTGCTATACTCCACGTCATCGCAGGAAAGCGACGTAACAAGCGGTTGATGTTCTTGTTAGTCAGTGCCTGCTTTTTCAACGCCAAAGTCGCATCGAATAGCAATTCGTTACCTTTTCTGTTCTCTATATGGATAACTGTGGTTTGTCCTGGCGGCTTTACTTTCCAGTGATAACGCATATCCAAATTCATAAAAGGTGATACGTGAAAAGCTTTTTCAAAGTTCACATCTTCATGTAAATCAACTGAATAAAAATAGCGCTCGTTCCAAGGCGTGTTACTCACCTCTGCAAGCATATGACTGAAGCCTTGTCCGTTTTCATGCTCAAAGAAGTAAAAATTCACTGGACTAAAATAAATACCAAAGCAGCGCATTTGTGCCATCAGATAAACTTTAGTCGAGTCTGTTACAGGTCGGCCTAGTTGTTTAGACTTTAAATAAGCGCGTTGTAGTAAGCTGCCTTCACCATCTTTGATGTAGTCCTGCTGATTAAACTTGAGCAACTTTAAGCCAGAGGAGCCAAACATTGACGAGATCCCGTTCAGGGACTCTGCCTCATGTAAGTCAATCCACATCATATACATCGGGTAAGAAAAAGCATGATGAGCGTGCGCAAAACGCCTATGTCTCACTCTCCCTACCAAGATGGCGCTGTTCAAAATTCAACTCCAAGCTGCCTTGCAACATCTACAGCACTTTTGACACCATCTTCGTGAAAACCGTTAAACCAATAAGCGCCACAAAAATAGCTATGATGTTTGCCATCGATCTCAGGCTTTCTTTTTTGTGCATCAATGCTGGTCGTGTTGAAGACCGGGTGATGATATACAAATCGTTGGATCACTTTGCTTTCATCAATGCCACTATCATGGTTTAGTGTGACACAATATTGATGTTTTGCGTCTAGCCCTTGAAGTATGTTCATTTGGTAGGTCACGACTGCCGCCTTGTCGGTCGCCTCGTTTAGCAAATAGTTCCAACTCGCCCATGCCGCTTTACGTTTAGGCAGCAAGCTTGTGTCGGTGTGAAGCACAACTGAATTTGCCGTATATGGAATAGCGCCAAGAATTTGTGTTTCTTGTTCCGACGGCGAGGCCAACAATTCAAGCGCCTGATCGCTGTGGCACGCAAACACCACCTTATCAAACTGTTCTTGATGACCATCCTCAAATACCAAAGTCACGCCATCATCGTCGCGTTGTACGCTTGTGAGTTTGGCATTCAGAACAATATTCTCACGGAACTGTTCCACTAATGGCGCGATGTATTCTCTGGAGCCACCAGGGATCACATACCACTGTGGGCGGTTAGCAATATCCAAGAGACCATGATTGAAGAAAAAGCGCACAAAGAACTTAGCCTCGAAGTCGAGCATCTCTTTGATACTTGTAGACCAGATTGCCGCCCCCATCGGTAGGATGTAATGCAGTTTAAAAAATTCATTAAAATTATGATGGCTTAAGAGCTTACCTAATGTTTCGACGCCATTATAGTCATCACGCTGGTGTAACTCTTTACATACTGTATTGAACCGAACAATATCTTTTAGTAGCTGCCAAAACTTGGGTCTAAACAAGTTGCGTTTTTGAGCAAATAGGGTCCATAGTGAATGCCCGTTATACTCAAACTCTGTTTGGTTATTGTGAACGCTGAAGCTCATCTCTGTTGGTTTACGCGTAACGCCTATTTCTGCGAGCAGCTTTTCAAACTTTGGGTATGTTCTGTCATTAAATACAATAAAACCGGTATCTATTGCGATTTTTTCGCCATTATTTTCTACATCAATAGTTGCCGTGTGACCACCAATATAATTATTTTTTTCAAACACTTTTATATCGTGTTTACGGTTCAGTAAATACGCAGCAGTCATACCTGAAATGCCACTACCAATGATTGCAATTTTAGCCACGGGCTATCCTTTTCGCGAGAGGCAACCATAAAGAAAATGGTAAAAGCCTAAGAAGTTTCAAAAATATGGTAAATCGTCTGGGAAAGTGTATTTCCCTTTTGCGCTTAGAGATCCCCGCGCTTATGTATCCTACTGCGTCTTCAACGCTGACTATACATGGCATCGGAAAATCATTTTTGTCTGTTAGCGGTGTTTCAACAAAACCTGGATGTACAACTGTGACGTCCACACCTTTTAAAGTAACAGAAAGCGTTCTAGCTAGATAGCTGAGTGCCGACTTTGACGCGCCATATGCTTCAGCACGAGGCAATGGCAAAAAAGAGCTGCTAGAGCTGATGATACATAGCTGACCGCCTCGTTTGATTTTGGGTAGAATAATGTCTAAGCAATGCCCTATTGAAATCACATTAATGGTCATGATCCGTTCAAAAAGGTGGCCGTCAAAGTCATTCGGATTGTCAATATATTCACAACCGCCAGCATTTAGAATAACCAAATCTAGCTCATCAAGGTCGGCAAACTGACGCTCTATTTCTTCACGCTTCGTTAAATCAAACGCTTTCGTTTTTACGCCACTCTCTTGTGCTAGCGAACTAAGAATCTCAGTATTTCGCCCACATGCCGTAACGGTATCGCCCTGGTTAGCATAATATCTGGCCAACCCCTTACCTATGCCTGATGTTGCACCCGTGATCAGTACATGTTTCATCCAGTCACCCTCTTATCAAGCATACGAATTATGTTGCCAAGTACAGGAACCTGACGGTATAACATTTGTGCGCTATCGAAATAATCTCGGTGGTAAGTAACTTTATCACCTTTAAAGCTCAATCTACTGTGCCCATCAACATCAATGGTCTTTCCACCATTAAGCTTTGGATGACGATAAGACATTATCCAGTAAATAAAGCTAACATCATCAGACTGGTAATCGCTTGTCACTGTAAAATTGATGTCAGCAACATTTTCATATAAAGCTTGAAAGTACAGTGTTAGCTGTTCAAGTCCTTGGATGTGATGGAGCGGATCTGTGAAATTAATATCGTCTGTATAAATCTCTGCTAGCTTGTCTAGACAATGCTTGTCGATTTCGTTATACACTGACACAAATCGCTGGGTTTTGTGATCCATACCTTCTATACCTTAAATGCCTCAAGCGCTCTTGCTCTGGCTTCTTTGTGATCCACAATTGGTGCACAATACTGACCGCCAAAAGCCGACAAATAGTCGTGCGGAAAGTGGATGTGCTTAGCTGGAACGTTTTTCAATTCAGGCACATAGGTACGAATGAAAGTACCATCAGGATCAAACTTTTCACTTTGCGTAATAGGATTAAATATTCGAAAATACGGTTGAGCATCGCATCCTGTACTTGCAGCCCATTGCCAACCACCATTATTACTCGCTAAGTCCCCATCAATAAGTTTAGACATAAAGTAGGCTTCACCTTGACGCCAATCGATCAATAGGTGTTTTGTTAAAAAGCTAGCCACTATCATGCGTAACCGATTGTGCATCCATCCAGTTTTGTTTAGTTGACGCATAGCCGCATCTACAATGGGATAACCTGTTTGACCTTCGCACCACAATTGAAACACCTCGGGAACTGACTGCCATGCAACAGCATCGTATTTTTCGTTAAAGTTAGAGCCTTTGCATAACTTAGGAAATGCAACGATTAGGTGTCGATAAAACTCACGCCAAATTATTTCATTTATCCAACAAAACTCCGGTTGGCTAGGCCTCTCTAGTACTTCAGGGTTATCGAGTTGGATCTGGGTTAGTAATTGCTTAGGTGAAATAATGCCAAGTGCAAGATATGGACTTAAACCTGAAGTTCCCTTGATTGCAGGGAAATCTCTATCGCCCTGATAGTCTGTCAACTTATCTTTAATAAAACGATTAACAACTGCCACGATAGATTCATCATCAACCGGCCACTTCTGTGATTCCATGGTCATTGCAAAAAAAGATGGTGTAGTAAATTCACCGGCGCTGCGCTTTTCAAGTGGCCAATGTTGAAAGTTAAAGCGCTGATCTGAAAATAACTTGAGCCACGCTTTCTTGAATGGCGTAAATACTTTGAACATTTCACCAGAGCCCGTCAGCACGGTACCCGGGGGGGCAATTACATCTCCATCAAAACATGTCAGTGAAACCCGCTTAGAGCACTCATTGTCGCGTGCAATTTCATTTACTTCATATTCTTTGTTTGCAAACAGACGACTGATGTTATTTTCTTCACAAAATGCGCTGAGCCGCTCTGGCAGCTCAGTGAACATGCCCGCCTCAATAATATGTAGCTGGACACCAAACTCGCTCAATAACACGCCAAGCTCAACCAGCCTCCGCTCCAATAAGTCTATCTGGATAGACGCGGTATTGTGTTGTTGCCACTGTGGCTTACAATAAAAAAAAAGCGCATCTCGTGCGCCTTCATTTATGGCTTCTATCAAAGCCTCATTGCCGTATACCCTAAGGTCACGGCGAAACCAAAAAGCAGTTTTCATGGTTAAATTCCGAATCTTAAGCGCAACTCGTTGGGGTATGGGTCAAAGTAGACTTGACTCTGCAAGTAGGCTTTAGGATGTACTGTTAAATGATGCTTTAACAATGTAAGGGGAACGTAAAGCGGCACTATACCCTTACGATACTCTTCAATTGCAGTACACATTTCTTGCTTCTCAACGCTCGACAGCTCATTTTTGAAATACCCCTGTAGATGGGTCAACGTGTTAGCTTGATTTTTTCTGTTTGCAGGCTTTTTGAGCGCGGTCATCAAACCGCTTATATATTGCAACTTGAGCGTTTCAATATCTAATTGCTTGCCATCGCCCAACAGCCTTCCCAAATTTTTGTATGCCTGATAATTGTGACTCATCAAAAGGTACTTATGCTTGGCGTGAAACGTAGTGATTTCATGTAAGCCAACGTGTTCCTGACTGACTAATTCTTGCCAGCTTTTATAAACAAACACACGCATAACGAAATTTTCTCTGAGGTACATATCATTGAGACGGCCATTTTCCTCACAAGGTAGTAATGGATTGTGTTTCATAATTTGCTCGGCGAACACACCGATACCCTCAGAGGTATTGCCCGTACCCGCTTCGTTATATACCTTCACACGCTCCATGCCACAGCTTGGGCTTTTGGCGCAAAATACAAACCCCGATAAATTGTGAGCCTGTGACGTGGCGATTTGCTCACCATACGATTTAAGTTTTGGCGCTACATCTTCAATGCCGTCAGGGCGACTTACCTTGATGATGTCACCGACCCTGATTTGTCTAATGGTAGGTCTTGGAATTGGGAGGCCTATAGCAACCTCCGGGCAAAACCTAACATATTCAACGTGTTCTGCAAATTCATCCATACAAAAGTTCGAACGCTTATGACCGGAGTCAAACCTTACTTTATCACCGGCCAAACAAGCGCTAATACCAATTTTTATCGAAGATGAAAACTTCATACTGAGAATTTTTCCTTAATAAATCAGATTACCAATTGGATTCAGCAACTTACTAAGCCCTTTATTGAAGTGTAGCGCACTGCTGACGACAGTAAAGCACAGACAACCTGATTTCGTACGGGGCGAGTGATTATGTTGGCCGTCTTGCCAAATAAAGTCTCCGGGCACGTATTCACCGGACTCATCAGAAAAATCACCGTCCAATAGCAAAGTGATCTCAAAACCGGTGTGAGTATGCTCAGGGATCTCACCTTCCGCTTCTATCTCTAGCAGGCTTGAACGCAACTCGCCATCTTCAAGCAACAAGCGAGAACGCGATACTTTCCCCACGCCAGAGAACTTTGTTCTATCAATATTGGCTATGGCTCGTGGTAGTTGCACATCACGTCCTTGATAGCTGAACCTCGGCTGAATGTAGTCGTGTACTTCGTCAACATCGTCAGTCAACGCAATCGATTCCATCAGCTGTATCATATCAGCGTCCAAAACAAGTGGCGCTACGTCACTGAATTGTTGACTTGCTTTGGCTTCCTCTAATGCTTGGGTTTTCTTTTGACAACAAGGACAAAGCTCTACGTGCGCAGCAATCGCGACGCTAATACTTGCGGGCAGACTGCCCTCAACAAATTGTTCTAGTAATGATTCATTAGGGTGATGCTTAATCATGCCTGATCTCCCAGCTCTGCGCGAAGCTTTTGTAGTGCTAGTCTTAAACGAGATTTCACCGTGCCAACCGGAATATTCAAATGTTCAGCCAGTTGCTCCTGTGACATTTCTTGAAAATAAACCCCTTTGACAATATCACGTTGGGCAGGTGGTAGCTTGTTAATGTATTTTTGTATTTGAGCAGTTTGAAGGTGGTCTTTGAAGCCTTCATCGTCTGTTTGAGAATCTTGTATTATCGGCCAGATGTCTTCGCTTATATGCTCTTCTTTGTTGCTCTTCATCTTGCGTAAAGCATCAAAAGACGCGTTTCTCATCACCGTATAAATCCATGTCGTCGCAGCTCCCTTATCGTGGTGATACAAATGGGCCTTTCGCCATACCGATGTCATGGTGTCTTGCACTAGCTCCATTGCTTGTGCTTCGTTACCAAATTGCTTCACTCCAAATCGTTTAATTTTAGGAGCAAAATATTCGAATAAATAAGCGAAGGCCTTTCGATCCCTGCTTGTCGCGACTTTGACTAGTGCGTCTGACAACGCTTGTGAAGGAGTATCTTGCACTGCTTTGCGAGTTCCTGATTTAACGTTGCAATCAATTGATTGCTGTTGGCCTATCATAGCTCACCTTCCTGATTATACTTACTACCGTGCTTTACGATTTGAAGCTGAGAATCGATCACTTTTATTTTTCATCTAACACAGTATGTAAGAATTCGGCTACCTGTTCAAATGTCTGGGCTTGCTTTATTTTTAATTTTTGTGCCATCGATATAGGCAAAATCTCCAACCACCTGTAAGCAACCCAGAGCGGCTCTGAAAAACGCTTGTCTTTGTATAAATCGTCCAGTACTGGATTGGCGATGAATACATTGCGAAGTTTCTCCTTGAGGGTGCTATCAATTAGTTTGAAAGCCGTGTCATTACACAGCCACGGAGGCCCTTCTATCTCGCTACATTCTCCATACCTAAGACCTTGGTGGTCAACCTCAACGTTACTGATCGAAACTCGTTTGATTGCCTCAACATCTATCAATAGTTGGCCATCTTCACCTTGAGAGAAATCCACTATTTTCACGTGAACCCCTTCATTTTGTATATCTTTAGGCGCCCCCTCCACGTCAGCGCACAACACAAAACCTTGATTGGTTTTGGCCGCTTCTTTCACCATATATAAGTAACGTTGCTCGAAAATCCGCAAGCGGGTAAAGCCACCCGGAAGCAAAAATATCGGCAATGGAAATAAAGCTAGTTTCATAATTCCCGTTCAAATACTCAAAAACTAACGATAATTACGGCTATGTTATTTATCTGGATCAGTTGAATATGAAGGGTTCTAAATTTGTTACTCCCAAAAACATTGCTTTGCAATGAGATTTGTGCCTGAAAAGGTCACACCCTCAGCTTCTAAGCGTTGTTTTTGTTCTTGAAATTTATCGCTATCTGATGCAAATGAAATGCGCCTTTGACTATTCACTACCCGATACCAAGGCAGAGTCGATTCTGGTGGTAAATGTTTAAGTAACTGCCCTACTTTACGGGCATGATTGGGAAAACCGGCTAAACGTGCGACTTGCCCGTAAGAGGCTACTTTTCCTCTTGGAATGGCACCTATCACGGTAAACATTCTTTCTGCTAGTTCATGTTGTTCGATGGTCTTCATATGCTTTATTCAACGCTTTTAGTTGATCCCAAAAATATCTAGCCACTGGCCCATGATGAGAAATATGTAGGCGAAAAGCATGGATCTCTGCTTCAAACTCGTCCTTTCGATCGTTAACACGTACACGCTGTAAAATACCAGAGTCAATTTCCTCACGGCAAAAGTTAAGGCCGATAAGCGCGTATCCCATGCCTTGTAAAAGGTATCTTTTTATCGCCAACGCATCGTCTAGTTTCATCACGTTTTTACTATTGCCATACGCCAGACGTTCGCTGTCAAAATTAAATTTACTCTCTTTCATCGCAAGAGACGGGTAATTAGCAAGCTCAGCAAAGCCCAACGATTGTGGCATGTAGCCATGTAATGAGACTAGACCGAGTTTAATTTTCCCTATCGGCATGGTTTCAAGATCGCCTGTTGAATGAAATAAATCAAACCAAGGGCCTATACCCAGATTTGCGGCTCCTTGAGTAACCTGCTCTAGCGCAAAAAAGCGCTTACCACTTGAAATGTTCATTTCAGTCGAGGGAAACTTCATAAATGCACGTCCTAGTACTTCATCAATTTGGTGTTGATAGACAATTGGCTCGTAGCAGATATTAAAGCTTGGCTCATTACCAGCCGCAAATTCATTCGCGAGTAATGAAAGATCTCTATGATGATTTAATAATTTTTCAGCCTCGAAGTAAAATCGGCGGCCTTGTTCTGTCAATATATTACGGTATTTCTCACGCTCAAACAGCGCAAATCCCATAGATTGTTCTAATCTTTTTATTGATTGCGAGACCGCTGGCTGCGTTTTATGAAGCTTATTTGCAGCTTCGGTAAGACTAGGTGCTTCAACAACAGTACAAAATACTGCTAAGTCTGAAATCTTCATAAATAAATCTTATGCAGTAGAGAATGTTTTATAATTTTTATTTTATAAGTAATTCTATTATTCTGCACGCATTATAATTAACGTTGTCATGGAGAACAAAATGTTAAGAGTGTTTTCTGGGCTTGTATTGGCTACTTTATTACTGGGCTGCCAAGAACAAGTTGAACAAACTCAAGTAGAAGCCCCAACAAGACCTGTAAAAATCCACACGGTCTCAGATCCAAATAGTAGTACACTACGCAGCTTTCCTGCCGAAGTGGTTGCAAACCAAGGCTCCTACCTCGCTTTTCGTGTCAATGGTGAACTCATTGAGTTTCCTGTTCTTGCCGGCCAAGACGTGCAAAAAGGCCAACTGTTGGCAAAGTTAGATCCTGAAGATTTCAATCTCCAATACGAGCAGCGCAAAGCCCAATTTGAACTAGCGAAAGCGCAACTCTCAAGAATAGAGCCACTCTACGAAAAAGGCATTGCGACTAAAGCTGAATTTGATAAAGCTCTAGCGGATAAACAAGTAGCAGAATCGGCATTTAAAATCGCTAAAACGAATTTGGAATACAGTGAACTACGAGCACCTTTTAGCGGTACAGTTGCAAAAGTATTTGTAAAAAATTACGAGAATGTCGTTGCAAAACAAAATATTCTTCGTTTAGAAACTCGCGATATGATGGACGTTGTTATTCAAGTGCCAGAGCGTATTGTTGCGCGCGTAGACAAAGATTCAGACTACAAGCCAACGGTTGTTTTTGATGGTTATACGAGTAAATCATACCCATTGACAATTAAGGAGTGGGATACACAAGCAGATCCTGCAACGCTTACTTATAAAGTTGTTTTTAGTTTGCCTATTCCAGAAGATTTTAACCTTTTTGCTGGCATGACAGGTCATGTTTATGTCGACCCAAGCAAGATAACAAACAAAGACAATACGGCAATCATTATCCCTAACCAAGCTGTTTTTTCCGATAAAGAGCAAAACCCGGATGAAAACAGTTATGTCTGGATTTACCACAACGACCGACAAACGGTAAGCAAACGCAAAGTTACTGTAGGTCAGCTCAATCACACTGGGATAGAGGTAACTTCTGGTCTTGAACCTGGTGAAAAGATCGTCGCAGCTGGCGTACATTATCTACAAGAAGGTGCGAAAGTGAGACCTTGGACGAAAGAAAGAGGCCTGTAATATGAGTTTAGCCAAATGGTCAATTGAAAATAAAGTTATCAGTTGGATGTTTGCCTTGCTCTTACTGATAGCAGGTGCAGTATCTTATCTCGGCTTGGGTCAACTTGAAGATCCTGAGTTTACGTTGAAAAAAGCCATGGTTGTGACGATGTACCCTGGTGCTTCACCTCAGCAAGTCGAAGAAGAAGTTACATTTCCAATTGAAAATGCAATCCAATCTTTGCCCTACGTCGACTATGTGACTTCCATCTCATCACCGGGTAAGTCCCAGATCACGGTTGAGATGAAGAGTAAATATCGAAAAAAAGATCTACAACAAATTTGGGATGAGCTAAGACGTAAAGTAAATGATCTAGCGCCCAAACTCCCTCCGGGAGTCATGACACCCAGCGTTATTGATGATTTCGCCGATGTATACGGAGAGCTATATGCCGTGACAGGCGAAGGTTACTCATACGACGAGCTAAAAGATTATGTGGACTTTTTGAAACGAGAGTTAGTTTTAGTCGATGGCGTAAGTAAAGTGACCGTGGCTGGTGAGCAGCAAGCCCAAGTCATTGTTGAAATATCAACGCAGAAACTATCCCAGCTTGGTATCCCAACAAGCCACATATTTTCTTTACTTCAAGCGCAAAATACCGTTTCAAACGCGGGTAAAATCAGAGTTGGAGATGAATCAATCCGACTCCACCCAACAGGAGAGTTTACAGATGTCTCTGAGCTTGAGGGATTACTCATTTCAAAGCCTGGTGCTAAAGAATTAATATATCTTGGGGATGTAGCAACCGTTACTCGTGAATATGCAGAAGTCCCCAACCACATCACTCGTTTTGCACAGCAGCGCGCTTTATTAGTGGGTGTTTCTTTCACGTCTGGCGTTAATGTGGTTGAAGTGGGTAAAGAGATCGGCCGACATTTAACCCAGCTTGAATATCAACGACCTTATGGTATTACCATCAATACGGTATACAACCAACCTACCGAAGTGGAGACCTCAGTTGATGGCTTTATCATCAGTCTGGTTGAAGCGGTTGCTATCGTTATTATTGTGCTACTTATTTTTATGGGCGTGAAAAGTGGCATATTGATAGGTGGTATCCTACTCATAACCGTGCTCGGTACATTTATTTTTATGAAGATGTTCGCCATTGACTTACAACGGATCTCGCTTGGTGCATTAATCATAGCGCTGGGAATGTTGGTAGATAACGCCATCGTTGTAACCGAAGGGATCTTGATAAATATAAAACGTGGACAATCAAAGCTCCAAGCTGCGGTTAATATTGTAGAGCAAACTAAGTGGCCGCTTCTTGGCGCAACTGTGATTGGCATTACCGCCTTTGCACCAATAGGATTGAGCTCAGATGCAAGTGGCGAATTTGCCGGTTCTTTATTCTGGGTGCTTTTAATATCACTATTACTAAGTTGGGTTACCGCTATCACGCTTACCCCATTTTTTGCTAATGCCATGTTTAAAGGGCCAAAAGCAAAAGAAAACAATGATGACACTGAAGATGATGACCCTTATAAAGGCGTAATCTTTACTGTATACAAGTCAATGCTGACGTTTTGCCTCAAGCACAGAGCGGTAACTATTATCTCAATGGTGTTATTACTTGTTGGTGCGGTCGTCGGTTTCAAATCAGTAAAACAATCATTCTTTCCCGCATCGAATACACCTATGTTTTACGTAGATTATTGGCACTATCAAGGTGCTGATATCCGTAGCACAGCGAAAAATGTCGAGAAAATAGAATCATTCTTACTTGCCGATCCACTTGTAAATGAGGTCACCACAACGATTGGCCAAGGTGCACCTAGATTTATGTTAACCTACTCACCAGAAAAGCAGTATGACGCTTACGGCCAGCTTATTGTCAGAGTAAAAGACAGAGATGCTGTTGTCAGTATGATTGCGAAGTTGCGTGAGTATGAAAATCAACACGAACTAGACGGTCAACTAAAAATTAAACGAATGGAAATAGGCCCATCTACTGATGCTAAAATTGAAGCTCGTTTTTCTGGCCCAGACCCTGTTGTCTTAAGGCAATTGGCGGAAGAAGCTAAAAATATAATTCGACGAGATGAGAAAGCATTTAACATTCGAGATAACTGGCGTCAGAGAACTAAGCTCATCCGCCCACAGTTTAACGAGCTTAAAGCAAGACGCTTGGGGATCAGCAAATCCGATTTAGATCAGTTATTACTTTCTTCAGTATCAGGTAGTAAAGTTGGTTTATATCGAGATGGCACTCAATTACTACCAATCATCGCTCGTTCGCCGGAAGAAGAGCGGCTAAATGTTGAAAACTTGGGCGACCTACAAATATTTAGCCCAGTTTTAAGTGTTTACGTTCCGGTTTCCCAGATCGTAGACGATTTCAGTGTTACATGGGAAGATAGCCTTATCATGCGCAGGGACAGAAAACGCACAATTACTGTTATGGCGGATCATGACGTTATTGGTGATGAAACTCCTGCAAAACTGTTTGCACGAGTCAAAAGCGATATTGAAGCTATCGAGCTTCCTCAAGGCTATGAGATGCAATGGGGTGGTGAATATGAGTCATCTAGTAAAGCGAAAACTGCAATTTTTGGCTCGC
Organism: Pseudoalteromonas sp. McH1-7; assembly: GCF_013366255.1. Taxonomy (NCBI): domain Bacteria; kingdom Pseudomonadati; phylum Pseudomonadota; class Gammaproteobacteria; order Alteromonadales; family Pseudoalteromonadaceae; genus Pseudoalteromonas; species Pseudoalteromonas sp. McH1-7. The sequence goes on along the minus strand of NZ_JABWPQ010000005.1, from coordinate 39,347 downwards.
TACCAATTGGCTATCTTGCTATGTTCATGATCACTGTATTGCTATTTAATTCAGTGAAGAAACCTTTAGTGATATGGTCAACCGTGCCACTTGCCATTATAGGCGTAACTGCCGGACTTGTTTTATTGCAAGCCCCTTTTAGTTTCATGGCATTACTCGGGTTGTTGAGTTTATCAGGAATGCTCATCAAAAATGGGATTGTACTGATGGATCAAATTAATATTGAAATTGAATCTGGTAAGTCTCCATATCAAGCTGTTTTTGATTCTGGTGTGAGTCGTGTAAGACCGGTTTCAATGGCTGCTATTACGACCATCCTAGGCATGATCCCACTGCTATTTGATGTGTTCTTCCAATCGATGGCTGTTACCATAATGTTTGGTCTTGGATTTGCTACTATATTAACCTTGATTGTACTTCCTGTACTTCACTGTGTGTATTTTGGTATTAAGCAACCAGACGCTTAAAATAAAAAGCCCCTTGATAAACTGTCAAGGGGCTTTACGTTCAAATTGATTTCTTTGACACACTACTTTTTAGTTTTATTTAAAGACAGTGTACCCTTCACTCTGTTAGCGGGTTTACCACTGTTTTTCTGACCGGGTTTGCGTGTTTTACTACTTCTGCCTTTATCAAAAGGGTATTGTTTTCCCCGTGTTTTACTCTCTCTTTCTTTATTTTGGCCCGATTCACTCGTTTTGGTATTCCGGTTTTGAGGGCGCTTCTGCAACTTTACTTCGTTCGACTCATCATCGTTTCGTTTGAACTTATCGCTAACTTTTCCTGCACCCGCCCCCGCTGAGGCTTCTTGTGTTTTAACCGAAGATTCCGTAGCTCGATTAATTTCGCGCATTTCTTGCTCGCTGAGGTGACGCCATTGGCCGCTGGCAAGTCCGGTAAGGTCGATATTCATAATTCGAATACGTTTTAAACTCGTTACTTCAAAACCGAGGTATTCGCACATTCTTCTTATCTGACGATTTAGACCTTGAGTAAGTATGATAGTAAATGACTTTATGCCAGTTTTACGTACCTTACAGCGTTTAGTTACCGTGCCAAGGATCGGAATGCCCGATGACATACGCTTTACAAAACGCTCATCAATTGGTTTATCAACAACCACCTCATATTCTTTTTCATGGTTATTTCCAGCTCGGAGAATTTTGTTTACCATATCCCCTTGATTAGTAAGAAATATTAGCCCTTCTGACGGTCTATCTAAACGCCCAATAGGAAAGATCCTTTCTGGATAATTGATAGCGCTCACAATATTGCTTTTAATTTTTCGCTCAGTGGTACAGGTTACACCAACCGGTTTATTGTAAGCGATAAAGACCGATTTTGGCTTTGCTTTGAGTGGTTTATTATCAATAATAATGGTGTCAGCGTCTGACACTTTAGTGCCCATTTCTGGTAGCGTGCCATTTACTTTAACTCGGCCAGAAGCAATTAAGTCATCAGCTTCTCGACGGCTGCAAAATCCTGTTTCACTGATGTATTTATTGAGGCGCTTTTGTTCTGTCACAATAGGGAACCACATAGAGTAAAAACGATTATTGTAATCGCTTAATGGCCTTTACACTACCGGATTTCTAGTTTTGTCGGGTTTTTCTCAATAACTTTGGTGAAAATTGATACCGCGCGTCTGGTTTATCAATTAAGCTCATGGCTTTGTAGTCTATAGAATGCCAATTCTTTGCAGATTTAATCCAATGATAACTATCGAGATTTTCTTTTGTCAGCACCATCAGATCAAACGCTAACTCTGAATTATTTTGCCAGTAGGAATGGCCATTATGATGATCGTAAATCGAAACGAGTGCCCATGCCCCCATCATGAAATGTCCACCTACAGAAGCATGCAGATCATCATCTCTAATTAGTTCAAATGTATCATTTAACCAGTCAAACCCACCAAAAACTGCACGATTATTATTCTCTCCAGCAGCAGTAAGTGCGCCCATTGCCATTAAATCAGACGCGCACCAAATAAGGTTTGTTTTAGGATAACGAGATAACAACTTTTTTGTCTTTTCGAACGCTTGCTCTTTTGACCATCCAGCATATACCGTTTGCTGTAGCGCCACCCCAACCTCTGCAAAAAAACGACTTGCACCACCACTTCTAATGTCTGACTCCGTACCATAATGCCCATTGATTGCTACTGGATATATTTCTTTATGACCCTTTGATTTTGCTTGAAGATAAAGTTGTTTTGCTAGATCGTAGCCCGCCTTATCGTTGTCGTGATGCAGCTCACCTAACCAATATTTGTATATTTCTTTTGGGTTTCCAATCGCAAGCTTCTCTGGTCCCGATATTGTCTGTTCTAACGTAATATGGTTGATTTCATACTTTTCTAAAAGTCTAAGACTCTCCTCTGCACCACCGGGATAATTAATTAAAATAACATAGTCAGGTGTGGCACGATAATTCAAATATTTTGTCAATTCTGACAATTGGATTATTCTGTTTCCTTCGCCATAAATCACATTAAGGCGTATACCCAGTTGCTCGGCGGCAGCTTCTGTAGCGCCTTGTACACGATGCCAAAAAGGCTCACCGGGTAAAGAAGGATTAACAAACAGTACGTTAATAGAGTCAGCCGCACTTACCTTTACACTGCAAACCGAGAATGCCATAGCAACAAACAGTTTTTTAATCATGACCCCCCCTTCGTAGCGTTAACCACTTAAGTAGCTTTTCGAGCGGGCCTTGTTTGAAGACCTTAAAGTACAGATTCGCAATAACTAGCTGAAGTATAGTCGCAACCACAAAAGCAGCGAAGTAGTCCACTCGATCCCACTTACTAATCGCTTCAGGTTGAATGAAATGAAAATAGCTAACAAAGATAATTGATTGTGAGATATAAAGGGTGAGTGCCAATCGCCCCACAACTTGCATCGTATATAATTTATACCTACTTGCTCGCATTACTGATTTAATCACCACAATATAAAATAGAGCCACTGGTATAGCTAGTAACCAGTCAATCCCTTCAAAAAAAGCAATACCAACCTTTCGTTCAACGACAAATCCAACAAATGAAAGTACAATAGCTAGAACTGCATATAAATTAATTTTCTCTGTCGGTTCACGCGTATTTAACTCAAATAAGCCGTCTTTAAAAAGTAGCATACCGAGCAGCATTAAACCTGCGGTGTACCATAAAGTAATAACTGGAATAAGCAGACTAACAATAATGAAATAAAGACCATTGTTTACAACAAGCTGCCAATAAGTATTCGGCACTCGTTGTACAAGCTCGAGGTATTCTGGACTGCTACGGTTTATGCTCGCTTCAGGGTCAACAAGCAATAGTAAACTCAATAACAGTGCCGGCAATACGATAAACCCTGCCGTATAACGTATTAATTTTGCACGCTGAGCGTCTATAAATTTCAAAGCGACAAAACCACTTAGGGCATAATTAAAAAGAATATCGCCGGGCCATATCAACACACCATGCACCATGCCAAAAAGTAGCAGCCATTTGAGTCTTATTTTTGCTTGTTCTGATGAACTGGCATTAGCCACTTGGACGCACAGAGCTGCGCCGAACAACATTGCAAAAAGAGAGCGAAATCGACCGTCAAAAAAAATGCTATTCACCATAGCAAAAAAGGGGTCTAAATGATGAGCAGGACTTGCAGCTACATAACCCAGTTCAAAGTTGGCCATGTGCACTAGATTCATGGAAAGCAACCCGAGTAGCGCAAAGCCTCGAATTGCATCCATTACGATAATTCTTTTCATTAATACACGCGATTTTTATACATATCAGCCCAGTTTATCGCAGCAGCATGAAAATCAGGAAGGTTTTCATCTTTATAATTCAAATAACTACAAGCGTCCTGTAATGTCCACCAGCTGCCCGATTCATAGGCTTTCACAATATTTAAAATATAATAAAGCGTATTGGGCTTGCCAATCAGCGCATCATGAAGTTGCTCAGGAAAGGGCAATTTATTTACTACCTGCTCCATAGGTTTATCAAGTATTGCATCCAGTAACGAGAATAGACCGGTCATAAAACTCATATTTGCCAAGCCAGGAGAGATCTGTTGAGCAATAAGCTCGCAAAAACGCGAACGAACTATCGACAACCGAGTTAACTCCGTTGGCTTCCCCTCTGCCACATGGGCAGTCATGATTAAATTAACAAACTTTTTGACTCGTTCGTTACCCAAATAAACGAGCGCTTGCTTCAACGATTCAATCCGGCTCTTAATTGGAAATACTCCTGAGTTAATTAATCTCAGCAGTTTGTAGGCTAGTGCAGTATCTTGAGCAAATAACTCAGCCAACCTCGTTATACTCATATTTGACTTTAACGCTTCTTCGTAGATAAGCATCACAATGACATAATTAATTGAGATATCTTTATGCTCTATCATTTTAGGTTTAGCAAAAAAGTAACCTTGGAAGAACTGGAAGCCCATTTTTTTAGCTTGTTCAAACTCTTCTTCAGTTTCTACCTTTTCCGCCAGTAGCTTAATGTTTTTTCGAGCTTTGATCATATTAACAACCGGCTCGATAGAGTCGAGTGAGTTTTCCATGACATCAAATTTGATCAATCTAACCAGCTTCAGAAAAGGATCCCAATCTTTTGAATACTGAAAATCGTCCAACGCTAACCTAAAATTACTATGAAACAGCCCCCTAATACGTTCATAGTTCTGTTTTGTTGGAGGAATAGTCTCGAGCAACTCTAAAATGACATCATTGGCAGGCAGAAATTCACAAAGATCTTGGCGCAGCGAATCTGGACCAATATTAATTAGCGCTTTCTTCCCTGAAGTGAGATTTCGCATACCGAGGTTAAGTTGATTATTCATTATCAGCTTGGCTGTCGCTGCATCATCTGCAATATTGGGAAAGCTATTTTTTACACCATCGCGAAACAACAACTCGTATGCAACAACTTGTTTTTTACGATTAAATATGGCTTGGCGAGCCACAAAAACCTTCAAACAAAAACTCCTTTGTAGCCAAAGTGACCATTCGCACTTTTGGTTTACTATTTTTTAGATTTTAACCCTTTATGATGATAAAGAAAATCAAACTAAGCTATTAAGAATCAAAATAATAGCTTAAAAGATAATGCAATTTGGAAAAAAAGAAAGGCTGAAGCCAGCTTTTGCTGCCTTTTGCCTAGAAGGTTGATTAAGATTCGTGCTAATTTGCGATGAGTGAATCCAACTTTAAACAATAGAGTCCTTACTCGCAGCCAGCCTCGTCGCTAGCCAGGTTATATTTTTGGTAAACGTTCACTTATCTTCGAGTGTGCTCGCCAGTCTGCAAATGCGCAACGTAATTAATAGAATTGAGGGAAGGATTAGTTATACCAATTTGACTTAATACTTGCTCAATTTGAAGGAGTAAATCTGACGCTAACAGCTTTAAAAATTTCTCATTTAGAACAACTAAATAGCAAAATTTTTGCCTTGCCTATATGGATGTAGGTACCTTAGCGATAGCAGGACGCGTTAGCGGAGTTATCGACAAGATTTTCTCGCCTCAAAATAGACCACTTAATTAAGCAAATTGGTATTAATCACTTAAAATACCTAAGCTAAAAAAGTGTAACATCTGGCTAGCCTCTTGATACAAGGCGAATTTGTGTGTCAAAAGCGAGTCTGTTGCATACAAATTTAACACAGTAGTAAGGGATAACCGCTGCTAGAGAACCAGTTATTATCCCGAGTTTAGGTTAATTAATGCAGCTAGCGTCGTTTATCGATAAAGTTGCTCTGTGTATTTTTGGGCGACACTATACCAGTCAAACCGCTGTAGTTTAGCCTGCTGGCAAAGCGCTTGGTATTTGATTTGATTGTTACACAGATCGGCTAATGCAAGTTCAAAAATCGCGATAAGCTGTCGACCTTGCTCTGCAAGTGTATCACCTTCAAAGCAATATCCTGTTTCGTTATGCTTTACCGTATCAGCAAGCCCACCTACCTTGTGAACGATACAAGGCTGCCCAGCTCGCATCGCAAGCATTTGACTTATTCCACATGGTTCAAATGAGCTAGGCATTAAAAAGAGGTCGCCAAGTAAATAAAGTAACTCCCCCAACTCTTTGCCGTAACCATTTAAAAATAGTACGTTACCGTGCCTTGCCATTATTTCAGTGAACAATTGTTCTAAGGCAGGATCCCCAGAACCCACGATAATAATTCTAGCACCGCTTCGACCAGCCAACTCAGCAATATTATCCAAAACAATCCCAGCGTGAGTCGGCTGCCTTAAAATAAGCGCTTTTTGATCTGTGAGTCTACCGACACTTGTGATCACTTTTCCTTCAAATGGCTCGCCAAGCCAAGCTTGTATCCGCTGGTGAGCAATGTAAAACCGAGACAGTACCTGATTAGACTTTGCCATCCATTGAAATACGTGTGATTCAGCAAGTTTCAAGTAATCTATAAGATTGGTTTGGCAGTGTGTCTCTGCGTCTTCAGCATACACACACCCGTTCAAGATACCTGCCAACCGCCCTTCGTGACAAGCATGCTGCATATCTCCCTCCAAGCCCTCACCACCAAAAAAGCCTAGTTCACGGTGGCTTGGAAGCATCACTTCTTTTGCATAATTGGGAGAGACGACGTGGACTCTATCAGTGAGATTAATGGCCGCTCGCATCGGATTAAAGCAATGAGGATATTTTGGGTCGCAAATACTAAGGCCATCATAAGTCAGTGTTGGAAACCAAGACTCTAAGCTTGAAAAGTCATGATTGAAAGGTCGTATACCTTGAAGCGCGAGGTTGTGTACTGTGTATACCGTTTTTAGCTGCTTTAGGCGTTTAAATCTCGGACTAAATCGACGCAACACCGCAACCACAGCGGCATGCCAGTCATGTAGGTGCACAACATCTATGTCTGCAATTAATTCATGCTCTATAAGCTCAGCCACCGCCGCACTAAAAAATGCGAAACGGTTTGCATCAGTCGCAAATGGTTGATGAGTATCATTACAATAAATTGCTCCATGGTGCTCACTAAATAAAGAATGTGAGACCACATATTGAGTAACGCCGTCAGATTTTTCCACAGACCAAAGTGTTGCTGTCTCTAAATGTTGACGGAATGGCACTGCAATATCTGCTACAAAGTGTCGATTTAACGCAATTTGTCCGTAATCAGGCGTTACAACTGATACTTTAATACCAAGCTCCGCAAGTGCATAAGGAATATCACGGATAACATCAGCTACCCCGCCTACTTTACAATTTGGCAACCGATCATTCTCGGCTGCCACAAGAATTACATGCATAATACCTCTACATGGACTATTGATTATGTTTTTTTGGTAGCTCAGCCAACATGTCTCGGGTAACTAGCACTATCCCTTTATTCGACACTCTGAAGCCATTCGCTTTATCTTGCTCGTTATCATGACCTATAGTCATACCCTCTGGTATCTGGCAACTCCTATCTATAATGGCATTTTTAATACGACAATTCCGCCCTATTTTTACACCAGGCAACACAACTGCGCCTTCAATTTCGCAATAGGAATGTACATGCACATTTGAGAACAGTAGGGATTTTTTTACTTTAGAACCTGAAATGATACAACCACCAGAGACCGTTGAATCAACTGCCATACCACGTCTATCATCATCATCAAAAATGAATTTAGCTGGCGGTAGCTGTTCTTGATATGTCCAAATAGGCCATTGCGGATCGTACAAATCGAGCTGTGGCTCTGGTGAAACTAATTCCATATTCGCTTCCCAAAACGAATCTAGCGTACCTACATCGCGCCAATAAGGTTGGCCGCCGTATGACGGATCGCTAAAGGGATAAGCAAACACATTGTGCTCTTCTATAATAGCCGGAATAATATCATGGCCAAAGTCACGGCCTGATCCCTCACGTTCTGCATCTTTTTTTAATTGCTCAAATAAGAACTCAGTATTGAAAACATAATTTCCCATCGAGGCTAGACACACACCAGGCTTGCCCGGAATAGAGGTTGGGTCAACTGGTTTTTCATCGAAACGACGTACCCGATTACTCTCATCGACCGTCATTACACCAAACGTTTTTGCCGCTTCTTCACAAGGCACTTCAATACAACATACGGTCATATCAGCCCCTGTTTCTACGTGTTTTGCAAGCAGTCCACCGTAATCCATTCTATAGACATGATCACCGGATAAGATCATCACGTATTTGGGGAGCTCGTGACGAATAATATCCATATTTTGAAATACTGCGTCTGCGGTGCCGCAGTACCACTCATCACCATATCGTTGTGATGCCGGTAATATCTCTACAGATTCTCCCAGCTCTTTTTTAAAGTGACCCCATGCGCGATTAACATGACGGATAAGCGAGTGTGATTTATATTGCGTGGCAATCCCCACTCGTCTGATCCCTGAGTTAATACAGTTAGACAGTGGAAAATCAATAATTCGATGCTTACCGCCAAAGTATACTGCGGGTTTTGCTCTCCAAGTGGTGAGCTCATGAAGGCGCGAACCTCGTCCACCCGCAAGTATTAAAGCATATGTTTCTCGAGTGAGGGTACTAATATAACGATTCGCATAATTAGGCATTATTTGTTCTCTCCATAACTTTGTTGCGGTGACTACTGCATCGGACTCAATCGCCAAATATCATCGCTGTATTCTTGAATTGTTCTATCACTGGAAAATTTTCCACTCGCTGCTGTATTGAGAATACTCATACGCAGCCAATGTTCCTTGTCTTTATATGCTTGAGCCGCATGTTCTTGACTTTCAACATAAGAAGGAAAGTCTTGAGCGACTAACCATGGGTCGCAGCTACTTTTTATTGAGTTGATAATGTCATCGAAAATATTAGGCTCAAAAAGATTGAAATGGCCGCTTTCCAATAGTGTCATCACGCGGTTTAAATCTTGATTACTTTCTATGATTTTTAACGGTTGGTAATGTAGTCTGGCCTGCTGAGCTTCTTCTGCTGTCAAGCCAAATAAGTAAAAATTATCGGCACCGACACAGTCTCTAATTTCTATATTAGCGCCATCAAGAGTGCCAATTGTCACAGCACCATTCATCATAAATTTCATGTTTCCGGTGCCTGAAGCTTCCTTGCCTGCGGTTGATATCTGCTCCGATAAATCAGTTCCAGGACATATTACTTCCATCTTTGAAACGTTGTAATTTGGTAAAAATGCAACGCGAAGATAAGGCTTAGCTGCGGGATCATTATTAATAACGCTTGCAACATTATTGATGAGTTTAATGATCTTTTTAGCCATGTAATAACCTGGCGCTGCTTTACCGCCAAATAAAACACAACGGGGAACCAACCCAGAAACTTCCCCTCTGCAAACTCGATCGTATAGGTGGATCACATGAAGGATATTTAATAACTGACGTTTGTATTCGTGTATCCTTTTTACTTGGACATCAAACATCATGTCAGGATCAAACTCTACGCTACACTCTTGTTTTACCAGCTCAGTTAAGCGGCGCTTATTTTGCTGCTTCACCGCCAACCATTGTTGTTGGAAAGCGTGATTATCATAAAATCGACGCAGCTCGCTGATTTTTGAAAAGTCTGCTTGCCAGCCATCTCCGATTTTCTCTGAAATAAGCGCTGCAAGTTGTGGATTACAATGTGACAACCAACGTCTTGGTGTTACCCCATTCGTTTTGTTGTTGAACTTTTCTGGGCATAGTTGATAAAAGTCATTGAATAAGCCAGCTTTTAATAACTCGGTATGTAAAGCTGCAACTCCGTTTACCGAATAACTACCAACAATTGCAAGGTATGCCATACGAATTTGAGGGTGTTCTGACTCTTCGATGAGCGACAACGCGCGCTGCTTCTCTATATCTCCTGGCCACTTTAATGCGACTTCGGAGAGGAAACGAGCGTTTATCTCATAAATAATTTCTAATAGCCTAGGTAGTAAACGTTGAAAAAGACTGACCGACCAACGCTCCAAAGCCTCTGGCAGTAGAGTATGGTTGGTGTAGGCCATCGTTGAGGTCGTTATTTTCCATGCTTCATCCCACTCCAGCTCATAGTCATCCAGCAAAATACGCATCAGTTCAGCAACGGCGACGCTAGGATGTGTGTCATTAAGTTGGAACACATGAAAGTCAGCAAAGTCCTTAAAATCATCTCCATATTGTTCAACCCATGTAGCAATAACATCTTGTAAACTTGCGCTGGATAAAAAGTATTGCTGCCTTAGTCTAAGCTCTTTACCGTTTTCACTGGCGTCATTAGGGTAAAGCACCATAGTGATCTGTTCAGCTTGGTTTTTTTTAGCAACCGCTTCTGAATAACTCCCGGCATTAAACTCGGTTAAATCAAACTCATCCGTCGCTTCAGACTTCCAAAGCCGTAAGGTATTTACAACACCATTTCGATACCCAGGCACAGGTACGTCGTACGGAACGGCCAAGACATCTTGCGTATCAAGCCATTCGTGGTGTTGCCTACCCTGCTTATCAGTATGTACCTCAACATGTCCAAAAAACTTCACTCGCCTTGCTTGCTCAGGCGCTGCCAGCTCCCATGGATGACCTTCTCGGAGCCAGTTATCAGGCTGTTCAACCTGATGACCTTGCTCACAGGTTTGATTAAACATACCAAACTCATAGCGTAAACCGTAACCAATAACAGGAAGCGCAAGTGAGGCACAACTATCTAAAAAACACGCTGCTAAACGTCCTAAGCCACCATTACCTAAGCCTGCATCATGCTCTGCCTCTGCTACTTCTTCAAGTTCAGTGCAGTACTCTTGTAGCGCCGACTGCACTTGTTCATGAAGGTCAAGATTAATCACTGCATTTGACAACGCTCGGCCCATCAAAAACTCTAAAGAGAGATAGGCAGCTTTTCGAGTTTTCTGACTTTTAATGTGTTCTTTGGTCGCTCGGCAACGAGCAACTAATCGGTCGCGGATCGTCAGTGCCAAAGCGTGATACAGGTACAAACGGGATTCCCCGACTTTGTCACGCCCCAAGGTATAATAAAAATGACGCGTTAAATCGTCGGTTAAGGTGTCTTCATCTATCTTTGGTGCATCTTGCCAATGTTTCACAACGCAAACTGGTGCACTTTTATTAGCCATGCTATTCATCCCCTTTGATTGATGTAAATATCCATGCTGACTTAGCCGGAACCTGTAAATATGAGTCAATATCTGTTTTGTGTACCTCGACAGCCGTTGTGATCGCTAGTTTCCAATTAGAGGAAAAAGCACTTTGTGGCAATTTGATATTTATTGTGTTGTCACTTGCGTTCAAAATAATCAGTAAACTTTGGCCTAATTGCTGATCTGTAATGGTGTAACTTAGCCATTTTCGACTCGGCTCACGCCACTGCTCTGGGGAAAGCGGTTTGGCTTCTTCATTAAACCAATTAACCGCAAACCGGCTGTCGCTGTTATGCACATAAAACAAGTAAGAAAAGGCCGCAAACTGTTTGCGTATTGCCAATAAATCTTGAATGAAGAAAGTAAGCGGATGATGCTGTTGATGATTTTTCCATGCTAACCAACTCGTACAATTGTCTTGGCAATAAGCATTATTATTACCATTTTGCGAGTGTGCCATTTCGGTGCCAGCACAAATCATCGGAACGCCTTTAGATAAAAACAATGTTAGAAGCGCATTTTTTTGCATACAAAGTCTAAGTTCATTAACTTTAGGATCTGCACTGAACCCCTCAACACCACAGTTAAATGAATAGTTTTCACTATGGCCATCTAGATTAGCTTCACCATTGGCTTCGTTATGTTTTTGTTCGTAGGCCGTCCAGTCAAACAGTGAAAAGCCGTCATGACTGGTAATAAAATTAATAGAGTTCAACGGTCCCCGTAGATTATGTTCAAATACATCACTTGAACCGTGGATCCGCATTGCCAGCTCAGGAAGCACTCCCTCATCCCCACGCCAGAAGCGCCTGACAGTATCTCTAAATTTATCATTCCACTCTCGCCAAGGTGCTGGAAATTGCCCTAGTTGGTAACCCCCAGGTCCAATATCCCATGGCTCTGCAATTAATTTCACCTTACTCAGAATAGGATCTTGATTAAGCGCTTGCAAAAAAGCATGCTGATTAGAAAAGCCAGAGGTTTGACGCGCTAGGATCGTCGCCAAATCAAATCTAAAACCATCTACTCCCATATATTCAACCCAATATCGCAAGCTGTCTAATACCAGTTTCAATACGACGGGGTTTGAAATATTAAGGGTATTTCCACATCCAGTGTCATTTATATAAACATTTGGTTTATTTGGTAAGGTGCTGTAATAGGTGAGATTATCAAACCCTTTAAAGCTAATCGTAGGTCCATCTATGCCGCCTTCGGCTGTGTGATTAAAGACCACATCTAAAATCACCTCTATTCCAGCCTGATGCAGTCGCTCGACCATTAACTTAAATTCATTAATATCATCACTGACGAGGTAACTTTTGTGTGGAGTAAAAAAGCTAAGCGTATTGTAACCCCAGTAATTTTTTAATCCCTTAGTAGTCAAAAACTGTTCGTTAATAAAGGCATGCACTGGCAAGAGCTGCACAGCTGTCACACCAATATGCTTCAGATGATCAATAAATACAGGTTCGGCAAGGCCCAGATATTTACCTTGCAGCTTAGCAGGTACCTCAGGATGGCGTACCGTGGCTCCTTTTACATGACACTCATATATTACGGTTTTACTCCAAGGTGTGTTTGGGCGCACCCCTACATACTTTTCGGTCGCTACGACTTTGCTTTTTGGCATGTCACATCCGTTGTCTGATGGATTCAAATGCCCCACAGGCAGGTGGCAAAAATGTCGCTCACTCCATGTAAACTCACCAAAAAAATCTTTGCAATATGGGTCTAGTAAAAGTTTATTGACGTTGAATAATAAACCTTTCTCTGCACGATAATCGCCATCAACCCGGTATCCATATAAATCACCTGCTTTTGCCCCTTCGATAAATAGCGACCAATTTCCCCCTTCGTGGCGAAACATGGGCAAACGATTGACTTCACTATGCCCGCTTTTATCAAACAAACACAATGTCACTTTTGCCGCTTTTGGCGCATAAACACAAAAGTTAACGCCTTTGCCCGTAACAGTTGCGCCAAGCGTATAAGGGTGGCCACGATAGCTTATTAGCATGTGCCACCAGAGATCAGCTGTAAATAAATAGTCGCCAGCGGCGGGATGGTTATATCAATACTTTGACTAAGTCCGTGGCTTTCAATCTCTTTCGACTCTATCAATTGTTGCTTATGTGCAACAATACCAACGCCACTGCCCCAAAATTCCGTGTCATCAGTGTTTAAAATCACTTGATAAACGCCAGAAGCCGGCACGCCTAAACGGAAATGGAAATGTGTCTGGGGGGTGAAATTTGCCACTACGACAAGTGGGGTCAAGCCATCGTTTCCATAACGGATAAAACTAAAGATACTTTGTTCAGCATTTCCACCATCTATCCAATTGAATCCAGTGGACTTAGTATCACACTCGAACAATTGAGGCGTTGCCTTGTAGGTTTCATTTAGGGATTTGATACATTTATAGACACCACGATGCGCTTCACTCTCTAACAAATGCCAATCTAATTGCTGGTTGTGGTTCCACTCCTCGCGCGGTGCCAACTCAGACCCCATAAATAGCAGCTTTTTGCCAGGGTGTGCGAACATAAACCCATAATAAGCCCTTAAGTTAGCAAATTGCTGCCAATCATCCCCTGGCATTTTGCTCAATAACGCACCTTTCCCGTGAACGACTTCGTCGTGGCTTAATGGTAAAATATAATTTTCAGAGTAAGCATAGACCATGGAAAAGGTCATTTCATGATGGTGGTATTTGCGGTGAATAGGGTCTTTTGACATATAATTCAGGGTGTCGTTCATCCACCCCATATTCCATTTATAGCCAAAACCCAATCCATCATGTTCGACACTACGCGTTACCCCAGGCCAAGCTGTAGATTCCTCAGCTACCATCATGATCCCATCATTTTCACCGTAACATTGAGTGTTTACTGACTTTAAACATTCAATCGCACCCAAGTTTTCACGTCCACCATATTGGTTAGGGATCCACTCGCCTTGCTTTCTGCTGTAATCCAAGTACAACATCGATGCCACGGCATCGACACGCAAACCATCAATGCCGTATTCCTTGATCCAGTACATCGCGTTAGATAATAAGAAGCTTTTTACTTCTGCGCGGTCATAATTAAAAATGTATGTGTTCCAATCAGGGTGGAATCCCTGTCTTTTGTCAGCATGTTCATACAAGTGCGTGCCATCAAATTTATGCAAGCCGTGAGGGTCGGAAGGAAAATGTCCAGGAACCCAATCTATTAACAACCCCAACTTAGCTTGATGACAACATTCAACAAAGTATGCAAAATCTTCTACTCCTCCAAACCGACTGGTGGGTGAGAACAAGCCAACAGGTTGATAACCCCAAGAGCCATCAAAAGGATATTCGCTGATTGGCATCAATTGCAGATGTGTGAATCCCAAAGACTTCACATAAGGGATTAAGTCATCTCCAAGTTCACGGTACGTTAAATAGCGATTACCTTCTTGTTCTCGGCGCTTCCAAGACCCAAGATGTACCTCGTATATACTAATTGGTGCATCAATCCTATTGCGAGATGCTTTTTCTATTTGCTCAGGTTGAGTCACCACTGCTGTTGGCTTTGATTGCGTAATACTTGCAGTCCCTGGCGCTTGCTCCATTTTGAATGCAAATGGATCTGCCTTTTCAATTCGCTCTCCATCAAATGTTGTAATAGCAAACTTATAGCAACGGTCGACATTCAGCTCAGGTATAAAAAGTTCCCATACGCCACTGGCAGGGTGCAATCTCATTGGATGTTGAGTGTTGTTCCAATGGTTAAAGTCACCGATCACCGAAACAGATAATGCGTTTGGTGCCCAAACGCTAAAGCGAAACCCTTCAACACCATCCACTGTAAGTTGATGTGCGCCGAGGTGCAGATAGGCTTGCGCCTGTGTACCTTCATTAAATAAATACAAAGCTTCATCTGATAAGGTGCTCGCAAACGAATATACATCTCTACCGGTTACTGTCTGATTTGGATAAACAACTTCTAACTGATATTCTTGATTGGCAAAATTTTTGTCTAAAACCGATGAAAATAGAGCGCTTTGACGAAATTGCGTTAGCGGATACCTACTATGTTTTGTAAGTACAAATACCTCTTGCGCCCCTGGAATGTAGCATCGTACCACCGACTGATTATCATTAAATTGATGTAGCCCTAAAAAAGCAAACGGATCACGACACTTACCTGCCGCCAGCGCGGTAACTTGGCAATCATAATGAGGCATTTGAGCGTCTTCTAAATTTGGTCTTGTATTCATCTATAAATTCCTGCTTGTGACAGCGTCGCGGATCAGCATTTGGGATTTTGCGATAATCTCTGTTGATGTTTGCGTTAACTGCCGCCTCCAGTTTGGATATTCCTTATCGGTACCGGGGATATTTACTGGTAGCCGCTGACAGTCGAGATCATCCAATTGTAGCGTCAGCATTTTTGCCGGTGACTGAGCTAGCACCTTTATTAACGCCGGATAAACTAAAGCAGCCTCGCTTTTTAGGTCTATACCTCGCACACCATGAAGACTCAACCAACGACAAAGCTTGTCTCGCTCCGTCTCCCTTTGTGCATTTGCAACTGAGGTTTGCCGCTCATCGAGTAGCTGATATTGCTTTTTGAGCCGCAAATCATCGTGCTCCCACCAGCCAAAAAAAGGTGGTACGTCATGATTAGCAACCATTAACAAAGCATTTTTTTTATAATGTTCAACGGCAAGAAACTGATCATCATGATCTTTTTCAAAATAAAATAGAATATTGCTGTATATGTGGGACTCTGCCATTGCTAACTTAATTTCCGTTGGCACCACTCCCAAATCTTCTCCGATCACCATGACTTTGTGTAGCGCCGACTCTATCTTCAATATTGCGAGTAAGTATTCAAAAGGATAATAAACGTAACAGCCACTCTGAGACTCCCCACTTACAAAGCACCACCATAAGCGTCTTAACCCCATCACATGATCAATCCGTAGCCCCCCGACTCCGCTGATATTTGCTCTAATCAGCTGTTTAAAAAACTCGAACCGTTCAGCTTTTAACTTGACAGGGTTAAGCGCTGGCAGTCCCCAATTTTGTCCCTGCTCAGCCCATGGATCTGGCGGCGCTCCAACTCTCGCATGTTCGGCATAGAGTGACCGATTACTCTCATATTCACTCGAGCCGTCAGCACAACCAACGGCTAAATCATTAATAAGCCCTATTGCCATACCGTGTTCTAGTGCCACTAGCTGACAATGTGCCAACTGCTCAAACGCTACCCACTGTAAAAACCTGGCGAACTCATCGTCAGTAAACCCACTCAACTCTTCTTTTTTGCGCTGACAAAACTGTTTAAAATCAGCATCCCAGTCATTGCGTTGATTTTGTAAGTACTGCCATAAGCTATGCAGCTTAGCTAATTTGTCGTTCATACAACGAGACATATCAAGGTAACTGTGATTACGGTCACTTTTATCGATATTACTTTGCTTAAAAAACACGTTTTTATCTACATTGAATCGCTCACATAACAGCTCAATAGATATATAAAAAGGGTGAAGTAAGCGCCTATCATTTGGGCTATATGGGCTTGCCTTTTCTGGTTGTTCAACAAACAGTAGGTGGAGTGGGTTCAATAAAATGTAATCAACTCCCTCGCCAGCTGCCAAAACAATCAGCTCTTTCAACTCAAAAAAATCAGCGCTTAGTTTTGAGTTTTCAGGTTTAAGCGAATAAAGTTGTACAGAGATCCCAAGTAACTTTTTATTATCCGAGATGGGATCGTAGCAATGCTCGGGAGTAACCCAAAGCTCAGTTTCGTAGCATTGTCCATTTATAGTTACTTTGGCTTGATGATAACCAACAACAACTGGAGCAATGGCGACTGACAATGCTACATAACGCGTTCCTTGATAAACGTAGTCACCCACTTCTGACAGGTTGTTGCATTCACAAACAAAATGATAATTTAATGCAGGAATAGAGATAGTAAGCTCAGATAAGCTACTACACGCTTCAAGTCTCAACGTTAACTTAGGCTGGGCTTCTTTTGTTAACGTAATAGCTTCGATAGGTGTTAGCCATTTTGCAATATCCAAAGTAAAATTAAGTGCATTTACTTCATCAATATCATCTGTATTTACACCACATTCTTTGAGGGCTGACAAGCGAGTCTGGTGATCAAAGATAACATGATCACCTGTATATTTATGATATTCATAACCAATACCATATAAATATAAAAGCTGAGCAATATGGTCCATTTATTGTCTTAAGCCCTGCAAGTGGATACAACGCTGTTGTCTTCCCCAAATCCATTTGGCACGTAATCATCCGCTTGATGATCGTTATCCCAGACCTCGCCATCAATCAAATATCTAAAATGGTAATCTTTGTCGGTTGGTAAACGGTGTTTAAGTTTAAAAGCACACTCTTTTTTAACAAACTTCATTGGCTCAGGTTGCCAGCCATTAAAATCCCCGACCAGCGCTACCGTTTTAGCTTGTGGGTGTGAAAATGAAAATGTAACTTCTGCTTCGTCTTTTGTTTTAAAAAACCGTTTGGTGAGCATATAACCCCCATTTACCTTGTGTGAGTCCATATTTCACAGTGACGTACGCTAATACTGCAAACGACTGGTAACTGTGTACGATTTATTTTGGGTATTTTTTAAGAACCCAGCTATTTGACACTGTACTAACACAGCACCATCAAGCCTGCTCTATCAATCACGAACCTCAAGTACAGCAAACAAATATTGAGTTTGTATGACAGTACTAATTTGGTGCGCTTTTGCACCACTTTGTCGCAACCTAAATCTGACAAGTCGTAATTTCAGGTTGCTATGAGATCCTTGCAATCGCTGAGCCAATTACGTTAAAAGTTAAGATGAAAGCTAGTTAAGAACCGTTCTCATGTAAAGTGAATTTAACTAATAATTGATCAAGCGCATATAAAGTCACGACCAATATGAAATTTTTGGTACTTTTGCACGATGAAGTTTGCAACTGAATGCTAAAATGTGTAAAAAACTATCTTACAGACCAAATCATTATCGCCTACCATGTCATCTTAGCTTGATAACGTGAGTAGCGAATTTTTAAGGAAAGCCTATTCATGACACGTGCTATAAGACTAACAAGTACCCTAGTTTTAGGCGCGTTATTTGTTGTCATATTGCTTCATCTATCGTTTAAAGCGCACGTTTTTGAATTACTATCTACTGGTTTTGCGGTTAGTTCATTAGAAAACTCAGTGGCATCACCTTGGTATGCCTTTTTATTACATGGAATACATTTTAGTAGCAGCGAAAGTGACCTATTTGTGGTGATTGACCTTGCAGCTGATACACGCAAATTTATTGACGTCAACTTAGTATGGTATGACGTATTTACTTCCCCCATCACACTGACGGCTTTAGCGACCTTACTCACGATTATTTTTTATTTACTGAAGGCAGAATGTCGATACCGTAATCAAGATAGAGACGTGGACAAGATAAACAATGATGTACACAATATCCTGACTCGCCTTGAAGTTGACAGTGCACCGCTTCATCACAAGTCACCTCTTGCTGGGTTAAGTCACTCTATTCATGATTTATCTAGTCACCTGGCGAGGGTTAAACGTCATTCCGAGTCGCAAACTTTTCAAGATAAGCTCACCAAGTTAATTGACCGCCATGCCTACATTGACCATATCGAGGTAAAATTAAAACAAGCAGAACTCAATCAAGCAAAATGCGGCCTGCTATTTATTGACTTAGATGGCTTTAAACAAGTGAATGACTCTTTCGGTCACAGTTTTGGAGATGAAATTCTTATTCAAGTTGCACTACGACTATCAAAAGTAGTTCGTCAGTTTGGACTTGAAGACACCCACCCAATCTATGGACTTGAACAAAACTTATCACGCCTAGGGGGCGATGAGTTTTCGATTTTTATTCCCACACTTCCTAACCCTAATTTATGTACTGAAATTGCACAGTCTATCTTGTGCGATATAGAGCGTGACTTTTTACTTGGCAATAAATTGGTAAAAATTGGCGCAAGTATTGGTATCGCGGTTTATCCCGACAGTGCAGCAACGCCAAACTCGCTGTTGCAAATGGCCGATGTAGCTATGTACCGTGCAAAATCAGACGGTCGCGGCATATTTAAAGTCTATTCACCTGAAATGGGCTCTAAAATGCGGCGCTATCATTACCTGCTTGAAGAACTGAGACTAGCCATTGCAGCACAAAGCTTTTATCTCTCATTCCAGCCTATCGTACATGTTGAAGATTGCGCGATTGATTATTTTGAAGCGCTGATCCGCTGGAACCATCCAATAGAGGGGCTTATCCCCCCAGCTGAATTTATTCCTATTGCTGAAGAGTCTAATTTAATCCTAGAGCTTGGCGACTGGATCTTGCTTGAGTCATGCAGGCAAATGTCTGCTTGGCATAATGCAGGTATGAAGAAGGTAAAAATTTCGGTCAATGTCTCGGGTATTCAGCTTAAACATCGGAAAATTTTTGAATGGGTCAATACGGCACTGGAAAAAACTGGGCTACCTGCAAGTGCATTGATGCTAGAAATTACCGAATCAACGCTGATCAAAGCCAGCAATGAAACAATTTCTCAGCTACAGCAATGCAGAGATGCAGGAATAAGCGTTGCTATTGACGATTTTGGTACTGGTTTTAGCTCTTTGAGCACACTCGCTGACCTTCCTATCGATGTAATCAAAATCGACAAGCTATTTATCACTCAAGCAAATAGCAATCCGAAATATCGTAAAATATTAAATTCGATCAGTGAACTTGGACAGCAATTAGAGCTGAAAGTTGTCGCCGAGGGAGTTGAGCAAATTGAGCAATTTGAGTTAGTTAAAAACCTTGGGATCAGTTGTGTACAAGGCTACTTAGTCAGCAGACCAGAAAGCTCCAACAACGTTGGTAGCAAAGTGCTCAATGGCAATGTAAATCACATCGCAGCTACGGGCACGAGTATTTGGTTGCCAGAACACGTAGGGTGATCCCCTCACCTTACGTTGAAAAATAGATACAGTCTTATAAAACTCACTTCACGTTATCCATGAATTGTTCTAACGCTTAAATTTTGTTTCTAAGATAACTGACGAATTAGTACGCTCTATTCCTTCCAAATTACCGATTTCGTCAAGTAGATGACTCAGCTGCTCCAGACTCTGCGCTTCAACAATAGCAATCAAGTCATATTCTCCACTTATAGCATAAAGTGCTGAAACATTCGGTAACTGTTGTAATGCCAAGTTTGCTTTTGCGGTGAGCTTTTGCTTTACCTTTATTGCAACATGGGCAGACACAAGGTCATCGATATATTGTTCAGCAAATTCGACCCGGTAGCCCTTGATCACTCCATTTTGTTCTAATTTCGCAATACGGTTTTGTACTGTCGTTCTAGAAATATCGAGTTTTCGTGCTAACTCTGAGATGCTCTCCCGTGCATTATTTCGCAACAGTGCAATGAGCTTTTCGTCTTGTAAACTTATCATTTTGCAATTTAACCATGTCAATTTGATATAAATAATAGCAAATATGTGAATTATTGCACTGCAAATTATTATAAAAGCGCGTAATAATGAGGAAATAGCAAGTTGGCTGTGAGCAGAACATCAAATAAACAATTTTTGCTCAACAGAAATAACGCACAATGATAAAAATTTAGGAGAAAGCGTCATGCAAGCAAACCGCGAATTATTCGATGAAGTCATGGTTCCAAATTACAACCCATCTGCTGTGATCCCTGTCAAAGGTGAAGGCTCTCGTGTATGGGATCAAACAGGCAAAGAGTTCATCGATTTTGCTGGTGGTATCGCGGTAAATTGTCTCGGTCACTGCCACCCTGCGCTTGTCTCTGCACTAAAAGAGCAAGGCGAAAAAATTTGGCACCTATCGAACGTAATGACGAATGAGCCAGCATTACGCCTTGCCAAAAAATTAACCGATGCGACATTTGCAGAGAAAGTATACTTCGCAAACTCAGGTGCTGAAGCAAATGAGGCTGCGCTTAAGCTTGCTCGGCGCTGGGCTTTAGATAAATTTGGTGCAGAGAAGTCGCAAATCATTGCATTTAACAAAGGCTTCCATGGACGTACTTTTTTCACCGTAACTGTGGGTGGTCAAGCAGCCTATTCTGACGGCTTTGGTCCAAAGCCTGCTGATGTTACTCATGTTGATTACAACGACCTATCTGCGTTTGAGAAAACAATCTCAGATAATACCTGTGCTGTAATGATGGAACCGCTTCAAGGCGAAGGTGGAATAATTTCTCCAAACCCTGAATTTGTACAGGCTGTACGTGAGCTTTGCGACAAGCATAATGCTTTACTTATTTTCGATGAAGTTCAGACTGGTGTTGGTCGTACGGGTGACCTATATGCTTATCAAGGCCTAGGTGTAACACCTGATATTTTAACCACTGCAAAGGCACTTGGTGGCGGCTTTCCTATTGGTGCGATGTTAACAACAACTGACATTGCGTCACACTTAAAAGTAGGTACACATGGTTCAACATACGGTGGTAACCCGTTAGCCTGTGCCGTTGCAGAAGCCGCGTTTGATACAGTAAATACCGAAGCGGTGCTATCAGGTGTAAAAGCCAAAGAGCAACTATTCAGAGATGGTCTAAACGCTATTAACGACAAATACAATGTATTTTCTGAGGTGCGCGGTAAAGGTCTTCTTCTTGGTGCCGTGCTCAATGACAAATTTGAAGGCCGTGCACGTGATTTCCTTGTAGCAAGTGCAGAGCACGGTTTAATGTCATTAGTGGCAGGCACTAATGTCGTTCGTTTCACACCTTCTCTTGTGATCACAAATGAAGAGATCGCAGAAGGTTTAGCACGCTTTGAACAAGCGGTTGCTGCAGTAGTTAACGGCTAAGGAGCTGGGGATCTTGATCCCCTCTTTCTCATGTTAGTATTAAGACCAATACAAAAAACTGACTTTGATGCGCTAAAAACGATTGCGATTGAATCTGGTCACGGGTTTACCTCATTACCTGTCGACGATGAATTGCTATCGAATAAAATTGATCGCTCAGTTAAAAGCTTCACAAAGTCAGTTACAAAACCGTATGACGAAGGCTATTTATTCGTTCTTGAAGACACCCAAACGGGAGAAATTATCGGCACCACGGCAATCGAGGCCGCTGTTGGTATGTCTGTACCTCTGTATCACTACCACTTGGGTAAAACTGTACATCATTCAAGTACGCTTGGGGTTTATAACACCGTAGATATTTTGTCCATGTGTAACGATTACACTGGCAGTTCAGAGATTTGCACGCTGTTTTTACGAGAAGGTCATCGCCAAGGGTTAGCGGGGCGTTTTTTATCACGCAGCCGTTTTTTATTTATGGCCGAGCATGCAGAGCGTTTTAGCGATACTGTTATTGCAGAAATGCGAGGCGTTAGCGATGAGCATGGTCATTCACCATTTTGGCAGTGGTTACAAGAACACTTTTTTAGTATCGAATTTCCACAAGCTGATCACTTAGTCGGACTGGGAGACAAGGTTTTTATTTGTGAGCTGATGCCGAAGTACCCTATTTACGCAAACTTACTAAGCCCAGAAGCACAAGCCGTTATCGGTCATGTACACGAAAAGACCAAACCTGCATTAAGATTATTACAAAAAGAAGGATTTGAGCACCGTGGTTACGTTGATTTATTTGATGCGGGACCCACTGTTGAGGCTAAACTCGAAAATATCAGCACAGTAAGAGAATCTTTTAAGGGCGAGGTTGAAATTGTAACCTCAGTACCAAATAACCTCCCCAGCCTCGCAATTTCCAATGGTCGACTAGACGTGTTTAAAGCCACTTTTACCGATCAAGCATATTTGTGCGAAGCTGAGGAAAAAATTCAACTCACCACCGAAGTTGCAAATGCACTTGAAGTCACTCAAGGCGAGTTAATAAGCGCATTTAAATTATAAATTTCATGTCGTGCTAATACCAAAAGGTATAACGTTAACAACTGTCACCGAGACAAAAAATTAGGAAACCATTATGCACAACAACGTAGATACATTATTTGAACAGCTGTGGGATAATTACCTAGCAGTAACGCCCTCTGCGGTAAAGGTCCACGAACTGCTGGGCTCGACACAAAAAGATGACGTGATCAATGACCATATCGCGCTTCGCACCTTCAATATCGAAAAAGTTGGGCTAGAAAAACTCGCAGCACACTTCAAAGCTGTCGGTTATAAAGAGTGTGGTGAATATCACTTCGAAGCAAAAAAACTATATGCAAAGCACTATGAGCACCAAGATCCTACTAAACCAAAAGTGTTCATCTCTGAGCTGCTAGTTGAGAAATGCTCTGAAGAGCTACAAGCAATAGTTAAAGACATGGTTGAGCAAATTGACGAGTCAGCGGTTAGTGCTGAAAACTTTTTGTACTCAGGGACGCATTGGAGTGTATCTCACGACACATATAAAAAACTATTAGCAGAAAGTGAATACGCAGCATGGATGTCGGCCTGGGGTTACCGTGCTAACCACTTCACGGTCAGTATCAACTATCTGAAAAACTTCACCACAATTGAAGCAGTCAACCAAGCACTAAAAGACAATGGCTTTGAGCTAAACACCTCAGGTGGCGAGATCAAAGGCTCACCAGAAGTGCTACTTGAGCAATCTTCTACACTTGCTGATCACCAATCAGTGAAGTTCAGCGACGGTGAATTTAGTATCCCTAGTTGTTTTTATGAGTTTGCACTGCGCTATAAAAAACCAGATGGAGAGATCTACACCGGTTTTGTTGCAGCCTCTGCTGACAAGATTTTTGAAAGTACCAACGCAAGATAGTCACTGAAATGACAGTGCTTGTACTCAAGCACTCTGCCCAAATTGCGAAGCAGCCTTAAAGGCTGCTTTTTATATTAATTTCTTCACAAACTTGCGGCAATATCGCTTCAGTAATGTCTGCTGGCAGCTGGGTTAACTTAGGCGTAGCCAACTTGGTTACATTGTTACCAGCAATAATATTATCAATCCAATCAGCGAAATAAGAAACGCGACTATAGACTTCTGTCACACCGTAACGGCCAATTTTTCCGCCCTCTACTCTTGAGCTTACCCCAAACACAATACCTTGCCCATTCTCATATTGATAGGCTGGACCGCCGCTATCTCCCCCACCCGACACACCTTCCAAAGGGAGCCCATTTTCACCACGGTCGAAGCTAAATTTAATAACCGGACCTTGGGCTACTTTTACGGTATTTTGTGCCCGTCGCATTTGACCTTGGTTAGCTAAATTGTCAATCGTTTGCCCAGTTATACCATTACCAGTTCCTCCTATGCCGATAAACCATAAAACTTCATCAAGCTCTTCTTTTTCACGGTTAATCATCAGTGGCTTAACATCACTTAGCGCTTGCTGGATCTTGATAAGTGCAATATCGTGACTTTTCCCTGGCATATAGTCTGAGTGAACAAATACTTGGTCAATCACAGTAGGGACATTATTTATGAGTATTGTCGAATTCGGCCGCAGGCAAAATGTTGCATGAGCGGCGGTTAATACCCACTTTGATCCTATCAGTGTGCCATGCCCACCATCGATGTAAAAAGTTGCTAATTGCGGCAATACATCGCTCGATACTCTATAGTCTGCGTCATCTACGTCATGTCGGATCACTATACTATGTGAATTAAAAGAAATACCTAATATTATCAAAAGCCAAAACCGCATTTTATACTTCCTTTATCAAAACAGAGTGAGCCATCAAGGTGGTGTCCTATAATGGGTAAAAAACCACCATAAAACATAATAATACGATGCTCAACCCCTGCGTACTTTTTCGTTCAATGACTAGGGCTTTTTGTATCTTACCGCTATTGAATACAAAGAAATGGTCTTACGGAAAATTCGGCTTTATACCACTTATTTTGCTAACGTAAAGGTGTCTACATCAAAGCAGACAAGGTGAGAATTTTTTATTTGGTTGTTCTAAATAAAAATTTTGAACATAGCGAGTGTCAGATTGACTTCCTTACATCGAGTAAGTAGTAAGACCAATTGGTATTATTGACGATGTTTGACATATTTTTGTCAAATAATACTTGTAGAGTTCATACTGGGCGACTCTACGGCGTCCAATAGTGTATGGTTCAATATCATTTGTTTAATCTGAGGTTTGGATAAGGAGTGCTTGAATTCATTGTTGCTTAAGCACAACTTAGTGTTCTCCTTGTCTAGCCAGAGAGTTTTAGGGAGAACACCGCTTCCGCGTCCTGCTCTCGCTAAGGTATCTACATCCTGTAGGCAAGGCGAATTTACGCATCAATAGCTGGCTATTGGAAGTAAATTCAACGCAGTTAGCGCTAAAACTGGCTGCTAGAAAGGTATTAATTATCCAAAGCTCAGGTTATTTAATTCAGAATTGACTGATATTTAGAGCTATTTAGCTAAGGAAGTTTTGAGGGAGTGATCATGACCAGCTACGTTTCTATATTTAACACGCTAAACCGAGGACTAAGTGTAAAACCTCCGGTTACGTATCCTGCTATGGATTCAAAGAAGCACTATAAGCATGAATTAAAATACTGGCAAACTCAGCTATTACACGTACAGCAGGCCTATTTTCACCAAAAGAAGCGCGCTATTTTAGTATTTGAAGGATGGGATGCGGCTGGCAAAGGTGGTGCCATTCGCCGCATGACCGAAAAGCTCGACCCTAGAGGCTTTAAAGTGTTCCCTATCGCAAAACCCGACCCAGAAGAGCAAGGTCGACACTATCTGTACCGCTTTCAAACTAAGCTTCCCCCGCTTGGCGCTATGACTATTTTTGACCGCTCTTATTACGGACGAGTGTTAGTCGAACGCGTTGAAGGGTTTGCCAGCGAAAATGAATGGCGTCGCGCCTATCAAGAAATCAACGAATTTGAACGACTACTAGTCGATGATAACGTTCGCATTGTGAAAGTCTTTTTGCATATTAGCGAGAAAGAGCAGCTAAAACGATTTACAGAACGGTTAAATAACCCCTATAAACGTTGGAAGCTAACAGAAGAAGATATTCGTAACCGTAAAAAGCGTGAAGAGTACGAGCAAGTCATTGATGATATGTTTGGAAAAACCGATACAAACCTAGCGCCTTGGCATGTCATCCTTGCTGAACATAAATGGTATGCGCGAGTACAAGTATTAAAGACCGTAGTCAATGCGCTCAGTGAGGGGGTCTATATTAGCCCGCCACCTATCGATAAAGCGGTTGTTAAGCTGGCTAAATCTCAATTGGGTATTATTCAAAAGGAGGACTAATCCATGAATCGTCATGACTATCTAGCATCTTATTTTGAGGAACGTGAAGGCGTGAGCGTTAGCCGTGAGTGCAGTAAATTCAGCAAAATGAGACTAAGTCCACTTCGGTTTTTTCGGGGTAGTGCTGCACTGATGTACAAAGACCTACTAGAGCAACAAATTACCTTACCAGACACTGCCACTACACTTCCCCTGACTTACATTATGGGCGACTGTCATACAGGAAACTTCGGCTTTCATAGTGAAGAAGGCAGCCATGGTGATACCTTAATTTTTGAACCTAATGATTTCGACGATGCGTGTGTTGGACATGCAGTATGGGATCTGTTCCGCTTTTTGGTCAGTTTGCCTCTTACTCAACTGGAGGGAGGTCGCATTCAAGAGCAAGCTAAAGATATAAAAGATCGCAGCAAGCCTGTTGTGAATAAAGAACAGATACTCCAAGCACAACAGGTGTTTTTACAAAGCTACATAAAAACTTGTCAATTGTCGCTGGAACATAAAGTCGATAGTAATACCGGCCTAATCGCATTTAATAATAACCACATATTGTACAAACGGTGGCAAAAAGGCTTGCAAAGAATGGCGGGAGGTGCCGCATTTACGATTAAAAGTACGCTTGCTAAAGAGATTGACCTCAGTATTAAACCCCTTAGCTTTCGAGACGACAAACTCAGATTTAAGCAAATTGATCCAGATTTGAAAGAGAACCTTATTGACCACTTCGCGGCATACGTTGATGACGAAATTTTGGACTGTGTTGAGCGAATTGACCAAGGCACAGGTTCGTTGCACCTGAGCCGCTATTATTTATTGGTTGGGCCAAGTGTGCAAAAGCCTACCAAAGACATTCTGCCCCTGTGTCACATTGTTGAGATTAAGCAGCAGCAGGTTGCATCTCCGCTAGCTTATTTTTCCAGCCTAAGCCCCATTAACCGCCTCGACCCTGCGCATTTAACGGTTAATAGTCAAAGAAAAATGCAGCGCCGTAC
This sequence comes from Pseudoalteromonas sp. McH1-7, assembly GCF_013366255.1. Lineage (NCBI taxonomy): Bacteria > Pseudomonadati > Pseudomonadota > Gammaproteobacteria > Alteromonadales > Pseudoalteromonadaceae > Pseudoalteromonas > Pseudoalteromonas sp. McH1-7. The sequence continues at coordinate 11,981 of NZ_JABWPQ010000005.1, read as the reverse complement.
CGATCTTATTTTGGATAATGCACTGTGGCAAGGCAGCCATTGGTTGGTGCGCTCACGTCACCATGCTCGTGTTGGTATCGACCCAGAAGACATCACTATTGGTAAACGCGCTGCAACTAAATCCGGTTTTAGTCAATACGCGGAAACCTGCGGTGAGGCACTTGCCCTCTCCCACATGCGCTCAGATCGACGCTCGCTACATTTTCAAGAACAAGTTGTCGCTGTCCTACCTGATTTAATCGATGAATTGATAAAAACCGCCTGTCACTACAGTGAACAGGTTATCGCTGATTGGCGCTGGTTTTGCGAGCGAGGGTAGCATTAACTTCAGTCGCCATCAAACTGCTTTTGATTTGGAATATCAATAACTAAACCATCATGGGCAATAACAAGCTCGCCGCCGAAGTACTTAGCGGCTTCATCAATAAGAGGTTGTAGCATACCTTCGCCGTGGTAACGTACGCTAAAATGGGTAAGCGCGAGGGTCGGCACTAGATGAGTTTGTGCGAACTGAGCAATGCGTTTGGCATCACTGTGCCCGGTGTGAAATCCGACTTTATGTAGATCAGGCGCGGTAAAAGTGGCTTCGTGAACAAGCAGATCTGCGCCCTGAATAGCCTGTGAAAGTAAAGCTGGCTTTTCATTGTCGCCACAAATTATTGCCACTCTAGGCCGCCAGCTATAAAAACTGTAGTCCGCTGAGCGTAAAAGTTGGCTTTGGTATTCAACATCTTGGCCTTTTTGAAGCAAGTTATAATGACCGCCAGAACCAATGCCATCTTGCTGCAGTTTACTTATCTTTAACTTACGTGGAATACACTTTTCGGTAAGTTTATAGCCAACACTAGGAACTCGATGCTGAAGCGCTATGGTTTCAATGTCGCAACAGTTAAGGCTTAATTTATCGGTTAACTCTTCCAGAGCAATGGTTATTAGATCAAAGCCCAACTTAACTTCTGTCAGAGCAAAACAACTATGCACAAATTGCACAACCGCGCGCGGGGCAATTAATTTAAGTGGAGCTTGCCTCGCGTTGAGCGCCATTGACGAAATGAGTCCGGGTAACCCATAACAATGATCCCCATGCAGGTGAGTGATACAAATGGCTTCTAAGTGATATAGCGTTAACTCGCTATGCAATAGTGCATGTTGCGTCGCTTCGGCGCAATCAATCAACACCCAAGCCTTTGTATTATCGAAGCTTACAGCGGTAGCGGACATATTGCGCTGTTTGGAAGGACAACCAGAGGAGGTGCCCAAAAAATGTACTTTCACGCTAAAACCATTTACTTTTTTGCTCGGTCTGTCATTGTAACTAACAAATAAAGTATATGTGAAGCGCACATATTAACGATGCGAGATTATCTCTAAGGAGAAGATGATGAATTTAATAGCGTCAGATTGCATGATCCTAGTGATTGATATTCAAGAAAAGTTTCGTCCACATATCGCTGAATTTGATGCCGTAGAAAATCAAGTAACAACGCTACTAAACGCTGCTCAATATTTGTCTATACCAGCCCTTATTTTTGAACAATACCCCAAAGGGTTAGGTCGCAGTGCACCTAATTTACTTAAATTTGACTTACCTATTATTGAAAAAACAGCTTTCAGTGCCTATTACACAGAGGACTGTAAGCAAACTATTCAATCGTTTCAACGAGATACTGTGATTGTTGTAGGGTTAGAGAGTCATATTTGTGTACAGCAAACTGTGAACGATCTATTGGCTGATAACTTTAATGTGGTTATTGCAGCAGATGCTATATGTTCGCGTAACCCGAAGCACACGCAGTGGGCTTTGGCGCAAATGCAAGCCGACGGAGCACGTTTTTTAGCCATAGAATCTATTCTCTTTCAATGGCTTAAAACAGCAAAAAATGAGCAATTTAAAGCAATTTCAGCGCTAGTTAAGTGATCACGAACCACTTTACTAACGTATTTAAGGACAGAGGTTAAGAAATGAAAAATGAATTAGACAGCAGATTTTTGTTAACCGTTTTTGAGCATATTCAAAAAAACGGTGAGGTGACAAGTGATGGTAAACGCTACCAAGGCGTAACAGCTTTTGCCGATCCAGACGGATACACGATTTATCTTCAAGGCAGTGGCGTACTGCTGCGCTCTGGTTTTCATAATACTTATCACCTCGACTATGAGCATGATAAACACAAAGACGATTTAATAAAAAAGCTTGAGTATATATACAAAGAGGCGAATGCGTAGTTTATATCCAAATAGCAACCGAGGACGCCGTGTCCGGCGACCTCGCCCAGAACGCAACCAAACCCGCGTTTACATAGAGCAGGTAGTGGCTGCACTAAAAGCCAACCCAGATAAAATAAATATCATCAAGCGCAACTGTAGCGAATACCGTCAACAAAGCTTTCTCAAACGTGGGTTTTTGCTCGCTATCGAACGGTTCGACTGGGTATTTGCCATTGACGATGACGTACACAGGATCTGCGAACAAATTCTAGCTGACGATTACATTGGCAAAAGACTACGACGTTATCCTTTACTTTTTAAAGGCGTGTTAAATGATTAATCTCGTTTGGCTAAAGCGAGATCTCAGAGTATCTGATCACCGACCGCTGTATGAAGCAGCAAATAACGGCAAGCCTACTTTAATTCTGTACGTGATAGAGCCTGACTATTGGCAGCTCGAAGATACCAGCAAAAGGCAATTCCAATTCATTAAAGAGTCGTTATTAAGTCTGTCAAAACAACTACAATGTATTGGCGCTTCTTTGACCGTACGTAAAGGTGATTTGGTTGAAATTTTGGAGAAAGTTCATCTACATGTTGCTATTTCAAATCTATATTGTCACCAAGAGACTGGCAACCCCTGGACGTACGAGCGAGACAAACGCGTTATTGCATGGTGTAAATCCAAGCAAGTTAACTATCAAGAATATCAACAACAAGCTGTATTCAGAGGCCATGTCAATCGTGATAAATGGCATCATGTCGCTGAGAAGTGGCTTCAGGCAGCCGCTTTTCCCGCACCAACACATATCCACGCTTTACTTCAACACCATAACGGCCTTGAGTTACTTGATGTTTACCCGGCGGATGACAACAACGAAGCTAGAACACCACAACAAGGCGGGCTAGAGGCCGCTAACAAAACTCGAGACAGCTTTTTTCACCACAGAATCAACGAATATCTATACGGAATATCGAGCCCGGTAAAATCTACCACAAGTAGCTCAAGGCTTAGCCCCTATTTGGCTTATGGTGTGCTCAGCTTGAGGCAAGTATTGCAACAAGCTCAAGCTTTACCGGTCACCTCAAAGCGCAATAAAAGCGGCTTTTTATCTCGGCTCTATTGGCACAGTCATTTTGTGCAAAAACTTGAGTCGGAGCCTCGATACGCTGAGCAAGCGGTACATAATTCCTTAATTGATATGAGAGCAAATGAATTTAATGAATCATGCTATTTACGATGGTCATCAGGCGATACCGGGGTACCGTTTATAGATGCCTGTATGAGAATGCTTATTCAAACTGGCTGGATAAACTTTCGAATGCGAGCCATGTTGATGGCATATTCTAGTTATCATCTGTGGCTTGATTGGCAAAAGCCAGCAGCAAGGCTCGCCACGCTGTTCGTTGACTATGAACCTGGGATCCATTACCCCCAGGTACAAATGCAATCGGGTACAACAGGAATAAATCCATTTCGCATATACAATCCTGTAACTCAAGGGCTTAAATACGATCCTGACGGACATTTTATTCGTCGTTATATTCCCGAGCTTGACCATGTTCCAGACAACTATCTTCATACTCCTTGGCTTTATGCAGGCCTCAAAGACGACTTGTATGCTCCCCCTGAAAAGCATCCTGACGATGCTGCGAAAATAGCAAGAGAGAAGATCTCTAGTTTCTATAAACAACACCTAGATAAGGGAGAGACTGGACGCGTGATCAGCACGCACGCTTCTAGAAAACGCGCGACGAGAAGAAGAAACAAAAGCAATACAATGAGTAAAAATCAACTAAAGCTATTCTGATTGCTTTGTTTTTGCACAATCTATCTAATTTCACCCTGAAAACAGGACAAATAACCGCTTTCACATGATTTCAGTCCAAAGAGATGCTAAAGTTGCGGCATTTTTTGGAACTGAGAATTTAGCTATGTCAAAAGCTGTAGAGACGCAGGCTGATAGTCAGGCTCAAGCAGAGCACAAAGGTGGGTTATTTAACCGCTTCTTAGCAACTGTTGAGTTTCTGGGTAACATGCTTCCTCACCCTATTACATTGTTTGCCATGTTTTGTATCGCCATTGTGGTATTCAGTGGTATCGCTGATTGGATGGGCTTGTCGGCTATCGACCCCCGCCCTGAAGGCTCAGCAGGCAGAGACCCTGACGGCGTTATTGAAGTCGTAAGCCTAATGAGCGCAGAAGGTCTACAACGCATAGTGACAGGCCTTGTAACTAACTTTACGGGCTTTGCTCCTTTGGGTACTGTATTGGTTGCATTACTAGGTGTGAGTGTTGCTGAACATTCTGGCATGCTATCAGCAGCTATGCGTGGCATGGTGATGGGCGCTTCAAAGCGCTTAGTTACTTTTATGGTAGTGTTTGCTGCAATCTTGTCTAATACCGCCTCAGAACTTGGATACGTTGTGCTGATCCCACTTGCAGCGATGATTTTCCATAGTTTAGGTCGCCATCCACTGGCTGGTTTGGCAGCCGCTTTTGCAGGTGTGTCTGGTGGTTACAGTGCAAACCTACTGTTAGGTACAATCGATCCGCTGCTTGCAGGTATTACCACACCAGCTGCGCAGATGATTGACCCGACCTACCAAGTTGGCCCTGAAGCAAACTGGTACTTTATGATGATTTCTGTATTCCTTATTGCCATTGTTGGTACTTTGGTAACAGAAAAAATTGTTGAACCACGCTTAGGAAAATATGATGCGAGTGAAGCTAGCGTTGACTTAAGCGAAAACAACATTGAAAAGCTTACAGCAAAAGAAAAATCAGGACTAAAATGGGCTGGAGTTTCTCTTTTGGTGGTCAGCCTTTTACTCGCGATGACCATCGTGCCTGAAGACGGTATTCTGCGTCACCCAACCACAGGTGAAGTAGCAGGTTCGCCATTTTTAAAAGGTATAGTCGTCTTTATTTTCGTGACTTTCGCCATTCCGGGCTTTGTATACGGCCGGGTCGTAGGTACCATGAAAAATGACCGTGATATTATCGATGCCATGAGCAAAAGTATGAGCTCAATGGGGATGTATATTGTACTGGTATTCTTCGCTGCGCAGTTTGTCGCGTTTTTCAAATGGACGAACTTAGGCACTATTTTAGCGATTAACGGTGCAGCATTACTACAGGCACTTAACTTAACAGGCCCTGAGGTATTCGTACTGTTTATCTTAATGTGTGCCCTTGTTAACCTCAGTTTAGGCTCATCTTCTGCGCAGTGGGCAGTAACAGCCCCTATTTTTGTGCCTATGTTGATGCTAATTGGATACGCACCAGAAACTATCCAAGCTGCATATCGAATTGGTGACTCTGTCACAAACCTGATTACACCCATGATGAGTTACTTTGGGTTGATATTGGCAGTGGCCACCAAATACAAGAAAGATATGGGGATCGGTACGTTGGTAGCGACTATGTTGCCTTACAGCATGTTCTTCTTTATCGGTTGGGTCGCACTATTTTATATCTGGGTATTTGGCTTTGGTCTACCTGTCGGGCCAAACTCACCGATTTACTATACTCCGTAGCAATAACACTAAAAACTTTAAATGCCAGCAATATTTGCTGGCATTTTTATTTGAGAAAACTGCATCCGTCACCTAAGGTTGAATAGGAGAAAGCACAGAAGGAGCCGCTTAATATTTTAACTTCGCAACATCGAAAGCCTTATTGTCCAACCTAATATCGATGTTTGTGACTTACATTAGGTGAATTATGTATACACTCTTTTACTATCCACAGAGCGCAAGCCTTGCACCACATATTTTATTGGAATTGATAGGCGAACCTTATCAGTTAGAATTAGTTGATGTGAAAAAAAACGCTAATCACAGCTCACATTACCTAAAGCTCAGCCCCGCAGGTCACATACCAGCGCTTGTCGATGATGATTTCACACTGTTTGAAAGTGCCGCTATTTCTCAATACCTTGCTCATAAACACAGCGACAAGCAGTTATTTCCAGCAGATCCAAAGCTTAAGTTTCAATCTATACAATGGCTCCATTTTATGAGCGCTTCGCTGCACAGCGATTTATTAATGTACACCTATCCCGAACGGCACACCCAAAGTGCCCTGATGTATGACGATCTGATCCGTACACAGCAAGCTCGGCTGGAAGCAGGATTTGCTGTGATAGATAATTTGCTAGCTGACAATCACTACGTAATAGCCAATCAATTTACTTTGTGTGATAGCTACTTATTTATGCTTTGTGAGCGAGCAAAAACACTGTTAGAAAAGACGCCTTCACTCAAGCAGCTACGACGTTATTATCGGCAAATTGCAGCCACTCCCGCAGTCAGCAAAGCGCTGGAAATAGCCGAGTACTAAGCTTACGTCCGCTTGAGATAACATCACTTCAACGTAAATTAGTTTTGCTGATTTACGTTAAGAAGCACGATACCGGTCAGCACGGCAACCAATCCTAGCAACTTTTGCAAGGTAACGGGAGTATGCGGTACGGCAAATAAACCCAACTGACCGATTATCATCGCGACTACCATTTGGCCGCATAAATAATATGCCATTAAATTACCAATACCCATTTTGGGGATCAAAAAATAGCTCAGCCCTACTCCGGTGGCACTTAATATTCCGCCAATACACCAAAGGTACCAAGGCACGGCTTTTATTTGTGTGATTGTCGGAAAAACGCTATCAGATAATCGAAAAGCCACGACCGTATAAAGGGCACTAGCAGTAAATGCAACCCCAGCAGCTAGTATCGGACTTTTTAGCAACGCGCCTAGTTGAGCGTTCATACTTGCCTGAACCGCAATGGCGCCACCGGCAAAAATAGCAAGTAAACCGAAAATCATAGTGTCATCTCTATACTTAACTTCGCTTGTGTTTTTCTTACTTTAGGTGCAGTAGCATTTTTATCGGAACTACAGCGGATACCAAGTGGTACAACCAAGACCGTACGGAGATGCATCGCTTCAAGACCAAGTATTTTATCTATCTCGCCTTTTTCAATACCTGTTATAGGACAAGCATCTATTTCGAGGCTCGCAGCGGCAACCAATAACGTTCCAACCGCCAGATGAATTTGTTCTGAACACCAGATGTACTGGGCATCTTTATTCATACCACTTAATGCCGACTTAATCCCAGTTTCCATTGTTAAATAGGTGTCCTCTGTTAAGTCGCGCTGACGCCTAAAATTATCCATATAGTGTTCAACTTGTGAGTTTAATGGCGACATATCAGCTGCAAATAAAAGTAAATGGCTATTATCTACTACTTTTTGTTGTCCATACGAGTAAGGAAACATAGCTTGTTTGGTACGATGACAGGTTATCTGTAAAATCTTATATGACTGCAGGCCATATGAAGAAGCGCTAAGTCCAGTGAGCTCAATTAGTTTATCAACTTTTGCTTGTTCAACTGGTTGATCTGAGAATTTGCGAACGGCATAACGCCAATTTAGTAATGGCTCTAATTGTGTAATATTCATAAGTTGCTCTCCATATTCTGTTGAGGCAACTTTAACAAGGTAACGAACGTGGCTCATTTACCTATGTAAACGAACCCGAATTTTTTAAAGATTTTCTAATACGACTTAACTGCGTTGGCGTGATCCCAAGGTGCGAAGCCAAATGATACTGCGCAACTCGTTCAGCAAGCTCAGGCTGCTCCTTTAAAAAAGCAAGATAACGTTCAGTTGCATCCAACTGCACCATATAAAGCTCCCGCTTGTCTTTTTCTAGCAACCAATTCTTTTCAAGATAATGGATCTGGAATCGCATTAACTCAGGGTTGTCCATTAGCAATGCTCTAAATTGTTTAAAGTTTATTAGTACCACCTCTGTGGGTTCCAACGCTTGGATCCCCTGATTAGCTGGCTCAGCACGGTGTAGAGCATGCATTACGCCAGGAAACTCCCCCGCGACAAAGAAACGCTTGTTGTACTCTTGCCCTGCCGTATTGGTGTTTACTAACCGCACTAAGCCTTGATATAAAAATGCGAATGTTGTCGGATATTCACCCTCTTGGTATAACCAGTCGTCTTTAGCAAATGATTTTATTGTAGTGATCGCTTCAATAGCGGACCAAGTTTCTTGTGACAGAGCATAGTAGCTCGCTATTGCTTGCTTTAGCTTTAATAGTGCGTCCATGAATTCTAGCTTTATGATATTATTAGGATTAACTATTCCTATTTGCAGCGACTATGTCAATCTCTAGCCATTACGAAACACAAGTTGAACTTGGAAATCTTGCGCCTGACGCAGCGCAGCAAGTCGCAATTGACGCCTTAGATAAACTTTCTCGTTCAGTTGTAGAAGGTAGTGCAGCCAAAGGTATCTATTTTTATGGGCCTGTTGGTCGCGGCAAGACTATGCTAATGGATTGGTTTTATCAGTTTACCCAAATCGATAACAAAACTCGTCTGCATTTTCATCATTTTATGCAAAGAATCCACAGAGAGCTAAATCAAATCCAAGGGATTAAAGATCCACTACAACATATTGCGAAAAACTGGGCTAAGCAAACATCGTTATTGTGTTTTGATGAATTTTTTGTCACTGATATCGGCGATGCCATCATTATGGCAAGACTGTTTGAAGCACTATTTGAAGCTGGCGTAACTTTAGTTGCCACCTCAAACTGTCACCCAACGCAGTTATACAAAGACGGGTTACATAGAGACCGTTTTGAGCCAACCATCGACCTGCTTATGCGCAATTGCGAAATCATACCTATCTGTGGTGAGACGGATCATCGCTTTGCTAAAGGTACGCAAGCACATCACTACTTTGTCAAAGACAAGCACGCGTTTTGGCGGGCGTTTGCCAAAGCTGGGGGAGTATCAAAACCTGAAGTATTAACGCTTAATCATCGCTCAGTGAATATACTTGGAGCGACTAAAAATCTAGTCTGTTTTGATTTTATGTCGTTATGTTCAACTCCTCGTGCTATCGATGACTATATTAAACTTACACAGCAATATAAGTGTATTTTTATCTCTGACTTACCTTTACTTGGTGTTATGCCCGAGCAGAACCCAATAGCGCAAGGGACAGAGGAAGGCTACATCCGCCCACATGAGGCAGCACAAGTTCGAATAGGTGATGATGAGACAAGACGACTTATTGCGCTTATCGATGAATGTTACGAGGCCAAAGTACTAGTTGTATTTTTGGCCGCCGCGCCCATTGAGAAAATCTACCGAGGCGAGCAGCTTGCGTTTGCTTTCGCTCGCTGCATTAGTCGGATCACTGAGATGCAAAGTTGGCCACTTGAAATCTGATAACCTTACACAATACTTGTTCCTGTAAGTTAAATAAGGCATTGTAATAAGAGATCCTCAATATATGTTTGCCGTAAACGATTTTTTCGGCCAACCAAACTAGCGAAATTAAATAGACCTAAGAATTGCCAATACCGATTAGACAAATTCGGCTAGCTATTTTTCGCCGACATAAACTGATATTGGATAAGAAAAATGAACTTCATCTCCACATTTATGAGATTCAACACCCAAACAATTAGCATCTACATCCTGTAGAAAGATCTCTCGTATCTTTTTATCGTCCCCTGGATTAGGAAAAGATGCGTTAAGTTGCGTTTCAAGTTCCATAGGAACTTTGTAACTACCTCGTCGGATTTTCTTCAACCCAGAGTTAAAGAGCAATTGCTTCCACTTATCATAGGATAATGCTTCTGTATGTGATGGGTCTCGGAGTCTTTCCATGCGATTGAATGCCTCAGATTTATCTGCGGGTAATGCGACATCTGCAATGACAATAACACCACCTGGCATGCACACCCTGAGCATTTCAGCTAGTGCCATATCGGGGTTTAGCAAATGATGAAAACTATACCTGCTCACTACAACGGAAAAGGTATCTGAATCATACGGCAATTGGTATACGGTACCGATATCCCAAGAAAGATTATTCAACCCCTTTTCTTTTTGATGGCAAAGCGCTTGCTCAATCATCTTCTCTGTTAAATCGATCCCAGTTACATGTCGTGCAACTTTTGCGAATTCACAAGCTACTAGACCAGGGCCACAAGCTATGTCCAATATATTATCGTCTGCTGTGGCTCCACTCATTTCAATAAGCAGTTCTATTGAATCCAAGTGTCCAGTTACTTTTGTAAAAGGAATAGCCTGCTTAGTAAATTGTTTGATAACTTCTTCGTCATGTTCATTATTTCGTACATACTTCATGTGTTGCTCCCAAGGTTAGTGATAATTAAGGAAGCAAGATATAAATATATATTAACGTCGTCTTGTACAAGATTGATGTGATTCTTTGATCCGCATTCGATATTCAGCCGGGCTAATTTGGAATATAGCTTTAAAAATACGGGAAAAGTGACTTTGATCGTAAAACCCGCTTAGAACCGCTATCTCTGAAATGGGGAGATCACCTACTAATAAGCTCCTAGATAGATGAGCCTTTTTGTTAAGAAAATATCCTTGTATCGAAAGATTATAAGTGCGACGAAATATCCGGTTGCAGTGTTCTTTACTTAAATTTAAGGTCAATGATATCTCGTCAAACAGAGAAGTTTCTTGGTGGTGGCAATCTATCATCGCCTTAATTTTTTTTGCTAATTCATGACCAGTCGGGCAACTTTCAGCGTGTGGTATCTTTTGATGATCCAAAAAATTATTAATCCAATTTAAAATTAAGTTTTCTTTTTCTGAACTCTTAACTTCCGAAAGGAGCACTGTACATAAAGTGGTAAATCTGTCGTATAAATCCGGCGACTCTAACACCTGACTTTTAAAAGATTGACAATTTCTTGAGTTAATGTCACCCAATATACGTGAAGAGTCGAATACCTCCAAGGTAAAGACACCTTTGAAATCCGGAGAATAGCTTCTAACGCAATGTAACGTGTTTGGACTAACAGCGACTATGGATGGTGGTTGAAGAGTAAATTCGTTTTCATTCATTTGAAACAACATCTCCCCCCTCGAAATAGCAGAAAAAATAAGGGAAGAGTGAGTATGCGCTCTTTCGCACCCAGCAGCCCTGTCAATATACCTAACTTCAAACACAGAAGGTAATTTAAATATGGTTTCGGTCATAAAATAGCCACCAGCCCAAGCAGGGGCAACGTTAAAACTGGTTAAAATTAGGCATAATGTATCACTGACACCCACTATTAACTATGTGCCATAATGTATCACTGATGAATGTATCACTGACACCCACGGCATAACGTAACGTATCGCTAACATCCACTATTATTTATTATGTAACGTGTTTGTACTAACAACTACTATGGATGGTGGTCGAAGAGTAAATTCGTTTTCATTAATTTGAAACAACATCTCTCCCCTCGATATAGCAGAAAAAATAAAGGAAGAGTGAGTATGCGCTCTTTCGCACCCAGCAGCCTGACGGTGTATCACTGACACCTACTATTATTTACTCACCATGACTGTGACAATTTCAACATGGAAATGTTCATTATTCTTATTAAAAGTGCTCATAAAATCAGGTAACTAGTGACATTTATGTGTTTCTCTACATTAACCCCAGTGTCATACGCATGACAAAAGCGCCGTAATTTACATAGCTTGAGGGTTATCGCTAAAAAATTTATTTGGTTAAGCCAGAAAATGTTCACAATTTGCTAGATTTGTGCGCCGTCGCTTTTTGAGTGTTTCACAGTAAGCGGTGAGTACTCGCTCTCGACCAACAGCACCATGGAAAATCCGAGAAAATTGGGTTGTGAGTTTCATCCAATTATCAGGTTCAATGTTTAGTCGAGACAAAATTGGTTGAGCCTCAAA